>CABRZC010000089.1 GCA_902475375.1 uncultured Collinsella sp. | reverse complement strand
TTTTGTGGCATACGACCCATTCAAGCCCAATCTCGAAGGCTAAAGAGAGCCTCTCATCCACGCCTGCGAGCGAAAACCAAATAGAATGAAAGGCAAATGGAAAGCCCGTTTGACGAGCGGAGGACATATGCGCGACGTAGCCGAAAGCGACTGGAAGCTGTTTAAGAAAATGCTTCCTCAATGGCAAGAACGTTATATGGAAAAGCTCATCAGCCAGTACGTTGAGATGCTGAACGGCGACAGCGAAGCGTCCAGTAGATTTTGGGCACTAGAAGAGCACCTCAATAGAGACAAGCTATCCTCAGGCGTAATTGCAAACGACATTCGCCGCAGCACAATGCACCGCGAGATAGCCAATTTGCTTATCGACAGCGTGATCACCCTTGACGACCTTGACGGTTTTACCGAGGACATTAAGAGCTATGCGCAACACTGGATTGGCCAGTAAGAGCACTGAACGACAGACATCCCCAGCAAAACGGGGCAAACGCCGGGTCGCCCGTAGGTGCCCGGCGTTTGCCCAGATAAAACCTGCCAAAATAAACCTGTCCCTTTTTGGTAGGTTACTCAGCGCTCTTGAGGGCCCCGACCATGTCGATCTTGTTGAGGGTACGATTGGTGGCGAGGTTGACGATAAACGTAAAGCCAAAGGCCAGCAGCACAGATAGCACGTAGCTTAGCGGCTCGACCTCGACGTCAAAGTACAGCGACGGCATCTGCAAAATGTACGTAAAACTCTCGGCCAGCAAGCCGCCCAGCGGCACGCCCAGCGCAGCGCCAATCGCCGTGAGGATCAACGTCTCCTTGTTGACGTAATGGTGCACCTCACCGCGACGGAAGCCCAACACCTTAATGGTCGCCAGCTCGCGCTCGCGCTCGGAGATATTCGTGTTGGACAGCGTAAACACCACCACAAACGATAGGCACGCCGCCATGAAGGTCACGAGCACCACGACCGAATTGATAATCGTAAAGTTCGCCTCATAGTTTTCCCAATGCTCGGCCGTACTCGAAATCGTAAGCCAACCGTCACTCTTAAGATTCTTGCTAAACGCAATCTGGTCGGCCGACGAGCCCTTAAGCAGCACAAAGACGCCGTTAAGACGTGCGCTTCGACCGAACGCACGCTCATAGGTGCCCTGCGTCATGTAAAGCGTGTTGCCCAGATAGTTAAGCGAAATGTCGCTGACTTTGACCTTGGCAACATTGAGCGACGAATCCTGGACGTGAGCCGTATCGCCCGGCTGAATCCCCAGCACCAGCTGTGAACTTTTGCTCAGATACACGTCTCCGTCACGCAAAGGCAGCGGTTCTTTGGACTCATCCTCCAGACGCACGTAATCGCCCAAGTCACTCGTGCGGTTATCGGGCACCACGATCAGCTGCACGGTCTCGCTCTTGCCGCCAAACGTAAAGGTGACGTTGTCGGTCATAATCGGCAGGGTCGAGGTCACGGTCACGTTGAAATCATTGGCCGCGCTGCGCTCATCCAATGCCGCGCACGTCTGCGAAAAATCGTCGGGATTGGCGACCGCCAGCAGGTCGTAGCGCGTGATATGCCCGTACTGTTTGGGCGAAAGCGCCACCGACGTGTCGCGAATGCCCATACCGCAGATCACGAGCGCCGTGCAGCCGGCGATACCGAAGATGGTCATAAAAGCGCGCTTTTTGTAGCGGAACAGGTTACGTGCTGCCACCTTGTTCAAAAAGCCCATGCGGCGCCAGATAAAGCCGATGCGCTCAAGCAAGATGCGAGAGCCGGCGCGTGGGGCCTTGGGACGCATGAGCGAGGCTGGGGTCTCGGCCATCTCGTGGCGGCAGGCGATAATCGTAGCGCCCACCACGCCCACGGCAAACAGCGCCACCGAGACGATTGAGGACACGATGTCGTACGAAAGCAACATCTGGGGCAGCGAGTACATGTCGTCAAACACCGTAAACAGGAACAGCGGCAGGCCCACAAATCCGATGATGTTGCCGAGCACGCCGCCGATCAGACATGCCCACAGCGCATAGTCCACGTATTTGGACAGGATGCGCTCGCGTGAATAGCCAAGCGCCTTGTACAGGCCAATAAGCGTGCGCTCCTCCTCGACCATGCGCGTGGCGGTGGTAAGACTGATGAGCACAGCGACGACAAAGAAGATAAATGGGAAAACCGTGGCGATGGCCTCGATCGAAGAACTGTCGCTCTCGACGCTCGAGTAGCTTGCGATGTTACCGCGGTCCTGAATGTACCAGGTGCATTCGCCCAGATCGGAAAGCTCGGCGCGGGCATCGGCAAAATGCTGGTCGGCGGCGGCGCGGCGCTGGTCCAACTCGGCCTGAGCCTGGACGCGCTCCTCGCTGCCCTCGGCCATACGGTTGATGTTATCCTGCTCGATCCCAAAGAGCATGGCGGCCTGACGCTCGGCCGTATCCAAGCTTGACGGCGTGTCAACCGTCAACTCCTGGACGCGCGCCTTCTCACGCTCCTCGCGGATCTTCTCGATGTTGCCTTTGACCTCGTTGATCTTTGTCGTGTAGGCATCTGAATAGGAGTTAAGACTCTTGGTTCCCTCGACGATCACGTGGACTGCGGAGTAGGAAGAAGATGTCGCGGCATCCTCGCTCACATAGAACTTATAGTCCGCAGCCGAAGCAGCGCGAAAGGCGTTGACTGTCGAGTCGGAGCTCACGTCGGTAGGATCGAGGACCTCGGCCGTAATGGTGTAATCGCCCGCGGCAAACTGATCCTTGGCACTTTGGTTGGACGAGCTCGCGTCATTGGCGGCAAAACTCACCGTATCGCCGAGCTTTTTGCCCGAAGCCTTCAGGAACTTCGAAGTCACCGCGACTTCATCGGCGCTCTCGGGCAAATCGCCGCTCACCAGCACCGGCTGATCGATGTTCTCCTTGGAGAGACTTTGCACGACCACGCGCTCGCGCGTTGTGCCCACGGCGGTGTAGGCGGTCTCGGTGTAGATGCCCTCGACCGTCTCGACGCCGTCGACCTCTTGGATAGCCGCGAGATCGTCGCGCGTAAGGCCATAGGTCGACTGCACGTTAATGTCATAGACATTCTGCTGGTCAAAATAGGCGTCGACCGAATCGCACAAATCCTCGCAGCCCGCCTTAAGGCCGCACATCACGCTCACGCCAAGCGCAGTGATGACCACGATAGATAGGAAGCGCTTAAGACTGCCCCGAATCGTACGGTAGATGCCACGGCGAAAAACCGTCGGCACCATATCGTTTGAGCTTTGGGCGGTACGGTAGGTCGCGAACTCCCGGTCGCGGCCCGCGTGCTCCGTATCGTGGTTTTGGCTGTTTTGGCAATCTTGGTCCATGGGCGCTACCACTCGATCGTCTCGATAGGCACGGGATTTTGCTGGACCGTCTCGCTCTCCACGCGGCCGCTCTTAAAGCGGATCAGGCGATCGGCCATGGGCGCCAGCGCGGAGTTGTGGGTGATGATAATGACCGTGATGTCCTGCTTGCGGCAGGTGTCCTGTAGCAACTGCAAGATCTGCTTGCCGGTTTTGTAGTCGAGTGCACCCGTGGGCTCGTCGCACAAAAGCAGCTTGGGATTCTTGGCCAGTGCGCGGGCAATGGACACGCGCTGCTGCTCGCCGCCCGAAAGCTGTGCCGGAAAGTTGCCCAGGCGCTCGCCCAGGCCAACCTGACGAAGCGTCTGTTCGGCATCAAGCGAATCGGGGCAGATCTGAGCCGCGAGCTCAACGTTTTCGAGCGCCGTCAAGTTGGGGACCAAATTGTAGAACTGGAAGACAAAGCCGACGTCGGCGCGGCGGTATTCCACGAGCTGCGCCTCGTTGGCAGAGCTCACGTCGCGCCCGTCCACCGTCACGGTGCCGGAAGTCGCCGTATCCATGCCGCCCAGGATGTTGAGCGCCGTGGTCTTGCCGGCGCCCGAGGCGCCCAGGATAATGGCGAGCTCACCGCGCTCGACCGTAAAACTCGCGCCGTCGAGCGCGTGAATGCGGGCGTCGCCCTCGCCGTATGCCTTGATGACGTCTTTGAATTCGATATAAGCCATCGAGTAATTCCCATCTGGTCGGATAACTCTTTAGTATTACCCATTTCGCACCGACCAAAAAGGGACAGGTTTATTTTGACAGGGTTTATATGGGAAAACGGCAGCCATAGATGAGGCTACGGGGAGGCAGAGAAATCATCGACGGGATCAGGCCGACCGCCAAACACAACGCACGCATCTCTATCTGTCAGCCAAATCATTCGAGCAGCTGTTCGTTTCTATAATATGATTCCGCTATCTAAGCAGGCCGATACGCAGAAAGGCGGCCAACATGGCGTTCGACTTTAAGAAGGAATGCAAGGAGCTCTACAAACCTGCAAGCAAGCCGAGCATCGTAACTGTCCCGCCATTCAATCTCAGCGCGGGATTCAGTCGGGATTCAATTTCAACAAACAGCATCATCCGGTAACCGATATGTAAGGCTGTATAAATCATTTCCATTTGCCTAACAAAATGACCGCTCGGCTAACAAGCTCGGCCCATGTCCTCACGCGATGGTACTGTTCTCTAGAGTTCTTATTAGAGAGGGGTGCTCCATGGAGATCACCATCAATCGCGAAATTGGGAAGCTCGGACTTCCCAGGCATCTTGTGCTTGGCATGGATCCAGGAATTGCAAGCTGCGGATTCGCACTTATCGACACGGCCAATCATGAAATCCTGGATTTGGGCGTCAGATTATTTGACTCTCCAACTCATCCTAAAACGGGCCAAAGTCTTGCGGTTATTCGCAGGGGCTTCCGCTCTACCCGTCGAAACATTGACCGTACCCAGGCGCGCTTGAAGCACTGTCTCCAAATCCTCAAGGCTTATGGCCTCATCCCCCAAGACGCCACCAAAGAGTACTTCCACACCACAAAAGGCGACAAGCAGCCGCTCAAGCTTCGCGTTGATGGGCTTGACCGCCTGCTCAACGATCGCGAGTGGGCGCTAGTCCTTTACTCCCTCTGCAAGCGCCGTGGATACATCCCCCACGGAGAAGGCAATCAGGACAAATCAAGCGAAGGCGGCAAGGTTCTATCCGCCCTTGCGGCCAACAAGGAAGCAATTGCGGAGACCTCGTGCCGTACCGTTGGCGAATGGCTCGCTCAGCAGCCTCAAAGTCGCAATCGTGGCGGCAATTACGACAAGTGTGTAACGCACGCCCAGCTTATCGAAGAAACTCATATCCTATTTGATGCTCAACGCTCCTTTGGCTCCAAATACGCTTCGCCGGAATTTGAGACCGCATATATCGAGGTTTGCGATTGGGAGCGTTCGCGCAAAGACTTCGACCGCCGCACGTACGACCTCGTTGGCCACTGCTCATACTTCCCAACAGAAAAACGAGCTGCACGCTGCACGCTTACGAGCGAACTCGTTTCAGCCTATGGCGCACTCGGCAACATCACCATCATCCACGAAAACGGGACCTCTCGCGCCCTGAGCGCAACGGAGCGCGATGAGTGCATTGCAATCCTGTTCTCGTGCGAGCCAATTCGAGGCAACAAAGATTGTGCTGTTAAATTCGGCGCCCTCAGAAAAGCGCTCGACCTTAGTTCCGGCGATTACTTTAAGGGAGTTCCAGCTGCCGACGAAAAAACGCGCGAGGTGTACAAGCCCAAGGGATGGCGCGTGCTCCGCAATACCCTCAATGCAGCCAACCCCATTCTCCTGCAGCGTTTGCGCGATGACCGCAATCTCGCCGATGCCGTTATGGAGGCAGTGGCATACTCTTCAGCTCTCCCCGTACTCCAAGAGCAGCTTCAGGGGTTACCGCTCTCGGAAGCGGAGATCGAGGCGCTTTGCAGGCTTCCCTATTCATCCAAAGCTCTTAACGGCTATGGCAACCGTTCCAAAAAAGCACTCGACATGTTGCTCGATTGCCTCGAGGAGCCCGAGGTCCTCAACCTTACGCAGGCCGAAAATGACTGCGGTCTGCTGGGACTGCGCATCGCTGGCGCCCAGCTCGAGCGCTCCGATCGCCTGATGCCCTATGAGACCTGGATCGAACGTACCGGTCGGACAAATAACAATCCCGTCGTCATTCGCTCCATGTCGCAAATGCGAAAAGTGGTCAACGCCGTCTGCCGCAAGTGGGGCGTGCCAAACGAAATCCACGTTGAGCTTGATCGAGAGCTCAGGTTGCCTCAGCGCGCAAAAGACGAGATTGCCAAGGCCAATAAGAAGAATGAGAAAAATCGTGAGCGCATTGCCGGACAAATCGCTGAACTGCGCGGCTGCACAGCAGATGAGGTCACGGGCAAACAGATAGAGAAGTACCGCCTGTGGGAAGAGCAGGAATGCTTCGATCTTTACACGGGCGCTAAAATCGAAGTCGATCGCCTAATTAGCGACGACACCTACACGCAGATCGACCACATCCTGCCGTTCTCTCGCACGGGAGAAAACTCTCGCAACAACAAAGTCCTAGTCCTCGCCAAAAGCAATCAGGACAAACGCGAACAGACGCCTTACGAATGGATGTCCCACGACGGCGCGCCTTCATGGGATGCTTTTGAGCGTCGCGTTCAGGAAAACCAGAAACTCAGCCGTCGCAAAAAGAACTTCCTGCTGGAAAAAGACCTTGATACCAAGGAAGGCGAATTCTTAGCACGCAGCTTCACCGACACCGCCTATATGTCGCGAGAAGTATGCGCTTACCTCGCCGACTGCCTGCTGTTCCCCGATGATGGCGCAAAAGCACATGTTGTTCCTACCACTGGCAGAGCGACCGCATGGCTGCGTCGCAGGTGGGGGCTTAACTTTGGCTCGAATGGCGAAAAAGACCGCTCGGACGATCGTCACCATGCCACCGATGCTTGTGTGATTGCAGCATGTAGTCGAAGCCTCGTGATTAAAACCGCTCGAATCAACCAAGAGACACACTGGAGCATAACCAGAGGTATGAACGAGACCCAACGCCGCGATGCCATCATGAAGGCTCTCGAAAGTGTTATGCCCTGGGAAACCTTTGCGAACGAAGTACGCGCGGCGCACGATTTCGTCGTACCCACCCGCTTTGTTCCGCGTAAGGGAAAGGGCGAGTTGTTCGAGCAGACGGTCTATCGCTATGCCGGCGTTAATGCACAGGGCAAAGACATTGCTCGCAAGGCGAGCTCCGATAAGGACATCGTCATGGGCAACGCCGTTGTGTCGGCAGACGAGAAGTCGGTCATCAAGGTGAGCGAGATGTTGTGCCTGAGGCTCTGGCATGACCCGGAGGCCAAGAAGGGGCAGGGTGCTTGGTACGCAGACCCCGTCTATAAGGCGGATATTCCTGCACTTAAGGATGGGACGTATGTGCCCAGGATTGCGAAGGCGCATACTGGCCGAAAAGCCTGGAAACCCGTGCCCGAAAGTGCCATGAAGAAACCGCCGCTGGAGATATATCTGGGCGATCTAGTACAGATAGGCGATTTTGTTGGGCGGTTTAGCGGCTACAACATCGCAAATGCAAACTGGTCGTTTGTCGACAGGCTCACTAAAGAAGCCCTAGGCTGTCCCACCGTTGTCAAGTTGGACAACAAACTGGCTCCCGCCATAATTCGCGAGTCCATAATCATGCACCAATAAATAGCTCCGCGCCCTATTCGGTATCCGATCCGAATAGGGCGCATTCTCAACTAGAAAAGACATCCGATTAGCCTAAGCGTATCCCTTATTAATTCTGAGCTGAAAGCGGATTAGTTCACGCTATTGAAGCAGTACCTCGACTCAAACAGGCGCCCCAGTCATACCACTCTCGACATGCGACATATCAACCG
>CABRZC010000088.1 GCA_902475375.1 uncultured Collinsella sp. | reverse complement strand
TGAGGACTATCGCACTGACTTCGACTCGCTCTTCCTCTATCTCTCGGTTTTCTATAACGTCAAACTCTATGAACATGAGACGCTTATCGTCTTTGACGAGGTCCAGATGTACCCGCAAGCACGCGGACTCATCAAGTATCTCGTTGCAGACGGACGTTACGACTACATCGAAACTGGATCCCTGCTCAGCATCAAGCAGAACATTAAAGATATCGTCATCCCGTCCGAAGAAGAGTCTCTGGAACTTGAGCCCCTCGACTTTGAGGAGTTTCTTTGGGGCATGGACGAAAAGGGGCTGGCCGATCTCATTCGCATGAGTTTTAACAAGATGAAGCCGCTCCCCGATGCCCTACATCGCAGAGCGCTCTCCCTTATGCGCGAATACATGCTTGTAGGCGGCATGCCTGAGCCGGTATCCATCTATGTTGAACAGCGCGCTTTTGCGCCCGTCGACGCTTCGAAGCGCCGAATCGTTCAGCTCTATCGCAACGATATCTCTCGTTTTGCAACCGGTTACGAATTCAAAGTCGTCTCCGTACTCGATGGCATCCCGGGTCAGCTCTCTAGGCACGAAAAACGATTCAAGCTTTCCTCACTTGATAAAAACGCACGCATGCGCACCTACGAAGAAGCCTTCTTTTGGCTGGCAGACGCGCGAATTGCCAATATCTGCTATGCCGCAAGCGAACCGAGCGTGGGCCTTTCACTCAGCATGGAGCAAACGGCCCTCAAGTGCTACATGGCAGACACCGGCCTGCTTGTAACGCTTGCCTTCTCTGACAACAACGATACCGATGAAGACGTTTACAGGGCCGTGCTTCGCGGCGACATCGGATTGAACGAAGGAATGCTTACCGAAAACTACGTTGCCCAATCTCTAAAGGCCAATGGACACAGGCTCTTCTTTTATTCCCAAAGCGGAAAGAAGGAGGGGGAGGAGCGCATGGAAATCGACTTCCTCGTTACCCGACCCTATGTCAATGCCGCCGGAAAGCCGCGCATCAGCCCCGTCGAAGTTAAGTCGCCACGCAGATACGGAACCATCTCCCTCGACCGATTCCGCGCGCGCTTTAACAAGAAGATTGGGATGGCTTACGTGTTGCACCCTAAACAACTCGAGTGGGATGCCGAAGCGCAGCTGGCACATCTTCCGTTGTATATGGCTTTTTGCTTGTAGAGACCTCTCTACGAATGGATGCCGTGAGAGACGCAGGCCTCACTCGCTTGCTTTTGCTTGGTCCCACAGGTCGTTGAGTTGAGCGGTTGAGCAGGCGGCGAGGTCATCGCCCGCCTCGTGCACGGCGGCCTCCATCGCAGCCCAGCGACGGCGGAACTTGGCCGTGCTGGCGCGCAGGGCGCTCTCGGCGTCGATTCCCTCCTTGCGTGCAACGTTGACCAGGGCAAAGAGCAGGTCGCCAAACTCCATCTCGCGCTCGGGCGAGCCGGGCTCCTCGGCCTCAAACTCGGCACGCTCCTCGGCTACCTCGTCCCACACATCCTGGACCGTCTCCCATTCAAAGCCCACGGCCGCTGCCTTGCGCGACACCTTCTGCGCCTGCATCAGCGCTGGCAGATGCGTGGGCACGCCGTCGAGCAGGCCCTCGGGCGCAGCCTCGCCCACCGCCACGGCCTTGTCCTTGGCGGCCTTCTCGGCAAGCTTGACCTCGTCCCAGATCTTGAGCACCTCGTCGGAGCTCTCGGCATCCGCATCGCCAAACACGTGCGGATGGCGGCGGATGAGCTTGGCGTCGATATCGCGTGCCACATCGGCCAGCGTAAACTCGCCGGCGTCCGCCGCAATCTGCGCATGCAGTACTACTTGCATGAGCACATCGCCCAGCTCCTCGCGCAGATGTGCCACGTCGTCCGCCTCGATGCAATCGAGCGCCTCGTAGGCTTCCTCGATCATGTTTTTGCCAATGCTGCGGTGCGTCTGTTCGCGGTCCCACGGGCAGCCGTCGGGCTGACGCAGGCGCCAGATGGTCTGCACCAGATGCTGCAGCTCGGCCGACGCGTCGACCAGCGTGGACAGGTCGCGCGAACCCTCGGCATTTTGCTGAGCCATATGCTGTGCCATGGTTATTCCTCCTCCATGATCACGTGACGGAACGCGCCGCCCTCGTAGATGCCGTAGCTGTGCGTACCGTCCTTGGGAATGCTCACGCTGCCGGGGTTGAAGAGCCACAGGCCCGGGTGCGCCTCACTTTCCTCGTTAACCTTGATGTGCGTGTGGCCGTAGACGAGCGCGGAGCCCTCGGGCAGCGCGGGCGCGTGGTCGACGCTGTTGTGCATGCCGGCGCCAAAAACATGGCCATGCGTCAGGAACAGCTCGCGGCCGCTCTCGTCGAACAGCGTGGCGTAGTCGGCCATGACGGGGAAATCGAGCACCATCTGGTCGACCTCGGCATCGCAGTTGCCGCGCACCGCGATGATGCGGTCGGCCAGGGCGTTGAGCAGCGGAATCACGCGCTTGGGGGCGTAGTCGCGCGGCAGGTCGTTGCGCGGGCCATGGTAGAGCAGGTCGCCCAGCAGGACGATGCGGTCGGGCTGCTCGGACTCGATGGCGGCGACCAGGCGCTCAGTCCAATATGCCGAACCGTGGATGTCGGAAGCGATGAGGTATTTCATGGTGGTCCTTTCGGGTGGGGTTGATGGAGCTGGGCGTGGCGTGCCGCCGGCCGCGTTACTCAAATCGCAGTGCCGCGCTCTGGACCGCCTGCATCACGCGTTGGAGCGGCACATTGTGCTCGCGGGCAAGGCGGGCGCAGTCTTCGTACTCGGGCGCCGCGCGCTCGCTGCCGTCGGGCAAGGTCGCCACCTTGACGGACACCTCGCCCCATGGCGTTGTTACGCGCTCAAAGCGGCGTGGTAGGCAAACGCGCTCCATAACCTGGCGGCGGATGCCATTGGTCGTGGTTTCCAAAAAGACAATCGTCTGCAGGCGCTCGATATCCTCGTGGGTACAGATTACCTGCAACTGCCAGCCGGGACGGCCCTTTTTGCAGTAAAGCGGCAACCAATGCACTTCGCGGGCGCCGGCCTTGCGCAGGCAATCGGCAGCGTAGGCAAGCACCTCAGGCGACGCGTCATCGATGTCGCACTCCAGTTTGACGATAGTTTCGGGCGCATCGGTCTCGCGAGACAGCGGGGATGTGGTATCGCATGGCATACGGTCCGGCTCCTTTCCGCACGGGCTCGTTTTGTTCATCCAAACGCTAACACATCGCGGGCGGCGTGGGGGTGTCGTCATGGGATGGGCGGGACTTTTGCCCGTCGCGGACGTCGGCGTGCGCCGCCTGCCCTTTCCGGTCGGTTTCGACTTGCAGCGTTCCCGGCGCGTCAGGGGTCGCGCCATTACAATGGAGCGGATTCGCCAAATGCAAAGGAGTCGCCATGCCCGCCTGCCCGCTGGTCGATTGCCATACCCACACCTCGTTCTCGGACGGACACGCCTCGTTTGAGGACAACGTTCGCGCCGCTGCTGCAGCCGGTTGCCGTGCCATGGTCTCGACCGATCACCTTACCCTGCCTGCCAGCATGGATTCCAATTGCGAGGTACAGGTTGTCGAGGGCGACCTGCCGGCGCATCGCCTGGCCTTTGAGGACGCCCGCAAGCTCGCCGCGCAGATCGCGCCGGAGCTCGAGCTTATCTATGGCTTTGAGTGCGATTGGTATGAAGGCTGCGAGCCTTTGGTTGAGCGCTGGTCCCAGGGCGCCGTCGTACGCCTGGGCAGTGTGCATTGGATTGGCAACCCCGGCGATATCATGGCCGGTACCCCGGGTACGGCGGGGACAGAGGACGTCGTTCGTCCCGATGCGCCCGATTCGTGCTGCGGTTGGATCGACGATGACACCAACCTGCACGTTTGGGAAAACCTGGGCGTGCGCGGCGTGTGGGAGCGCTACGTCGACGACTGGTGTTGCGCCTGCGAAAGCCCGCTCAACTTTGACGTGATGGCCCACCCCGACCTGGTCATGCGCTTTTCGAAGGAGGGCTTTGCGCCCGATTTTGACCCCGCGCCGTTCTGGGGGCAGATGGCAGAATGCGCACACGACACGAATCGGCGCGTTGAGGTCTCGACTGCCGCGCCGCGCAAGGGGCTCGACGACTACTACCCCGCGACCGGCCTCTTGCGCTGCTTTGCCCATGCCGAGGTGCCCATTACCTTTGGCTCGGACGCACACCGCGCCTGCGACATCTGCTGGAACATCCGCGAGGCCCAGGCCCACGCCTACGACTGCGGTTATCGAACCTTCGACATCCCCCACCTCACCGGCGAATGGGAATCCACGCCCCTCGCCTAAGACTAGTCATTGGGGACACTCTTCACAAATGACCCCTTGGGGACGGAGGAAAACAGGTCGTTTTGCTCACCACCGACGCCCGAGCAACACCGCCCGCCAAAAAGAACGCCCGTTTACTACGATGAACCGCAAACCTCCGACCATCGGCTTAATGCGGAAAATAAAACCGCAGGTAGAAGTGTTGACGATTTGCTCAAAACCGACGCGTGGTAAGCAGATCCAGTTTCATCGTAGTAATTGGGCATGTTATTTGGCAGCGCCGGCAAAGACTGTCCCAAACGACTAGTCGTTTAAGAACGTCCCCAATGACTACCCAATGACTAGTGGCGGCGGGCGTTGAGTTCGCCGGCCAGCTCGTCGAGGGTGATGCCGTAGCGCTCGAGCGTCACGAGCAGGTGGTAGACCAGGTCGCCGGCCTCGTAGCGAATGTGATCGTGGTCGTTATCCTTGCAGGCCATGATCACCTCGCTCGCCTCCTCGGCAAGCTTCTTGAGCAGCTCGTCCTCGACGTCGGTCAGCAGACGAGCGGTATAGCTCTCCTGCGGCGATGCGTCGCGACGGCCGTGAATCACCTCGGCAAGACCCGTCAGCGTCTCACCAATATTTCCATCCTGAACATTTGCGGTGCGCACACCCATGGTTCAATCCTTTCTGGTTGGCCGAGCGCCTGATCGAGCGCTCGCCCTACGCGAGTTTCTTAAAGAAGCAGGTACGGTTGCCGGTATGGCAGGCCGGACCCGGCGAGTCGACCTTGACCAGCAGCGTATCGCTGTCGCAGTCGGCCCAGAGCTCCTTGACCTGTTGCATGTTGCCGCTCGTCGCGCCCTTGTTCCAGAGCTCCTGACGGCTGCGACTCCAGAACCACGTGGTGCCGGTCTTGAGCGTCAGCCCCACCGACTCCTCGTTCGTCCAGGCAACCATAAGCACCTCGCCGGTGTCATACTGCTGAACCACACAAGGAATCAGCCCACGGGCGTCGTATTTAAGCTCGGTAGCATTTACCACCTCAGTCATCATTCCTCCCAAGTAACAAACGAAATCCCACAGGTCGGCGAGGATTGTCCAGGTGCCCGAGATTCCGAGCGACAAGCCCGACGACGCGTACTTTGGTACGCGAGCGACGGTTTGAGCGGCAAGATGCGGTGCCTGGGCAAGCCGCAGCATTAGAAGTCCAGCCTCACAGGGATACCCTGCGACGCCATATACTCCTTCACCTGGCGGATGCTGAAGGTTCCAAAGTGAAAGACGCTCGCCGCCAGCACGGCGTCGGCTTCGCCCTCGATCACGCCCTCGGCAAAATGCTCGAGCGTACCCACGCCGCCGCTCGCGATGACGGGAATCGGTACCGCGCGCGCCACGGCGCGAGTGAGCGCCAGGTCAAAGCCGGCCTTGGTGCCGTCGCGGTCCATGCTGGTCAGTAGGATTTCGCCGGCGCCGCGACGAGCCGCCTCCTCGGCCCACGCCACCGCATCGATACCCGTGGCGTTGCGGCCTCCCGCCGTGAACACCTCCCACTTGTCGGCGCCGGGAGCGCCGGGCAGCCCCACGCGCTTGGCATCGATCGCCACGACCACGGCCTGACTGCCAAACGCCGCGGCAGCCTGGCTGATCAGCGACGGGTCGCGCACGGCGGCGGAGTTGAGCGACACCTTATCGGCACCGGCAGCCACCATGGTTCGCATGCCCGCCAAGTCGCGGAAACCGCCGCCCACGGTATAGGGGATAGCGAGTTCCTCGGCCGCGTGCGCCGCCATCTCGATGGTCGTCGCGCGGTTGTCGCTCGTCGCGGTAATGTCCAAAAATACGACCTCGTCCGCACCCTCGCGGTCGTAGGCGCGGGCCAGCTCCACCGGGTCGCCCGCATCGCGCAGGCTCACAAAGTTGACGCCCTTGACCACGCGGCCGTCCTTAACATCCAGACAGGGAATTACGCGTTTGGTAAGCATGGGCTACTCCTCCCCTCGGGCGGCGGCCAACGCCTGGGCCAGCGTAAAGTTGCCCTCGTAGAGCGCACGACCGGTGATGGCGCCCTCGATAGCATCCTCGCCCACCGCGGCCAGTGCGCGGATATCGTCGAGCGTCGAGATACCACCCGACGCCACGACGGGAAAGCCCGCGACCTCGGCCACATGACGATACGCCGCCACATCGATACCCGTCTGCATGCCGTCGCGCGCGATGTCAGTGTAGACCAGGTGCTTAAAGCCCAGCTCGGTGAGCTGCGCCACCGCATTGTCGAGCGCCACGCCCGCGCCATCGCGCCAGCCGTTCACCTTGACCTGGCCGTCGCGGGCGGCGATGTCTGCCACCAGTAGCTCGCCAAAGCCGCGAGCCGCCACCTCGGCAAATCCCGGCTCGGTCACGAGCACCGTGCCCAATGCGATGCGACGCGCGCCGTAGCCGGCCAACTCGTCGATGCGCGCGAGCGAGCGGACGCCGCCGCCCACGTCCACGGACAGACCGCCGACGCCGCAGATGGCCTCGATCGCCGCCGAGTTGGCAGCGCACGCGTCCTCGTCCTCGCCAAAGGCAGCGGACAGGTCGACGACGTGCACCCAGCTCGCACCCTGCTCGGCAAAGGAGCGGGCGACGGCGACGGGGTCGTCGGAATATACCTTGCAGTGGCTCCGGTCGCCGCGCTCCAGGCGCACGACCTTGCCGCCGATCAAATCGATTGCGGGAAACAGGATCATCGGCCGGCCTCCTCAACGATGTTGACGAAGTTCTTTAGGATGCGCTGACCCAGCGCAGAGGATTTCTCGGGATGGAACTGGCAGCCCCACACGTTGCCGTGGCGCACGATGCACGGGAAGCTCCGCGTGTAGTGCGTGCGCGCCAGAACATCGGCGGCATCGGCATCGTCGGCCACCGCATAGCTGTGGGTGAAGTACATGTTGGCGCCCTCGGCAAAACCGGCGAGCAGCGGGTCGGCCGCACCGGCGGGCGTCATGTGCACCTGGTCCCAGCCCACGTGCGGCACCTTTAGGCGGCTCGACTCCAAGCGCGTGCACGAACCGCGCATGATGCCCAGGCCATCGACCCAAGGGGCACCGGCCTGCTCGGGAGCGCTGCCATCCGCAGCCGCGCCCTCATCCGCAGGCACGCCCTCGTTGCCGCGCTCAAAAAACAGCTGAAGGCCCAGACAGATGCCGAGCAGCGGAGTTCCGGCGGCAACGGCATCGAGCACAGCCGCTTCCTCGCCGCCCTGGCGCATAAAGGCGATCGCGTCATAGAACGCGCCCACACCCGGGATGACCAGGCCGTCGGCGCTGCGGATCTGCTCCGGATCATCCGACGTGCAGGCGGCGGCACCGGCGCGCACAAGTCCGCGCACAACGCTCGACAAGTTACCCTTGTGATAGTCGACCACCACGATCTTCGGTTCGCCCACGCGACCCTCCCTCTTCTCATCATCCAAAACCACCACGAAGGTGCCTGTGAACTGCGCCCCGAAACTTGGACTGAATAAATAGCGACTACGCCGCAAGGGCC
>CABRZC010000087.1 GCA_902475375.1 uncultured Collinsella sp. | reverse complement strand
ATTAATCAATCCACTCTGAACAAAATCATTGTTGAGATCCTGATTGGGCGCATCCTCAAGATTCGCCAGGGCGCTGACAAAGTTCTCATATTTTTTCATACAGAATCACACCATCCCTGGCAATTTCATCGAGCAACGACTGCGATGTGGGCCCATCGAGATTGACGACGTCTACATCCAAAAGAGTATCAAGACGCTCCTCGATCAAATATGAGAAACGGCCGAAATCCCGACAACCTGCTACAGCAATATCAATATCGCTCTTAGGTAAGTTGTCACCTCGAGCGCGGGAACCAAACAGTACAACCTTTTCGGCGTCACATTCCCGAGCAAAAACCTCAATTTGCTTATACACCTTGTCGAGAGATGCCATTTGCAGCCCTACAACTTAATGTCAAAGTTGATCTCGGGGACGGCGGCCAAGTCGGCCAACGTCACGCCGTCGACGTACTTTTCGATCACGTCGTCTAGGCCGCGCCAGAACTTGACGGTCGAGCACAGATCGCTACGGGTGCAGCTGTTGTCAATGCCGTCGCACGCCACCGGGGCAGTGCTGCCCTCGACGGCGCGCAGGATGTCGCCGGCACGCACCTCGGCCGGGTCCTTGGCCATCATGTAGCCGCCGCCCTTGCCGCGCACGCTCTTAAGCAGGCCCGCCTTCATAAGCGGACGAACCAGCTGCTCCAGATATTTCTGCGAAATGCGCTCGCGGTCGGCAACCTCGCGCAGGGCAATCTTGCCCTCGGCGTCACCGGGCGCTGCAATATAAATCATCAAACGGAGGGCATAGCGGCCCTTAGAAGAAATGAGCATACCTACCCTTCCATAACGCTGGGGACAAGCACTACCGATGAATTTGTCCCACAATCTAAAAAGTCGAGTGGATTAGTCGGGTTTTCCCTTGACTAACGCCGAACCCATAGTAACTTTATTCCGAGAAGATTCCTAGGGTTTAGTACACCTATGAGTACACCATATACAGAGAGGGACAGCATGAGCGCAAATCCGCTGCTTTCCATCGAAGGTCTGACCGCCTCCGTGGACGAAAAGACCATCCTCCACAACGTCAACCTCAACGTCGCCGCCGGCGAGACCCACGTGCTGATGGGACCCAACGGCGCCGGCAAGTCCACCCTCGGCCACCTGGTCATGGGCGACCCCGTCTACACCGTGCAGGACGGCCGCATCGTCTTTGACGGCCAGGACATCACCGAGCTCACCACCGACAAGCGCTCCCGCGCCGGCCTGTTCCTGAGCTTCCAGGCCCCGGTCGAGATCCCGGGCGTGCCGCTGTCGAGCTTTTTGCGCGCCAGCATCGCCGGCCGCCCCGGCCTGGAGATGAAGGGCAAGGAGTTCCGCCGTCGCGTCAAGGAGCTCGCGGCCGAGCTCAACATGGATACCGCCTATCTCAACCGTGAGCTGGGCGTGGGCTTTTCGGGCGGCGAGAAAAAGAAGGTCGAGATGCTCCAGCTTCTGCTGCTGCAGCCCAAGCTCGCCATCCTGGACGAAACCGACTCGGGCCTGGACGTCGACGCCCTGTCCACCGTCAGCCATGGCATGGACGCCTACCGCAAGAGCTGCGACGGCTCCATGCTCATCATCACGCACAACACGCGCATCCTGGAGCACCTGGATGTCGACCGCGTCCACGTTATGGTCAAGGGCCACATCGTGCGCGAGGACGACGCCTCGCTGATCCCCTGGATCGACAAGAACGGTTTTGAGACCTTCGAGCGCGAGGCCGCCGAGCAGCACGCCAAGGCCGAAGCCGCCGCTGCCGAGCAGCAGGCGTAAAGGGGCGACGCAATGACCAAGACCCGCACCGAGGTCGCGGACATCGACCGCAGCCTCTACGACTTCACCTATGGCGAGGAGGGATTCGAGCGCCTCGACGCCGGCATCACGCCCGACATCGTGCGCGAGATCAGCGCCAAGAAGGACGAGCCGCAGTGGATGCTCGACCTGCGCCTCAAGTCCCTCGAGATCTTTAACCGCTTCCCCAATCCGACGTGGGGCCCCTCCATCGAGGGCCTGGACATGGACAACATCGTCACCTACGTCAAGCCCAACACCGACCAGAAGCACGACTGGGAGTCGGTGCCCGACGACATCAAGAACACCTTTGAGCGCCTGGGCATTCCCGAGGCCGAGCGCAGCTACCTGGCAGGCGTCGGCGCGCAGTACGACTCCGAGCTCGTCTACCACAACATGCAGGACACCGCGTCCAAGATGGGTATCGTCTACTCCGGCATTGAGGAGGCCCTGCACGACCCGCAGTGGGAGCCGCTCATCCACGAGAAGTTTATGACGCTCATCCCGCCCACCGACCACAAGTTTGCGGCCCTGCACGGTGCCGTGTGGTCGGGCGGTTCGTTTGTCTACGTGCCCAAGGGCACCAAGCTCGATTTTCCGCTGCAGAGTTACTTCCGCCTCAATGCCAAGGGCGCCGGCCAGTTTGAGCACACGCTCATCATCGTCGAGGACGATGCCGACCTGCACTTTATCGAGGGTTGCTCCGCGCCCAAATACAACGTGGCAAACCTCCATGCCGGCGCTGTGGAGCTCTTTGTGGGCAAGCGTGCGCACCTGCGATACTCGACCATCGAGAACTGGTCCAAGAACATGTACAACCTCAACACCAAGCGTGCGCGCGTGGACGAGGACGGCGACATCGAGTGGATCAGCGGCTCCTTCGGCAGCCACGTGGGCTACCTCTACCCCATGAGCGTGCTCAACGGCCGTCGCGCCCGCTCGAGCTTTACCGGCATCACCTTTGCCGGCGCCGGCCAGAACCTCGATACCGGCTGCAAGGTCGTGCTCAACGCGCCCGACACCTCGGCGACCGTCGAGACCAAGGGTATCTCCAAGAGCGGCGGCATCCAGACCTTCCGCAGCTCCATCGTGGCCACGCCTAAGGCCGAGGGCTCCAGGGCAACCGTGAGCTGCCAGTCGCTCATGCTCGACGATCAGAGCCGCTCCGACACCATCCCCGCCATGGACATCCGCGCCAAAAATGTCGACATCGGCCACGAGGCCACCATCGGCCGCATCGGCGACGACAAGGTGTTCTACCTGATGAGCCGCGGTATCTCGGAGGAAGAGGCACGCACCATGATCGTCAACGGCTTTGCCAACCCGGTCTCCAAGGAACTGCCGCTTGAGTACGCCGTCGAGATGAACAACCTGATCAAGCTCGAGATGGAAGGAGCGATCGGATAATGAAACAGACCACGAACACCGCTGCAACCACGCTTGAGCAGGTTAATGCGATGCCTGCGGCGACCTGGGGTTGGCTCAAGATGAACCAGACCAAGCTCGAGCTTTCGGACGAACTTGCCGCCGCTCCCGCCGAGGCCGTTGAGGTCGAGGGCCTGGACGAGCAGTTCGCCGGCTCGGCCGACGCCTTCGACGCCGCCATGGACGCCATGGCCGAGCGCTTCCCCGAGCGCCGTACCGCTGCCCCCGGTGATGCCGCCGATCGCGCCCGCATCACGCCCGAGACCGAGCTCGACGTGCCCGCCACCTCTGTCTACCAGGCCGGCGCTATCAAGCTCGAGGAGGAACTCTCCCCTGCCGAGGCCTTCGAGACCGGTATGGGCGAGGCTGCCTACACCTACCTGGCCGACCACGCCACCAAGCGCATCGTCATCGATGTGCCCGCGTACCAGCACGCCACGGTTACTGTGCGCGTGAGCGGCGTCGACGCAGCGGCTGCGATTGCCGCCATCGACGTCGTCGCCCGCCCGCAGGCAACGCTCGACCTGCAGATCGCCCTAGACTCCCCCGTTGCCGGCGAGGGCGTCGTGGGTTCCGTGCTGCGCGTGTGCGCCCACGAATACACCACCGTCAACGTGACCTGCACGCAGACGCTCGACGACAGCTGGATCGCGCTCGATGACACCGGCCTATTCCTGGACGAGGGCGCGCGCGTCAACGTACAGCACACCATCCTGGGTGCCGGCGCCAGCGCCACCGGCCTCGCTGGCGACCTGCTGGGCGACACCGCCAAGGTGACGATCGATACCGATTACCTGGGTGCCCGCAAGCAGGTGCGCGACTTTAACTACGAGCTGCGCCACCGCGGCCGCAAGACCGAGTGCGAGATCGACGCCAACGGCGTGCTGACTGGAACGTCCAAGAAGGTCTACCGCGGCACCATCGACCTCGTGCACGGCTGCAAGGGCGCCACCGGCACCGAGCGCGAGACGGTGCTTTTGGCCAACAAGGGCGTCGACAACAAGACCGTTCCCGTCATCCTCTGCGACGAGGACGACGTTGCTGGCAACCACGGTGCCACCATCGGCCACGTCCGCGACGAGCAGCTGTTCTACCTCGCCTGCCGCGGCCTTGACCAAAACGCCGCCGAGGATCTGTTCATCCGCGCCAAGCTGGAGGACGCCGCGCTTTCCGCCACCGATGAGCGCACCCGCGCCGCCGTCGTCCGCCTGGGCAACAACCTGATCGATAACTTTGAAGAGGAGCTCGCATGATCGATACCGAGCACGTAAAATGCGATACCTGTACCGCCCCCGAGCCCATGGAGCTCGACGCCAGCGACGAGGCTTCGCGCGGCTGGCCCACCGTGGACATAGAGACTAATCCCTACAAGGCGCAGTTCCCGCTGTTCCAGCAGCATCCCGAGATCGCCTTCCTCGATAGCGCCGCCACCGCGCAGCGCCCCGCCTGCGTGCTCGACGCCGAGCGCGACTTCTACCAGCGCATGAACGCCAACCCCCTGCGCGGCCTGTACTCGCTGTCCGTCGAGGCCACCGATGCCATCGCGAAGGTCCGCCAGCAGATCGCCGACCTCATCGGCGCCGCCCAGGCCAACGAAGTCGTCTTCACCCGCAACACCAGCGAGTCGCTCAACCTGGTCGCCAAGAGCTTTGCGCCCACGGTACTGGAGCCCGGTGACGAGGTCGTCATCACCATCATGGAGCACCACTCCAACCTGATCCCGTGGCAGCAGGTCTGCCGCGAGACCGGCGCCAAGCTCGTCTACCTCTACCCCACCAAGACCGGACAGCTCACCACCGAGGAGGTTCTGGGCAAGGTGGGTCCCAAGACCAAGATTCTGGCCGTGGGTCAGGTCTCCAACGTGCTAGGCGTCGAGAACCCGGTCAAGAACCTCGGCAAGCTCGTGCACAAGTACGGCGGCTATCTGGTCGTCGACGGCGCACAGTCGCTGCCGCACATGCCGGTCAACGTGGCCGATCTGGGCGCCGACTTCTTTGCCTTTAGCGCGCACAAGGCCATGGGCCCCATGGGCATCGGCGTGCTGTGGGGCAAGATGGACCTGCTCAACGCCATGCCGCCCATGCTCACCGGCGGCGAGATGATCGATTCGGTCACCGAGCAGGACGCCGTCTGGGCGCCCGTCCCCGAGAAGTTCGAGGCCGGCACGCAGGATGCCGCCGGTATCTTCGCCACAGGCGCCGCCCTCGACTACCTCGTCAACACGGTGGGCTACGAAAACATCCAGGCCCGCGAGCAGGCACTCGTCCACTACCTGATGGGCGAGCTCATGCAGCTCGACTTTGTCCAGATCATCGGCTCCATCTATTGGGACAACCACCACGGCGTCGTCAGCTTTAACGTCAAGGGCATCCACCCGCACGATGTCGCGAGCATCATGGACATGGACGGCGTGTGCATCCGCGCCGGCCACCACTGCGCACAGCCGCTGCTTACCTGGCTGGGCGTCGAGAACCTCGCCTGCTGCCGCGCCAGCGTGGCTTTCTACAACGACAAGGCCGACATCGACAAATTCATCGCCGGTCTGCATCACGTTTGGAGCACGTTCAATGGGTAATCTGTACACCTCCACCACGTTTATGGAGCACAACTCGCACCCCGACTACAAGTACGAGATGGACGCCCCCACGCACGAGCACGACGGCATCAACCCCAGCTGCGGCGATGAGCTCACCTTGCAGCTACGCGTCGAGAACGGCGTGATCGAGGAGGCGTCCTTTACCGGCCACGGCTGCGCCATCAGCCAGGCCAGCGCCGACATCATGGCCGACCTCATCACCGGCGAGACGGTCGAGGAGGCACGCCGCCTGGCCGGGCTCTTCCTCGCAATGATCCGCGGCGAGCAGCTCTCCGAGGAGGACCTGGAAGACCTGGACGAGGCCGCCCAGCTCCAGGACATCTCGCACATGCCCGCCCGCGTCAAGTGTGCCGAGCTCGCCTGGCGTACCCTCGACGGTATGCTCGAGGGGCAAGCTAACCAGTAGCGGATGCCCCAATGATTTTGATTGCCGGGCCGCCCGATACGGGCGGCCCGGTTTTTTTTCATAACGAGCGCACACAGCCCACGCGTCCGGCGCCCCATCTGTCATTTATCGCACGGCCAACCGCAAACACGAGCGTTTTCCACCGTACCAAAGGCTTGCGACATGGCCACAGGCACGCCAGGCAATGTCCCAAGCCTCGTCTTGCCAGGCTCCGGCTCGACTCGCGCCTGCCGCGGACGGGTCCCATAGGGTGCGGCGTGCATTTTTTCGAGTATTCTGCACGCCAAGTCGTGTGTATACGCGTCGGAAGCGTTAATCAACATCTCCAGTCGCCTTTATATTGCGTTTTAGAACAAGCATCGTAGTCTCAGCGGGCGCAAACATGAGCTTCGGGAACGCATCGGCAGGCATAAATAGCTTCAGGGTCCGTATGTTGCAAAATTGCGGCGGTGCCGACAGCACCACGATGCAGAAAACTCCGCTTTTTGCACGGCGCAGACGGGGGTAGGTACGGGCAAATCCGAGCTGAGGCGTTTTTTATTCAAGACGGCGATCGTTCTATGCAAATCAAGAAGTGCAGTTACCGTACCAGGCTTTTAGAACAATGGTTGTGGTGGATGGGCGACCCCAGCTGCGCTGCACAGTCGGCCCTACACCACGTTTCCGCCAGCCCGCATCGCCGTTCGCGCACGGGCACGCACAATACGAGAGACGGTACTTTTGCCAATCCCCGTATACCGCTCAATCTGACGCACCGTAAAACCGGCATCGTGCAATCCAGCAATAACGATATTACGCTGCGCCGACGGTGCGGCTTTAACCCCGTGGAGCGAAACCCCGAGCCCCTTCGCCAATTTATCGGCAAAGGCGTGTCGCTCCCACTCCGCCTCTTTCATATCGCACGGCGCTGGCTCGCTGTCGTTGGGCGTCGAAAGCGAATGGGCAATAAAGCCCTCGGCAGAACCAAAAAGCTCAAGAACGCAAGAAGGATAGGAAAATCCCCTCGTCATATCGTTGTCATAGGCCCGTAGATACTCGGCAAAGCTGCTCCACGGATAGCGCTCAATCAGAGCAATACCCGCCTCCTGCGGACCAGCGTGTACAGAGCGAATAGCCTCCATCACCTGCCAGTCGGTATCGAGCGAACGGCGCTCAAAACGCTCACGAAACAAGCAGCCCGCGCGCCCAGTGCGCTTATTAAACCGACGAGCATACGTCAACAGCAGCCGCTGCATGGCCGCGCTCATTTCGTCCTCGTAATCCAAAAGCACTAGATCCACGTGGCCGCCCATGAGACACCACGCCACAATCGTCACCCGGGTATCGCGGCAGCACTCACGCATCAGTTCCAGGAACTCCCAGCGATCCGCATCGTTCTCAAAGATCAGTTGCTTGCCTGTACCGCGGGCACGAACATGGTAAAAACCGGTGATCGTTTTCCAAACGCGCTGCATGACGCTCCCTTCGCCGGGATCTGCTTGCCATCCAATACAGCACGATTGAAGCGTGCCATCAAAACATTCACGCAAAACAATACACTCGCGCGGCCAAAGGCAGTAAACAGGCGGCGAACGGCACCGTTCCAACAGGTCAACCCCTGCAACGCTTACAAAAGCTGACCAAAAGCTTGCCCAAGACGGACCCCCTCTACGGAAGTTCGCGACCACAGAACATAGAGTTAAATCGTTTCAATTGAAAGTTCCGCGCTTCTCGCTACGAAAACTGAGCCGTTCGCCGAATATTCCGTGCATTTCGCGGT
>CABRZC010000086.1 GCA_902475375.1 uncultured Collinsella sp. | reverse complement strand
GGCGCGGTCCCATACGTCCCAAATCTGCGCCGTTGTCTGAAGCACTTCTTCCCCCAAATCGAGTCCCACCGCGGCAGCCATCTGCGCCAAACATTGAGCGCGAGCGAGCATTCGATCCTTGGTCTCAAGCGGACGGAACAGCGGCAGCAGCCAAAGATTCGCCAACAACGATACGGCCTCCGCCGCTTCACGCGGGCATTCGCACGCAATGGAGCCGTCGGCGATGCCCTCCTCGATCACTGGCAAGAGATAGCCATCGGTCGACTCGTCAAACGAGCCCTGGTACTGCATCGCCAGCAGACGCGAGCTTTTCACCGGATCTGCCGCAGGATGTATGCGTGCCCATAGCTCAATTTGCGGAACAACGGACTCGGGAGCGTACAGCCGCTTGAGCTTTTGGGCTCCGGTCATATTACCGATACCAAGCATTGAGCAACGGTGCTCAACAATCGGAGCCATCGCCCGATCAAACGCGGCGTTGAAAATCTCTTCTTTGCTCTTGAAGTGATGATAGACAGCGCCCTTGGTCATGCCATCGAGACGGTCAACGATATCTTGAATGCTCGTCCCCTCATAACCCTGTGCACAGAATAGCTCCAGTGCCGCGTCGAGAATCTTCGCGACCGTCTCCTCGGGATATTTATTGCGACCCATAATCCGCCCATCCGCAACGCAAGTCTTGTGCCTCATTGCAGCATTTTAACGTTGCGGATGGCAGGCGGTCGATTCTATACCGCGGCGGGGCCGTGTTCGCCGGTGCGAATGCGGATGACCTCCTCGACCGGCTCGACCCAAATCTTACCGTCTCCAACGGCACCGGTGCGAGCAGCGTTGCAGATGATGTTTACAATGCCGTCAACGTGCTCGTCGGCACAGATAAGGGTGAACTGTACCTTGGGAATCGTGTTGACGAGCAACTCGTTGCCGCGCACGTATTCCTTCCAGCCATGCTGTGCGCCGCAGCCCTGCACCTGGTTGATGGTCATACCGCAAACATCAGCAGCAAACAGCGCATCTTTGAGAACCTCAAGCTTCTCGGCACGAACAATCGCCGTAATTTTCTTCATAGTGAATTCCTCTCTTCAAAAAAAGAAATTGATTGTCCTTCACATGGCACGGGTTTTCCAGGTGCCGCAAACCAACCTCAGAGATCAATAAGTTCAACTGACTGGTCTTAGCAGGTTTCCCAAGTGCCGCAGATTGCCGTGAAAGAGGAGCGAAGCGTACTTAAGTACGTGAGCGACGATTGAACGGCAAGGTGCGGTGCTTGGGGAAGCTGCTAATCGAGTCCGGAGAAAGAAGGATAGGCGCTTTCGCCGTGCTGACTCGCATCCATGCCCAGCGCCTCGTCGGCCTCGTCCACACGCAGGCTGCCGTGGAACAGCGCCTTGACCACCGCGACGATCACCAAGTCGAGCACCAGCACTATAGCGACCGTCACCACAATGCCCAGGACCTGCGAGACGAGCAGCGACACGTCGCCCGTGTAGAACAGACCGCCCTTACCGGTCCACGAGAGCTCCGGCACGCAGAACAGGCCTGTGAGCACGCCGCCCAAGATGCCGCCGATGCCGTGGCAGCCAAACGCGTCGAGCGCATCGTCGTAGCCAAACTTGGTCTTGAGATGGCTGATGGCCAAGTAGCAGACGGGAGACACGATCAGGCCCATGACCAGCGCCGCCCACGGTTCGACAAAGCCCGCGCCCGGCGTGACCACCACAAGGCCCGCGACCAGACCGGTGCTGGCGCCCACCAGCGTGGGGCGAGCGGTATGCACGCGCTCGACGGCAAGCCACGAGACCATGCCCGCCGCGCTGGCCGTCACGGTGTTGAGGATGGCGAGCGCCGCCACGGCGTCGGCCTTGAACTCGCTGCCGCCGTTAAAACCAAACCAGCCAAACCAAAGCAGGCCGGCGCCCAGCGCCACAAACGGCACGTTATGTGGGCGATAGCTCACCATGCCAAAGCCGCGACGACGGCCGAGCATCAGGCAGAGAATCAGGCCCGTCAGACCGGACGAGATGTGCACCACGTCGCCGCCGGCAAAGTCGAGCGCGCCGATGATGTCGCCGATAAAGGAGCCCTCGCCGCCCCAGACCATGTGAGCGAGCGGTGCATAGACCACGAGTAGCCAAATGCCCAGGAAGGCCGTCATGGCACCAAACTTAACGCGGCCGGCCAAGCTGCCCGTGACGATAGAAGCCGTGATCATGGCAAATGCCATCTGGAAGGCGATGTTAATAATCTGAGGGTAGACGGCACCGTCCGCGGCATTGCCCTCGGCCGCCTGCAGTACTTGGTTGAGCACCGGCAGGCACAGCAGCTGGTCAAAGCCGCCAATAAACGGGCTGGAGCCGTCGCCACCGTAGGCCAGAGACCAGCCGGCGACAATCCACAGCACACCGACCAGGCCAATGGCGCCAAAGCACATGAGCATGGTGTTGATGACATTTTTACGCCTGGACAGGCCGCCGTAGAAAAACGCCAGACCCGGTGTCATTAAAAACACGAGCATGGTGCAGATGAGCATAAACGTTGTCGATCCCGTATCGTACATTCGCTCCCCCTTGGTCGCATGAACGTTGTCGGCGCCCATAATGCGGCCGAGGGGCAACTGGTGTAGACCAGATACGGCGTTGTTAAACGCTGCGTTGTCGAATGGAAACGGTGCCGCAATCTTGGAAACGGCGCGGCAACGGACGCGAAACGAAGGGGAAACGCGTAAATCAAGAGACCATCTATGCCCGCATTTCAAATCAGCTATATGCAGAGGCAAGGCAGTCCCAAGGCAGACTCCGCATCAGATTCGTCCGTGATTCCCCTAGGGAAATCACGGCTAGGCGCTCTTTAGCGTGTTTTCCCTAGGGGAATCACAGTCGGCGTCGGCAATAGCGTGTTTTCCCTAGGGAGATCACAACTGGGCGGAGCAGGGTAACGCCCCCTTAAGGAAAACGAAGCTGATGACCATATCAAAAAGCCACACCACGCAAAACAACCCTTATCAGCATCTCCTCCACTGCCCAACACTACATATGAGGAGCGACTTTTGGCACACCGAAACGCCTCAGTAGGTGTTCGAGATAACCGTCCTCGTACACGCGACTAAATTGCACCCTCATGACCGGAATGCCCAGAGCCGTAATGTGCGACTCTCGTTGACGCTCTGCAACCAAGCGCCTTTGCATCTCTTTTCCCAGGCCGTCCGCACCAACGTATTTGCCAAAACCATCGACCTCAATAATTAAGCGAAGCCCATTCGGCAACTCGTAGTACATATCGGCACGAATCGCACCGCCATCGATCGGGTCAACAAACTCGGCTTGCAACATGGTCGGAGGAAGGTAACCCAGCGCGATAATCAATCCGCGCACGATGGATTCGCCGCCGCTTTCCGAAGCGCCATCGGCATAGCGCGCCACCATCTCAGCGCACAAGGCCCCAGAACGACCTCGCGCCAGCGCTTCAACATAGTCGCGATACTTTTGGATATCAAGCTTACAGAACCGCAGGGCGCTATCAGCTATAGCCAGACCGTCTTCAAAAGAAGCAACAAGTGAGCAGTCGAGCACCGTCCGTTCTAGCGTTGTTCGTTTCACGGTGCCGTTTAGCTCGATCTCATTTAGAGGGCACTCATGCCGATGGATTCCTGTACCGCACCTACCATGCGAGCGCCCGCTAGCTACAAGATGAATTGTGTCCAGATATTTCTTCGAAACCCAAAGTCCATGGTCAAGCGCAGCAGAAAAGGAGCAGACGGCCTCGTCAGGGTGCTCGTCGAGAAACGTATTTTGAACATAGCGCCAACGAACGCGCGGACTCGTCTTGAGCGCATCCCACGTGGAGGCGCGCATGAACATCCCGCTAAACGGACGCACGGCCACCCCTGCCGCTACGGCGCGACGAAGCGCCTCGCGATCCGCCCTGATTTTGGGCACTAGACAACGCTGCAAGCGCTCCGCCCCATCAAGCTTTTCTTCAATCCTTTGCCGTGCGCTGGTATTCCTCACGAAAGCCACCTCCCAATAGAGGCAGCATAGCCAAAAGGCACCTTGCCAATCTCTTGCCATTAACTGACCAAAAGCTTGACGTACTGCTTGACGCCGCAGGTCAAAGACGTCATCCCGGCGCGCACCACAACTACGTCGCTCGGTGAACGGTTGTCCTCGAGGTGCAGGCGGCAGTTTCCTTGCCCTCTCTAGGCCCTCTGGCATCAATGACGCCTCGTAGCCTCAGTTCAAACGTGATTCCCCTAGGGAAATCACGGCTAGGCGCTCTTTAGCGTGTTTTCCCTAGGGGAATCACAGTCGGCGACGACAGTAGCGTGTTTTCCCTAGGGGAATCACGATTGGGCAGAGCGATAAGGTGACTTCCCTAGGAAACACGCACTTGCAAGGCGCCTCTACGACTCCAGCTCTTAGCGCCGGAACAGCTCGCGGGCTCGGTCGCGGAGGTCGGTAGCTCGAATGACACCTTCGTAGCGATTGATGCGCAGACGCGGGAAGGCATTGAAGAAGCGCAGGTCGCGACGACTGAGCGACACACTCGGCACCGGACGGTTCGCGCGCCTGCCGGCACGGAGACGGGCGAGCGATGGATGGGGCACGCTCGGCGCGGCATCGGCCACGCGGCGGGCGGCAAGCGCCAGGCCATGAGCGCCGTCCGAGATAAACGTCGGCATCGAAGCCTTCTCACGCAGGGCATCGAGCGTTGCGTCGCCCAGCTCGGCCAGCCACGCGTTAACGGCACGGCTGCGGACATGCGTCTGCGCCACCGAGTCGATCGCCGAATCGGGAATACGTTCGAGCATGGAGTCAGACGCGTCGGCAAGCGACTCGTTGATGCGGTCGGCAAGGTCGGCGCGCACACGCTCCAGCTGATCGGACAAACGGCGCCAGCTGGCCAACGAGCACACCGCATCGACCATCATCGCGACCGCGACGATAAAGGCCGCCATCCGCACAATCAGCACCGGCAGATGGCCAAGCAGCCCCAGCAATGCCGGCTCCAATAAACGGCAAATGCACAACGCACCCAAGCCAAACGCGCATGCCCAGTACAGACAGATGCGTCCGTGCAGGTTAAACGGCAGGTGAGAATAGTCCCAAAAGCGAGCGCCCGTTGTTTTTTCCAGCAGCACGCCTACGCTGTACTCAATCACGCTGCATACGAGTGCTGCAGCGACAAACTGGCTCGAGGCATCCGGAATCCCGCGCAACAGCAGCCAGCAGGCAATGCCGCCCGCACCATAGATAGGGCAGCACGGCCCCAGCAAAAAGCCACTGTTGGCAAATCGTCCGTGGTTGAGCATGGCGCAGACTGTCGATTCCCATGCCCAACCGCAAAAACCGTAGAAGGCAAACGAGAGCACCAGCGCCGAGAGCGGACAGGCGGCAAGCGTCGCGCCGTCAAATGCCATGTCGATCGCGGTCCCCACCGTCTACCCTCTCCTCTTCTCGCTCGATGCTTTACTCACGCCATCGTCTGCCTCGTCCTTGCGCGGCAGACGGCCGGCGATCGTCTCGCGCAGCGCGCACCATTTATCCGCCAGGCACACAATCCATGCCTCACGACACGTCGGCGGCACCGGCACCAACGGAAACATATGCCGCACGATAATATTCCGCTCGCGCGACGTCAGCTCAAAATCTTCCTCCGCACGCGCCAGGGCAAAAAACGGATGCCGAAATCCGTGCAGGCGATGGCTCGGATCGGGATCGTGCCAGTCATAGAGAAAGTAATCGTGCAGCAGGGCCCCGCGCAGCAATGAGGCGCGGTCGACCGAGACACCGACGCGGCCCAAGCACTCGGCAAAGGACAGACTTGCCCGCGCCACTGAGGTCACATGCGTATACACCGTCACGTCACCATGCTGGATAAACTCGCGCGTCAGGTCCAGACGGCCCGACTGTGCCAGTTGACGGGCGGCATGGTCCACTTCGCACGCGATTTTCTCGGCACAAACGGCATCGGACATGCTGCCTCCTTCCAGCGACTCGCGGCGACAATCCACGGCCTGTGCACAATCGATAAAAACATCATGGAACACATCAGTATGGCATCGGACAAAACGCTTTGCCCCGCCAGTTGGCGAATTACCGCGCCGCCGTCACATATCAAACGCCAAAATGTGCGAGACTGTTTTGTGCAATTGTGCCGGCCGAGGGAGCGCCGGCGCTCGATTCGCATGGAGTAACCCACAACGATGCTGCTTACGCAAACGACAACGCCCGAGGACGTCAAGGCTCTTAATCGCGCCGAGCTCCCGCAGCTCTGCGACGAGATTCGCCACGCCATCCTCGAAAGCTCCGCCGCTGTCGGCGGACACGTTGCCCCCAACCTGGGCGTCGTTGAGCTCACGGTCGCGCTCCACCGCGTGTTTAACTCCCCCACCGACAAAATTGTCTTTGACGTGTCGCACCAGACCTACGCACACAAAGCGCTGACCGGGCGCGCGTACACCTATATCGATCCAGAGCGTTATGGCGAGGCCTCTGGCTTTGCCAATCCTGACGAGTCCGAGCATGACCTGTTTGCCATGGGTCACACCTCGACCTCGGTGAGCTTGGGCTGCGGTCTTGCCCACGCGCGCGACCTGGCGGGTGACACGTATAACGTCATTACTGTTATTGGCGACGGTTCGCTTTCGGGCGGCCTGGCGTTTGAGGGCCTTAACAATGCCGCCGAGCTCGACAGCAACCTGATCATCATCGTCAACGATAACGACCAGTCCATCGCCGAAAACCACGGTGGCTTGTATCGCAATCTGGCCGAGCTGCGTGCCAGCAACGGCACCTGTGAGCGCAACGTTTTCCGCGCGCTGGGGCTCGACTATCGCTACCTGGACGCCGGCAACGATGTCCAAGCGCTGGTCGATACGCTGCAGGAGCTGCGCGATATCGATCATCCCATCGTGCTGCACGTCTCCACCGCCAAGGGCAAGGGCTTTGAGCCGGCCCAGAGCGACCCCGAGCACTGGCATCATGTAGGGCCCTTCGATATGGCAACCGGCCGCAAACTTTGCCCGGGCCACCCGAGCGAGCCTGCGCCGCGCACCTATGCCGACATTACGGGCGAGGCGCTCAGCGCCGCCATCAAACGCGATCCGCAGGTCGTTGGCATCACGGCCGCCACGCCCTACATCATGGGCTTTACACCCGAGCTTCGCGCTGCCGCCGGCAAACAGTTCGTCGATGCGGGCATTGCCGAGGAGCATGCCGTAACCTTTGCTACCGCGCTTGCGCGCTCGGGCGCCAAGCCAGTCTTTGGCGTGTACGGCACGTTTTTGCAGCGCGCCTACGACGAGCTGTGGCACGACCTGTGCCTCAACGACGCCCCCGCAACCATCCTGGTGTTTGGTGCGTCGATCTTTGGCACCACGTCCGAGACGCACCTTTCGTTCTTTGATATTTCCATGCTGGGCGGTCTTCCCAACATGCACTACTTGGCACCGGCCTGCATGGAGGAATATCTGTCCATGCTGAGCTGGTCGCTCGATCACCGCGAGCATCCCGTGGCGATTCGCGTGCCGGGCATTGGCCTGGTAAGCCGCCCCGACTTGGCGCCCGCCGAGGGCGCCGATTACGGAGTCGCGCGCTACAACGTGGTGCGTCGGGGCCGCGATGTGGCCGTACTTGCGCTTGGCGACTTCTTTGAGCTGGGCGAGCGCGTGGCAAACCGCTTGGCTGCCGAGTACGGTATCGAGGCGACGCTCGTCAACCCGCGCTTTGCAACCGAGCTTGACCGCGAGTTCCTCGATAGCCTTGCTGCCGAGCACCGCGTTGTCGTGACCATCGAAGACGGCATCTTGGACGGCGGCTGGGGCGAACGCGTGGCATGTTATTTGGCCTGTACGCCGCTGCGCACCCGCACCTTTGGCATCGCCAAGGGCTTCCCCGACCGCTACGACCCCAACGAACTGCTCGCGCAGAACGGCATGACGGTCGAGAACATGGCCGCCGAAGCCGTGAGACTACTCAACGAGTAAGAAAACCTCCGCAAGGGAAGCACCCCTGCGGAG
>CABRZC010000085.1 GCA_902475375.1 uncultured Collinsella sp. | reverse complement strand
ACGCCGGGCAGACTCGCTTCGGTTCGGGCGCTACACCAACTTTCTCGACACTACCGATAGTCGGGAATCGCTGTGATGTTCATGACACACTGCCTGCAGACATTTTCAAGGAGATACCTGGCCATGCCAGATATCTCTCCGTGTGCATGGCGCGTAATGGCTTTATCGAATATCGGAGCAAAGAAATCGAGGTCGCGTTCCTTTTGTTTTTGAAGGTTGACTTCGATTTCGGCTTCGTTCAATTCTGCTTGCGCGGACTCTTGGTCGGAATCGTCTGGATCGAGCCAGTCGTCATGGTCTGGTTCGGCTGCGTAGTCCATCGAAGCGTGTTGCGCATCGTGGGGAGCAGGGGGCTGACGAATGGCGTTCTGCAAATCGATGTAAAAGCGCAATTTTGCTCGCTCACGAAAGTGGCCCCCAATCTCGTTGAAAAGCGAGCTTAAGTCGACGCGTAATAGGTCGTTGGCTACGGAGACGAGATTCCATGCGCTTGCATTGCCGGTTGCGTTTCCGTCATCGGCGCAATCAATCTCTGGCGTTCTGTTAAGAAGAAGCATGCGGGGATTGACGGGAGAGCGAAGAAAGCCAGCCTCGAAACCCCAGCTAAACGGCTCTTGTTCGGAATCAAGCATTAATGCTCCAAACAGCCAAAATTTAAAACCCGATAAAAGTCATATTACGCGGCTGTTTGCGGCTGTTCAATGGAATCAAGCGAAAAGGCTTAAAACCAGGGAGGCCGTTATGTCCGATTGCATCAAGCTCAACAAAGGAAACATCGATGTATGCGAGCGCGAGGTTATCGTTCTTCGCGAGATCATCGCTGCCGCCATGGGTCGTTTGCACCAGATGCGCAAGCAGTGCGAGCGCGGCTATGTGTCTTCGGAGGATTTCGAGAATGCGTTGGATGCGTACGGAGTAATCAGTGAGCGAGTCGATGAGCTTGACCAGCTTGGTTTCGAGTTCAGATGGTCGTCAGTCCCCGATGCCGGAATCGATGAGAACGACGGGCTCGAATGGATCGAGGACGACAACCCTCCGCGTGAGCGCGGTTTTGATATTGCTTGTTAATGTGACCGAACGGTTGATTGGAGACAAAATGTATCCGTACTACGAATGTGACAACTATCCCATGAGCATTACAGATGATGACGGCCCGTTTCTGATCATGGAGGCGAGGCTGTCTGGCGACGACGAGCTCAATGATGATTTTAGGAAAGGCGCCAGTTATAGATGCTCGTGTGCGACTGTTTCTGCGGCGATTGATCTTTGCAGGTCGATGACGGACGGCGATGCCGATCCTTGGTATGAAAGTTGGGAGAAGGCGGTTGAGCGTTATCCGCTCGAGAAATGCGAGGATGCGACAACGCTGTATTGGATCGAGCCGACCGATCCGCACAAGGCGCTGTGCGCCCTCCAACCCCATTGCGATCTTGAGCCATACGTGGCTGAGGCAATTGGCGCAGTTGACACGTATCTACTGGAGTGCGCGGACTATCCCTTTACGGTCGATCATTTAGATCTAAAGGACGTTGACGTCCTGCTCAGCGCTGCTTGGGGATTGGCTCGAGTCCTCGAAGAAACTTGGGGCACTTGCGACCCTGATGATGTTTTGGAAAAGATCGAGGATGCTACGTACAGTGCGTATATAACGGTTAAGGACCTGATCGCGGGCGAAGAGGCGGCCAAAGCCAGCGCAAAGTCCGATGACAATCTTTAGCCACCGCACTGAACGGCGCGACCGATCGGAAGGCTGCCGGGAAAAGCTTTAGCAAGCGCCCCGACCAGGTTCAGGAGTCTGCCGCCGATGCATCCCTGATGCGTGTCGCCCTTGCAGTGATCGATGCCAAAGAGCGCGAGGCGTTGGAGTGCGATCTTAAGAAACTGCTCGCTTCGTGCGAGTAGTCGCTGACTGCTCCTCTTTCCTTTCTTTCTTCTCTCAAGCGGCATGGACGCCGCCGCCTTGACCGCCCAGCGCGAGTTTTGTCCGCACGGGATGGTATCAAACACGTGTAACAACTAAATCGGAGGTTTGACCATGGCTATGTGGGATCTCAACTGCCAATCGAATCCGTCGTCTGCGGACGACAAGGAGCTCGCTCCCTATCTTGCACGTCAAAAGGCGATGCGCGAGTTTTTTGAGCGTGCGCTGTTTGCCCCCAAGGATCAGGGCAACAATGGCCTGTACTTTTTGGGCGCCACGACGGGCTCGGGTAAAAACTATACGGCCGAGCAGGTCACAGCCGACCTCATCGCCGGTGGCTGGGACGATTCGGGCTGTTTTAACAAGTGCCCGGGCCGTCGTTACCTGGTGTTTGTGGTGCCGGGTAAGGACAACCGCGACAACTACGTTGCGAGCGTGCGCAAATTGCTGGTTGAACAGGGCATGGATGGCGATGCCGCGCAGCGCATGGTGTTCGATCTTCCGCGTGCGGGCGATAACATCCTGCATTGGATTGAGACTACGCGCGGTAAGGGCGCCGTGGGCGTGCGCGACATTCCGTGTCCCATCGAGGCGGACGACGAGAGCTCTCATCGCATCATTAAGCGAGCGTGGGGCAACGCGATGGAGATCGCCGATGACCTTTTGGGCATCCTTGACACTCGAAATCGTCTGGGAGGTGTTGCAGACCGTTTGACCCCCGCCCTTCGCGACAAGCTATCGTCGGCGGATGCGAGCTTGCGTTGGGCTGTGAGCCACGAGCTCAAAAACATCACGCGCGGCATGGAGGTGATCCCCCAGATTTGGCCGTCTGCCCTGCTCAATGACGAGAGCATACCGCATGTGATTGCCCTGACGCCGCAAAAGCTCATCAATAGGATCGATACAGTGACCGGTGCAGGCGTTGTGCTCTTTAACGCAATGGCTGCCGAGAAGGGCCTGTTTATCTTTGATGAAATCGACCACATGAAGGCCGACATACTGTCGACGCTGACAGACGATCCCGTGACGTTTCAACCGGACGAAGTATTGCGTATCCTCGATCGTCATTTTAACGGCGGTGTGGTGGACCCCTTGCTACTGGGGAATCGAGATCAATGGATGGCGGTCTATACGCACGCTTCCACGTCGGGCGATCACAAAGGGTCAAACGCCGAGAGGAACAGGGTTTCGCGGGCGAGCGTAGAGGAAGATGCCGAAGAAATCGCCAAGGATGCCAAGAAAATTCAAAAGGCACTCGCCTCTTGTATTAAGGACATGAAACTGCGTCCGCCTTTTGCGCTGTCTGACGAGGCGAAAGAAGAGCAGCTCTCCGGTCGACATCTGTTTGGCAGCGACGATATTTCGGTGGGCGACAACTCGGCGAATCCGTTGCGCTTCAAACTCAATGAGGGCGGTACTCGCAATATGATTATCACTCGCGGAGGGAGTGGGCAGCAAACCGTCAGCAAGGCGGTGCGTCGTGCACGCGGTCTGGTCAGGATGGTGGTGGGTCATCTCGCCCGTTGCGCCACGCTTATGGACAAGCTGTACTACGGCAGCATTTCGTACAAGGACGACCTTTCGCGCAAGAACATCATCGATGCCCTGGGCATTAGGAACAACCAGACCAGCGAGAAGTATTTTTGGGATTCGTTGATGCTGGCGCTGTTCTTTAAAGATCGCAAGAATGACGAGATCGATGCCGCCGACGACTCGATGTATGCGCGTGGTGTCGATTATCTAGTGATGGAAACCACCATCGAGCACATGTTTACCACGTACCTAACCAGCCACGGCATTGAGCGCATGCCCGAGGCCTACCTTGCCTCCATTGCCGCCAAAGCGCCTTGCGTGTGTATGAGCGCAACATGGAGTGCGCCGACCGTCAAAAACTTCAACCTCGATTACCTTGACGAGGTTCATGGCGTGGTTCGCAAGGACGCTTGGATTGGCGAGCTCAACCAGGAAATCGTGCGACAGACTAAGCTGTTTAACAAACAGGCTGCGAAGGAGTACGACGTCGATATTGCCTGGGTGGATGAGTCCAAGGAAATTGCCGGCATGGTCGCGCTGGCAGGCGGCGCCTTTGGCGGCATCATTGTGTCGCCCGACGAGGTGTACGAGCGCGCGATGCGGTTCTTTGACGGGATTGGCGTGAGTGAGGGACTTGCGGTGCGCTTGCGCTTAAAGATTGCTGACAGGGTGGGCGTGAGCGACGCCAAGAGCATCGAGTTTGAGCTGAAGCGCCTGAGCAAGACGCTTGTTGCCGTGAGTACTTGGGCCCGTGGTGTGGCGCGTAACGAGCAACGGGCGGGAGCCGTTTTTACCACGCGCCACATGGGAAACCATGGCGAATTCAATAGTCTGGCGCTGGATCTTGCGCGCGAGATTGTCGCGGAGCTGGTGATTAGAAACATCAAGTGCCCCGAGATGTCGTACGAGAAATCGCTTGAGGCCGCCAAGGACATGGTGCCGTGCTTTAACGCTGCGGAATGGGATGCAGGTTGGCGTGGCGCTCAAAAACGTCTCGAGCTGGGCCAGCCGACCCTGATGTTTATCAATCTTTCGGCCGGTGGCTTTTCCAAGAATCTCAAATACAAGGTGCCGGAGAATCTGTGCGACATGGTTCATCAGGTCGATTGCGGCTTTGAAAATGCCGACCGTCGCCCCAAGATGGATCTTGATTTCTTATATATCGAGTCGCCCACAAGTCGTTTGACCTGGGGAGTGGAGATCAACTCAAATAAGTTTGTCCAGCAGGCGCTACTTGGCGTGGTGGAGCAGGAGGAACTGGTAGCGCGCGGCGAGGTTCCGTTTACTCAAAAGCGCCGGAACGTACGGATGCTTCTATCTGGCGTTAATAAGAGCCTGCCGGTGCGCGACACCCTCTCTTATCAGGCCGAAGGCGCTCGCATTGTGGCACAGGCTGTGGGTCGCCTGATGCGCACGAGTGTAAAGATGCCTTGCGTGCAGGTGCTGCTCGACCGCGAGATTGCGAACGATTGCAACTTTTCGTTCTTGCATGATTTGCCGATGGGCTACGAGCTTGAGCAGGTGGTTGGTGCCTGCGCCGCTGCCAACAACCATATGACGGACAACAAGGAACACGCTGCCGTTAAGCAGCAGAACCTTGCCGCCTTTAGGAACAACCTTGCCAAGCAAAAGCACGAAAAGCTGGCGTGGAAAGTTACCTCGCTAAACGCCGGGGACGAAGATCTCACTGCTTTTGATGGCGAGCGCGACTTTTACCTGCATCATTTTTGCCTGCCGTGGGAAGATCTCGCGCAATACCCAGAGCGCCGGAGTACCGCGCTGCGCATGTCGCATGCTGCAAATGGCTATGCCTATGCAGAAGGCGGGGCATGCAAGGTGCCGCACTTTGAATTCCCTAGCTACGATGGTGAGCCCGTCGAGCAGATTGCTGCTCGTCTGGAGGATCGTTGCCACTGCAAGGAGGGCTTAAAGGGCGCGACGGTTCGCCAGGTGAGCCAGGCGGCGGCGCGCGTACCCGAGCTGCTGTCAATTCGCGAAGTGCGTGAGCGTTGGTCGAGCGACGGGGTGCCCACAACGCTGCAGCCGGCGGCGACGGCGCACATGACGCCCTATATGTTCCAGGCGGTCTACCTGGGTGAGCTGGGAGAATCTGCCGGAAGGGCAATCTTTGAGGCATATTACGACGGCCGCTATTCGCTTACGCGTGGCGATGCGGCACACGCCGAGACAGGTGGCGACTTTGAGGTGCTCGATGCTGCTGGCAACACGACCGGGGTATGGATCGATTTTAAGCACTATCGCATCGGTGCCTATATCGCTTATGTTCGCGACGGTCGCGAGGCGTCGGATGCCGAGCGCTTTAGGGCGAAGGCTCAAAAGGTTGGGGCGAAACGCCTGCTAATCGTCAACGTTTTGGCTGATGAGGCAGCGCTTGAGTGCGTGCCCAAGGCACTCGATGCTGAGGGGACTGTGTTCTCCGTTCCTTATATGGCCGCCGACGGTGCAATCAATTTGGAGATGATGGAGGCGATCGGCCGTGCAATCGAAGCATAACCAGCCGTGCGGTTTGGGAGACATCGCCGTATCAGAGCTCGTGTTGCAGCTCGATGCCGCTGCTGCCGAGGAGCGCTACTCGGTCTTTTGGTGCAACGTCGGCGATGCGGGCAAGCATGCCGTGGCGAACTTTATGGCCGATGTGTGCCAGACGGGCAAGGTCGTCGCGCTCACGCAGCTTGCAGACAACCGCGTCTTTCTGATGGTCAAAGCGGGCGTGCAGACGGGCGACCTTAATGCCTCGCTTTATCAGGAGCAGATAGTTCCGATTAAAACTAATTGGAACGAGTTGGACGATTACGTTGCGCTCCGCTTGCTGTTCAACTCCTGCTCTCAGTTTGAGGGGATTGAGGACGAAGTTCCCAATGACACCGGGCACCTGTATGTCATTAGCGCCAAGGGTGCCCGCCGCGATGCTGTCGAAAGCGACGGAAGGGGACCTGCCAAGATCGAAACGGTTGAAATCGTTATCGATGAGGATTGCACCTTTGATCTTAAGATTCGGACGTTTACCAAGCGCCGTGTGCTTATTGGCAGGGCACAAGGTGACGAGAAAGAGCTCGAAAAGATTAAGAGCCAAGTGGGCTACAGGCTATCGCCCGTGGCGACGATGGTGCTTGCCCACGAACAAAAAGACGAGTACATCCTGCGCCGAGCCAAGGGCGACAAGCCGTCCAAGCGCCGTGATCTGACGTTCTCGGCCCAGGCGGACAAGGTCGCCTATACCAAGAAGGGCATTTTGTATCGAGAGCTGCAGATTCTCGAACGCCGTTACAGCGACTTCGCCCGGGTGACGCTCATGGAATACCCGCGTAAGAGTTTCTACGAGGTGCTCAAGGGTGATGAGTACGCGCGCGTGGTTGCGGAGCGCATGGCGGGGCAGCGAATCGTGGTGTCGTTTGCGCGCAATGGGCTTGCCGAAGTGGCGCGCCAGCTGGCCGATCGACTTAACGATTCCTCGTGGGGCGTTCGCGCAACGTATGGCGGAAGGGCCGTGGATTCGCGGGCGCTGAACCTTGTCGTTGTGCCCAATGAGGTTGCTGAGGACGACGGCTATGCCTTACATGCTGGCGTGGTGGAACAGCACGTGACACCGGATGTGTGCGAGCCACTGTTTAAGGTGGCGCCAAAGCAAAAGGATCGCAATGCGCAAGAGGCGATCCTGGGCGCCATGCTCAAAGAACTGCTGGTAAAGCAGGATGTTGTCGACGAGCGGGTGACGGCGTTTGATCTTGATGCTTTGGATATTGAGTCGGTGACGGTGTGTGGTTTGGTCGATGTGCCGCATAAAACAAAGGACAAGATTGAGCTGGATTCGCGTATCGCTACGTTGGCGATTGGCGCGGATGGGGGCATGCGCTATGCCTCACATTCGGCAGAGGATGGTCCCGAGGACGAGATGGAGCTCGATCTGCTGACCGCGGACGGCAAACTCGATAAGGGCGCCTATGTCTTTGACGTGCATGCGGACGGGCAGTCTATGCTTGCGCGCGTGCGGGATACGGGACTGACGACGTTTTCCAATAACTTTATGGCCCTGGTGGGTGAGCATCAGCTCACAGGCAAAGCAGGGCGTAAGAAAGAGATTTTCGAGAGCTACAACTCGCCTTATTACGGCATTGGAACGTTCGAGCGTGCGGGCAAGACTTGCTATTTTGCGGGCGTCAACAACGGCACCCAGGAGGATATGGCGACTGCGATTCACGTGCGTTCGATTGAGGTACTCGACGGCGATGATTTGTCTGAGTTGTTGGTTCAGCTGGCCAACATAGGCCTTTCGCGCTATAAGGCTCCGTCCGTGTGGCCGATTCCGGTCAAGTATCTCAACGAGTGCGCTGCGCGTGAGGGCGCGGTAGAGGATGGCGGTGGCGACAAGTGATGGTGTTGCGCAATTATCGCTCCTAGAACTTTTTGAAATTACGCTCGCATTGTAAAAGGGGAGAACATATACTGCAGCCATAGCACATCAGATGGGGTCTCAAAAAGAGACCAAGCAAACGAGTTTTCAGTTTATGTTGAGAGGTACTTGAGCATGACCAGCAGATTTTTCCCCCTTTACAACGACAATACCGACCATATCG
>CABRZC010000084.1 GCA_902475375.1 uncultured Collinsella sp. | reverse complement strand
CTGAGCCATGGATCGACTATCACTTCGAACTGCGTGCGCGCCGACTCCAAAAACTGAAACTTGCGCAGCATCCAAAACTGGGCCATGTCGGCAATATCGTTACCGACAGCCTCGGCCAGACGTCCTCGGTCCAAAACATGATCAGCCATGGCATCCTCCTCAAACTGATGAACCTCAATTTGAGCTTACGAGGAGGGCAGGTGGTCGCCGCCAGCGCGGGCGAAATGGGCATAAGGCTGCAAACCAGATGCTGACCGAATACTTGACGGAACGCTTGACCGATACGTTATACCGAAACAAAACCCCAGTTAAACATAGGCAAATAAACAGAGATTTTGAGCTTGCCAGCCGCAGCCATCACGAAAACAGCAAGGCGCCGCGAGCCCGCGCGTCAGCAAATGAGCAGCCAGACGTTAAGAGTGTTCCCAACGACTAGACAAAAAAGAGCGTCCCCAATGACTAGTCGTTGGGGACGCGCTCGAATGACTGCCTTACAGCCCCAAGGTCTCGGCGACCTCGGCTGCGCAGGCCAGGGCATCGGCCATGGCGTTCACAACGAGCGAGCTGCCGTTGCGGGCGTCGCCGGCCACATACACCGGCGTGGCATCCGCGGCGACACCCTCTGTGCGAGCCGCAAGGTGCGAGCCCTCGGCAGCCATCACCGGCAGCGGACGACCAGCGGTGGCAACCGGCACGCTCACCGCATCGAACACGCTGTGCTCCGGACCCGTAAAGCCGCAGGCGATGAGCACCAGCTGCGCCGGCACCTCGTGCTCGGAGTCCGCAATGCGTTCGGGCTTGCCGGCCGACCAATCCAGATCGACCACGCGCAGGCCCGCGGCCGCGCCCTTCTTGTCCAGCAACACTTCGAGCGTATCCACGCCCCAGGCACGCATCTCGCCGCCCATGGCAGCGATAGCCTCCTGCTGACCGTAGTCGGTCTTCTTCACATTGGGCCACTGCGGCCAAGGGTTGCTCGCCGCGCGCCTATCGGGCGCAGCCGACAAGAACTCAAACTGGCGCACGCTGCGCGCACCCTGGCGCACCGCGGTACCCACACAGTCGTTGCCGGTATCGCCGCCGCCAATGACCACAACGTCCAGGCCGCGCGCGTTCACCGCGGGCTCACCGCCATCGAGCACCGAGACGGTCGAGGCCGTCAGGTAGTCCACGGCATACACCACGCCCGGGGCATCCACATTCGTAGCCGAAAGACCGCGGGGCGCACGAGCACCGGCAGCCACCACAACGGCGTCAAAGCCATTGAGCTTAGCCGCCACTGCAGGGTTCGTAACGTCAGCGCCCAGCTCAAAGACGATACCCAGCTCGCGCATGAGCGCCACGCGACGCTCGACCACGGACTTCTCGAGCTTCATGTTGGGAATGCCGTACATGAGCAGGCCGCCCGGACGGTCGTCGCGCTCAAACACCGTCACGCGCGCGCCGCGACGCGCAAGTTCCCATGCTGCCACCAGACCAGCAGGACCGGAGCCCACCACGGCAACCGTGGGTGCGTCCTCCCCTGCCGGCTCAAAGCGACGCGGGCCGCCATTTGCCCACTCATGGTCGCTGATCGCACGCTCGTTGTCATGGATCGTCGTGGGCTGGCCATCGACCGAACCCAGGTTGCACGCTGCCTCGCACAGTGCCGGGCAAACGCGGCTCGTGAACTCGGGCATGGGCGAGGTGAGCGACAGGCGCTCGGCCGCCTCATCCCAGCGGCCGCGGTACACCAGCTCATTCCACTCGGGAATCAGGTTGTGCAGCGGGCAGCCGCTCGGGCGTGCCTTGCCAAAGCTCGCGCCCATCTGGCAAAACGCCACGCCGCACATCATGCAGCGGCTCGCCTGGGCGCGACGTACGTCGTCATCGAGTTCCACGTATAGCGAATCAAAATCATGGCTGCGCTCCTCAACGGGGCGAAGCTCGTGGGTCACGCGATCGATATCAAGAAAAGCACCGGGCTTGCCCATGGCACTTACGCCTCCTTCTTGGTCGAAGCAACAGAGCCGGCAGCCACGGACGCAGCGCCCGCAGCACCGCCCGCGACATCGAAGCGAGCGACATCCGCGGCGCTCGCGCGACCGGTCACAATGTCAAACGCCAGCTCCTCAGCCTGCGCATGCGTCTTGCCCACGGGCTCGGCCGCAGCGACAATCGCCAGCACGCGTTCGTACTCAGTCGGAATGACCTTCACAAAGTGCTTGCTCATCGTCTCAAAGCTGTAGAGCAGCTTAATGCCGCGCGGGCTCTGCGTCGCGTCCACGTGCTCTTGGATGAGCGCACGAATCTGCGCCAGCTCGTCGGCCGTCGGGGCCTTGAGCTCCACGCTCTCATGGTTCACGCGGGCGTCGAGCGTGCCGTATTGGTCAAAGACATAGGCCGCGCCGCCCGTCATACCGGCGGCAAAGTTCTGCCCGACCTCGCCCAGGATGAGCGCCAGACCGCCCGTCATGTACTCGCAGCCATGATTGCCGCAGCCCTCGACCACCACGGTGGCACCGGAGTTACGCACGGCAAAACGCTGGCCGGCAAGACCGTTAATGAAGCCGCGGCCGCTCGTAGCACCAAAGAACGCAACGTTGCCCACGATGATGTTCTCGTCGAACTTGTAGGTCGCATGCGGATTGGGGCGCACCGACACCTCGCCGCCCGAAAGGCCCTTGCCAAAGTAATCGTTGGCGTCGCCGCACACGTTGAGCGTAATGCCGCGCGGCAGGAAGGCACCAAAGCTCTGACCGGCCGAACCATCGCAATCGACGGTGATGGAGCCGGCGGGCAGGCCCTCGGGATGCGCCTTGGTCACCGCGTTGCCCAAGATGGTGCCCACGCAGCGGTTGACGTTGGCGATATCGGCGCGGAAGCGAATCGGACGCAGGTGTGCACGGGCATCGGCCGTATAGGGCACAAACAACGTGGAGTCGAGCGTCTTGTCGAGCTCGCTGTCCGCGGCCATCTGCGGCAGGAAGTGGCGACCGTCGGCACCCGGGATATGGGCACCGAACTCGCAGGTCGCGCTCGCCAGCACGGGCGACAGATCGAGCAGGTTTGCCTTGCGGTTGCCCGGGACCTCGATCTGACGCAAGCACTCGGGATGGCCGACCATCTCGTCGATGGTGCGGAAGCCCAGGCTCGCCATGATCTCGCGCAGCTGCTCGGCCACAAAGAGCATAAAGTGCTCAACGTGCTCGGGCTTACCGCGGAAGCCGTGACGCAGGCGGCAGTTTTGCGTCGCGATGCCGGCCGGACAGGTATCCTGCTGGCAGTCACGCTGCATGAGGCAGCCCATGGAGATGAGCGGCATGGTAGCAAAGCCAAACTCCTCGGCGCCCAACAGGCAAGCGACAGCAACATCGGTGCCGTCCATGAGCTTGCCGTCGGCCTCGAGCACCACGCGCGAGCGCAGGCCGTTTTGCAGCAGCGTCTGCTGGGCCTCGGCAAGGCCAAGCTCCAGCGGCAGGCCCGCATGCCAGATAGAGTCGCGCGCAGCGGCGCCCGAGCCGCCATTGTGACCGCTGATCAAGATCTTGTCGGCCGCGCCCTTGGCCACACCGGTGGCGATGGTGCCGACGCCGGCCTCGCTGACCAGCTTGACCGACACGCGCGCGCCGGGGTTGGCGTTCTTAAGATCGAAGATAAGCTCCGCCAGGTCCTCGATGGAGTAGATGTCGTGGTGCGGCGGAGGCGAGATCAGGCCGATGCCGGGCGTGGACTGACGGACCTCGGCAATCCAGGGGTAGACCTTCTTGCCGGGCAGGTGTCCGCCCTCGCCGGGTTTGGCGCCCTGGGCCATCTTGATCTGAATCTCAAAGGCGCTGCACAGGTAGCGGCTCGTCACGCCAAAGCGCGCGCTTGCCACCTGCTTGATGGCGGAATTCTTGGAGTCGCCGTTAGCCAGCGGGGTCTCGCGACGCGGATCCTCGCCGCCCTCGCCGGAGTTGGAACGGCCGTGCAGGCGGTTCATGGCGATGGCCATGCACTCGTGTGCCTCTTTGCTGATGGAGCCATACGACATGGCGCCGGTGTTAAAGCGGCGGACGATGTTGAGCGCGGGCTCGACCTCGTCGAGTGCCACCGGCGTGCGGCCGCTGGCATCAAAGTCCAGCAGGTCGCGCAGGCGCACGGCACGGCCGGTGCGGTGCAGGCGGGCGCTGTACTCCTTAAAGGTGTCGTAGCTGTCCTCGCGGCAGGCAGTCTGCAGCAGGTAGACGGTCTGAGGGTCAATCAGGTGATCCTCGCCGCCGAGCGGGCGCCACTTGGTCAGACCCAACGTGGGCAGCTGATCGGGAGCCGGGCTCTTAAGGATAGCGAGCGCGGCGTCGTAGCGCTCGTTTTGCTCGCGCTCGACGTCCTCGACACCCATACCTCCCACACGGCTCACCGTGCCGGCGAAGTACGCGTTGACGAACTCCGGCGTAAAGCCCACGGCCTCGAAGATCTGCGCCGAATGGTAGCTCTGCACCGTGGAGATGCCCATCTTGGACATGATGGAGACGATGCCGGTGGTCGCAGCCTTGTTGTAGTTGGCGATGCCCTGCTCGGCCGTCACATCCAGGTCGCCGCGTGCCGCCAGATCGCGGATGCACGCATGCGCGTTATACGGATAGATGCCGCTCGCGGAGTAGCCCACCAGCGCCGCAAAGTCGTGCGGGGACACGGCGTCGCCGCACTCCACCACGATGTCGGCAAAGGTACGCACGCCGGCGCGGATCAGGTGGTTGTGCACGCAGCCCACGGCGAGCAGCGACGGCACGGGCACCTCGCCCGCAGCGGCACGATCGCTCAACACCACGATGTTCACGCCGTCGCGGACCGCGGCCTCAACGTCCTCTGCAAGCTGCTTGAGCGCAGCCTGCAGCGCGCCCTCGCCGGCATCGCGGCGGTACACGGCACGGAAACGGCAGGTCTTAAAGCCCACGCGGTCGATGGCGCAGATACGCTCGAACTCCTCCTCGCTCAGCAGCGGACGCTCCAAGCGAACCAGCTGGCAGGCCGTACGGGAGTCCTCGAGCAGGTTGCCGTGGTTGCCCAGGTAGAGCGTGGTCGAGGTGACCATATGCTCGCGCAGGGCGTCGATGGGCGGGTTCGTGACCTGGGCGAACAGCTGATAGAAATAGTCGTAGAAAGAGCGCGTCTTCTTGGACAGGCAGGCCAGCGGCGCATCGATGCCCATCGAGGCGAGCGGCGCCTTGCCCTGCTGGGCCATGGGACGCACGACCTCGTCAACATCATCCCAGTGATACCCGAGCTTAGCCATGCGCACGGCGGCGGGCACCTCGGCGTCCTCGGCGGGCGTTGCCGCGGCAGGCCTATCGAGCGCGTCGACGGTTAGCGTCTCCTCGGCAATCCAATCACGGTAGGGCTTTTCCTTGGCGTAACGGGCGCGCAGTTCGTCGTTGTAGATGACGCGGCCGCGGGCAAAGTCGACCTCGAGCATCTGGCCCGGCCCCAGACAGCCGCTCGTCAGGATGTTCTCGGGGCTCACCTCGATGGTGCCTACCTCGCTTGCCAGCATAAAGCGACCGTCGCGCGTCACATAGTAGCGGGCAGGACGCAGGCCGCTACGGTCGAGGGCGGCGCCCAGCGTGCGACCGTCGGTAAAGGCGATGGCCGCCGGGCCATCCCACGGCTCCATGAGCATGGACTGGTAAGCGTCGTAGGCGCGGCGCTCCTCACTCAGGCTTTCGTTGTGGTCCCACGGCTCGGGCAGCAACATGGACGCGGCGCGCGTGAGCGGGCGACCGTTCATGACCAAAAACTCAAGCACGTTGTCCAGAATCGCGGAATCGGAGCCCTCGCGGTTGATGATGGGCATCACGCGCTCAAGATCGTGCTGCAGCACGGGGCTGTACAGGTTGGGCTCGCGGGCGCGGATCCAGTTGACGTTGCCCTTGAGGGTGTTGATCTCGCCGTTGTGGATGATAAAGCGGTTGGGGTGTGCGCGCTCCCAGCTGGGCGTAGTGTTGGTGGAGTAGCGCGAGTGGACGAGCGCCACGGCCGTCTTGACGGCGGCGTCGTTGAGATCGATGAAGAAGCGGCGCATCTGCGTGGCGACCAGCATGCCCTTGTACACGATGGTGCGCGAGCTCATGGAACACACGTAGAAGATCTTGTCGCGCAGGGCAAACTCAGCGTCGGCCTTCTTCTCGATGGTGCGGCGGCACACGTACAGGCGACGCTCAAAGGCATCGCCGGCGGGCGTGTCGTCGGGGCGGCCCAGGAAGGCCTGCAGGATAGTAGGCATGCAGGCGCGGGCCGTCTCGCCCAGGTCGTGCGGGTCGACCGGCACCTCGCGCCAAAAGAGCAGCGGCACGCCGGCCTCGGCGCAGCCTTCCTCAAACACGCGGCGGGCATCCTCTACGCCCTTGTCGTCCTGCGGGAAGAACAGCATGGCCACGCCATAGTCGCCCTCTGCCGGCAGAATCTGGCCGCACTTTTGAGCCTCTTTACGGAAAAAGTGATGCGGAACCTGGAACAGGATGCCAGCGCCGTCGCCGGTGTTCTTCTCGAGTCCCGTGCCGCCGCGGTGCTCCAAGTTGACCAGAATGGACAGCGCGTCGTCCAGAATCTGGTGATGGCGCTCACCGTTGATATCGGCGAGCGCGCCGATGCCACATGCATCGTGGTCGAATTCGGGGCGATAAAGGCCCTGCTGCTGAGCGGAATCTGCCTGCATCGCGATCCTCCCCTAGATTATTAGACAGTCATTTGAATAGGCATACTAGGGGCATCGCCGGCCCGTTGTGTTTCCCACCCGTTTCGAAACAATCGCGTAACGCACGCAATTATTTTGTTAGTCGTGGTTAACTTTAAAGTCCAAAACGGGTATCCTTTGCGGCGTCAAGCAAACGGCACGTCGCCCATACACAGGAATCGACCATGCTCAACCATCTCAAACAACACTTTGGCTCCCGACGCACCGGTGGTCACGGAGGCCTAGACATTGCGCGGCATATCGGCCCCGGGCTGCTCGTGACCGTCGGCTTTATCGACCCGGGCAACTGGGCCTCCAACATGGCCGCGGGCTCGCAGTTTGGCTACGCGCTGTTGTGGATCGTCACGCTGTCCACGATTATGCTCATTGCGCTGCAGCACAACGCGGCACACCTGGGTATCGCCACGGGCGCCTGTCTTGCCGAGGCCACGACCCGCTTTCTCCCCCGCATCGTGGGACGCGCGGTGCTCGGCAGCGCCTATCTCGCGACCATCGCCACCACCATGGCCGAAGTCCTGGGCGGCGCGATTGCCCTTCAAATGCTCTTTGGGCTGCCCGTGCGCGCGGGCTGCGTCATCGTGGCGGCAATATCGATGGCGATGCTCATGACCAACTCCTACAAGCGTGCCGAACGCTGGATCATCGCCTTCGTAGGCGTGGTAGGACTCTCGTTTTTGGCCGAGCTTGCGCTGGTCAAGGTCGACTGGCCGCAGGCCGCCGCAAGCTGGATCACACCCAGTATGCCCACTGGCTCTGCCGCGATTATCGTGAGTGTCCTGGGCGCGGTCGTTATGCCCCACAACCTTTTTCTGCACTCCGAGGTCATCCAATCCATGCACTTCGAAGGCCAAGGCGAGCAGGTTATCGAAGAGCGTCTGCGCTACGAGCTCTTCGACACGCTCTTTTCGATGGGCGTGGGCTGGGCAATCAACTCGGCCATGGTCATCCTGGCCGCAACGACCTTCTTTGCGCACGGCATTGTCGTAGACGACCTCGCCGTCGCAGCGGCCACGCTCTCCCCCATCTTGGGCCCGGCGAGCTCGGCCATCTTTGCGGTAGCGCTGCTGTTCGCGGGATTATCGAGCAGCGTGACAGCGGGCATGGCGGCGGGAACCATCACTGCGGGCATGTTCGACGAGGAATACGACATCCACGACCGACATTCCTCGGTCGGGGTGGCGGCCTGTTTCGCCGGCGCAGTGGCGGCGTGCCTGGTCGTCCCAAATCCTTTTGAAGGTCTCATCTGGAGCCAGGCACTGCTGTCGCTTCAGCTGCCGATTACGGTCTTTGTGCTCATACGGCTCACCAGTTCACGCCGCGTCATGGGCAAATACGCCAACTCGCGACCGCTCAACGCGCTGCTCGTAGGGATCGGTGCCATCGTGACGATTCTCGATGTCGTGTTGTTGACAGGGATGTAATGGAACGGGACACCTACCCAGGCAAACGTCTCGATCTGTAACGTGTGGAGCCGGTTTTGATGTCTAGATGTTACAGATCGAGATCATTCCGAGGGACAGCTCCGTTTGTCTCGATCTGTAACAGATAGACCCCGTTTTCGCTGTTAGATGTTACAGATTGAGATCTTCTGCCGGACGGTTTTGGTTTGTCTCGATCTGTAACATGTGGGCCCAATTTCTGCTTCTAGATCTTACAGATCGAGACATTTCTTCAGCTCCAACCTTTTGTCTTGATCTGTAACAGAT
>CABRZC010000083.1 GCA_902475375.1 uncultured Collinsella sp. | reverse complement strand
AGCGAGCAAGGTGACGTGAAAGAGGAGGGCATTGACCTTCTGGTCATGCCCGACGATTGAACGTCAGATTGCCGCTTAGGGGCGTTTGCAGCGTCGAGCAGTTACGCGGTTCGTAGAACCGCGTAACTAACAAATGAGCATGGCGTCGCCAAAGCTGAAGAAGCGGTAACGCTCTTCGATAGCAGCGGCGTAGGCATCCATGATCTGGTCGCGGGAGGCAAGCGCGCTCACGAGCATCATGAGCGTAGAGCGCGGCACGTGGAAGTTCGTGATCAGTGCGTCAACCACGTGATAGGTCGAGCCGGGCATGAGGTAGAGCTGCGTTGTCGCGTTCTCGCGCACCACGATGTCACCGCGGCCGAGCGTGTCAGCGCCGTCCTCGCGGCCCTCAAAATAGCGCGCCGTCACAGCCGGATCGGACACCGGCGCCTCCGCATCGAACGCACTCTCGAGCGAACGCACTGCGGTGGTGCCGACGGCGATTACGCGGTGCCCCTCGGCCTTCGCCTTATGCACGGCGTCGACAACTTCCTGCGACACGTGGTAGCGCTCGGTGTGCATGACGTGCTGCGTAGGGTCGTCCTCCTCAACCAAGCGGAAGGTGTCGATGCCCACCTCGAGCTCAACGGCGGCAAACTTCGCACCCTTGGCCTCGATAGCGGCCATGAGCTCGGGGGTAAAGTGTAGGCCCGCCGTGGGAGCGGCAGCCGAGTGCTCCTCCTTCATGGCGTAAACGGTCTGGTACTTCTCGGGATCTCCCTCGTAATCGGTAATGTAGGGCGGCAGCGGCACGTGGCCGGCAGCATGGATGGCCTCGTCGAGCGTGCGCGGGTCGCCGGCGGCATTGCACCCGGCCGGCTCAAAGCGCACCAGGCGGCCACCGCGGCTATCGGTGACAAAGTCGACAACCTCGGCTGTCAGCACCACGGGAGCCCCCTCGGGCGCATGGGCGCCACCGGCGCGATACTCAATCTGAGCACCGGGCTTCAGACGCTTGCCCGGCTTGACCAGGCACTCCCAAACGTGACCCAGCGGGTCAACATCTTCGCGGCGCTTGAGCAGCAGCGTCTCGACCACGCCACCCGAGCCGGCCTTGCGGCCGATCAGGCGGGCCGGCATCACGCGCGTCTTGTTGATGACGAGCACATCGCCCGGCTCGATATAGTCGATGATGTCGCGGAAGATGCGGTGCTCGACGGTACCGCCGTGCTCCAGCGGCGTTCCCGCCTGGGAGCCCTTGCGATCCACCACCAGCAGGCGGCAGGAGTCGCGCGGCTCGGCAGGAGCCTGGGCGATCAGTTCCTCGGGAAGGTTGTAGTCAAAATCATCGGTACGCATAGACACGTCGGATACTCCTTATATAGCTAAAGTCCGCTCTACATCCTAGCAGGCTGTCAGCCCAAAAGAACTACTTTTTGGACGCTTTGCGCTCGTCGCGGATGCGGGCGCGGTCCATGGCCGCCTCAACGGACGAGAATCGGCAGCCGCAATAATTCTGCCGATACATGCCCAGCTCGCGCGAACGACGCGTGGCCTCGGGATAATACGGGCGAAAATCGCGAATTACCGGAGTTAGACCGCGGGCGGCAGCCAGACGCTCCAACACATCATTGCAGGTTTCGAACAACTGATACGGCGAGACGGCGAGCGTCGTGCCCACATATTCAAACCCACGCTCCTGGGCCACACGGCACGCCTCGGCCAAGCGCAGGGCATAGCACGCGCGACAGCGACGGGGCCGATCGGCGCCCAGCGGGGCCACGCCGGCCTCCCAGCGCTCGCGGTCCTCCCCCGCCTCGATGAGCTCGATGTCGCCATCGGCACACCACCGGCGCAGCTCGTCCAGACGCCGCTGCCATTCATCGTGCGGCTGAATATTGGGGTTAGTCCAGCAGATCGTGGGCTCAAACCCCTCCTCGCGCAGCAGGCGAACCGGCTCAAGCGAGCACGGCGCACAGCAGGCGTGCAGCAACAACGGCTTCATCAACATCTCCTCACCCGCAATGATTTTTCTGGGACGGGGATTAAAAAATCATTAGGTACGCAATGATTTTTTAATCCCCGTCCCAGAAAAATCATCCCAAAAAGACTACCTTGCGAAAAAGCGCACGCCAAAGGACGTGTCCTCGCAGGCGACAATACGGCGGTCGCGCAAAATGGTCCACACGTAATACCAGTCGCCCACACAGCCCGACAAATGCAAGCCGGCCACCAGGTAGCACAACAGCGGATAGCCCGAGAACGCAAACCCCAGGGCAAACGCTGTCGTCACAACAACCGTCGGCGCCAGGCAAACCGCCATGTACCGCCGGCGCGAATACACCACGCCTTCGGCGCAGGCGTAAATCATGCAGGTTTTGAGATTCGCCCCAAAGGTCACCTGCGCGCCCGAAGGCGCCAGCAGCTTAAAAAACACACCGTGCACCAGCTCGTGCACGGCAAATGACGCCGCCGAAACCGCGGCCAAGCCGACTATCCAGCCCACGACAGCCATCCAGCTGCCCGCTTCAGCCGCATCCAGGTCCGCGGGCCCGCCCAGCAGCATAAACACCGGCACCAGGCACACGGCAAATGCGCCAAGCACCGCCATCCCCCACACAAAGCAGGCGTGCAGAAAATCCTCGTCCTCAAACGCATGTATGTTGGAAATCTCATTCATAGCATCTTAGGATAGCGCCCCTGCCACGTACCCGTCCTCGTGTGCGATAATGTCGAACGATATGCACGAATTGACCACCGCGCAGCCAGGCCCTGTGCCCGGGTGCGCTCTCACCATATGCGAAGGAGTCCCATGGCATCCAAATACTCCATGAACGACCGTCCCAGTTGGCCTCGCCGCGCCATCGTTACCGCCGGCGAGCCCTACGGCAACAAGGGCCTTCACTTTGGCCACGTCGGTGGCGTCTTTGTCCCGGCCGACTTCTTCGCCCGCTTCCTGCGCGACCGTCTGGGCCGCGAGAATGTCATCTTCACCTCGGGCACCGACTGCTACGGATCGCCCATCATGGAGAGCTACCGCAAGCTCAAGGAGAACGAAGGCTACGACAAGTCCATCGGCGAGTATGTCGAGTCCAATCACTCTCGCCAGGCCGAGACCCTCAACAACTACAACATCAGCTGCGATATCTACGGCGGCTCGGGCCTTGAGCCGGCTGCGCAGATTCACAACGAAGTTACCGCCGAGATTATCGAGCGCCTGCACGAGCAGGGCACCATCTCCAAGCGCTCCACGCTGCAGTTCTACGATGCCAAGGCCGGCACGTTCCTCAACGGCCGCCAGGTGATCGGGCGCTGCCCCATCCAGGGCTGCAAGTCCGAGAAGGCGTACGCCGACGAGTGCGACCTGGGTCACCAGTTTGAGCCCGAGGAGCTCATCGCGCCCAAGAGCCAGCTCACCGGAGAGGTGCCCGAGCTGCGCCCGGTCGACAACCTCTACTTTGACCTGCCGGCCTACCTCGACTTTATGAAGACCTACACCGCCAAGCTCGCCCAGAACCCGCAGGTTCGCTCCGTGGTCTCCAAGACCATGGAGGAGTGGCTGCTGCCGGCACAGCTCTACATCCAGAACAAGTTCCGCGAGGCTTTCGACGCCGTCGAGGACCAGCTGCCCGAGCACACCGTGCTGGAGCCCGAGGGCAACAAGAGCAGCTTTACCGTCACCTTCCCCAGCTGGAAGGAGCGCGACGACGCCCACGCGGTGCTCGCCAACGGCGGCGTGCGCTTCCGCAGTGGCAAGGCGCTCGTGCCCTTCCGCATCACCGGCAACATCGACTGGGGCGTTCCGGTGCCCGAGGTCGACGGCGTGAACGACGTCACCTGCTGGTGCTGGCCCGAGAGCCTGTGGGCGCCCATCAGCTACACCCGCACCGTGCTCGCACGCGATGCCAAGGCCGCCGGCGTAACTGAGGGTGTCGCCGCCCAGGACGCCGCCCTCATGGGCGAGCCCGCCGCCGATTCCACGCAGGTACCCGCACCCACCTACCAGCACAGCTCGCTCGACTGGCGCGACTGGTGGTGCTCTGACGACGCACAGATCTACCAGTTCATCGGTCAGGACAACATCTACTTCTACTGCATCGCGCAGACCGCCATGTGGGAGGCCCTGGGTTGGGACCTTACGCAGAGCACCGTCAGCGCCTGCTATCACCTGCTCTACATGGGCAAAAAGGCCAGCTCGTCCTCGCAGACGCCTCCCCCGCCGGCAGACGACCTGCTCAACCACTACACCTGCGAGCAGATGCGCGCGCATTGGCTGTCGCTCGGCCTATCCGAGAAGCCGGTGAGCTTTAGCCCCAAGGCATATGACACCCGCGTGACCGGCAAGGACAAGGACGGCAACGAGGTGCGCGCCTGTGACGACAAGCGCGTTATCGACCCGGCCCTTAAGGAGAGCGCCCTTTTGACCGGCGTGTTCAACCGCCTGGCCCGCAGCTGCTTCTACGGCGTCGCCGTCAAGGAGGGCGACGAGAGCCCCTATCGCAACGGCTGCATTCCCGCCGGTGCCGCCTCCGCCGCCGTGGTCGAGGCTGCCGAGCAGGCCGCCCTTGCCTTTGAGCAGGCCATGTACAAGTTCGAGACGCACCGCGCGCTCGCCGTGTGCGACGACTACCTGCGCGCCGCCAACAAGCGCTGGAGCGATGCCTCCAAGGCCGCCAACAAGCTCGAGGGTGAGCCGGCCAACACCGCCATGAAGCAAGCTCTGGTCGACGCCTTCACCGAGCTGCGCGTGGCGACCGTGCTGATGCACGGCATCGTCCCGGCCGGCTGCGAGCTCATCTGCGAATACTTCGACGTCGATCCGATCGCCTTCTTTAGCTGGGACAACATCTTTGCCTCTACGGACGAGTTTGTGGAGAGCCTGGGCGAGAAGCCCGGCGAGCACCGCGTAAAGCCGCTGCCCCCGCGCTTCGACTTCTTTAGCAAGCACGAGAGCCAGTACTAAAGCACGCCAGCAGCAACGTGCCCGGAAAGTAGTCAATTTGGGACGGGAAGGAAAGACGGATGTCCAAGCCGCGTCGTCGTAAGCAGAAAAAGCAGGTTAAGCCCGAGCTCAAGCTCAGGCAATTTGCCGCTACAGAGCTATCCGACCAGCTTGCCGCCCTTCCCTGCGCCGCCGACCTGCCGCGCTTTATGGTCGACACGGTTGCCGGCGCCTACACGCCTGCCGATGCCGAGCTCATGATCGAAGGCTTTGGCGCCGCAGCCACGCGCCCGGTCACGCTGCGCGCCAACACGCTCAAGGCGACCGCCGAGGACATCGCCGCGGCACTCGACGCCGCCGGGATCGCCCACCGCCCCGTCGCATGGTATCAGGATGCCTTCATCCTGCCCGAGGCCCAGGTTTCCGATCTGTGGGACCTCGACATCTACCGTGACGGCAAGATCTACCTGCAGAGCCTGTCGTCCATGATGCCGCCTTTGGTGCTGGGCGCGCAGGCCGGCGAGGACATCCTGGACATGTGCGCGGCCCCCGGCGGCAAGACGACACAGATCGCCGCCCTCACCCAGGGACAGGCGCACCTCACTGCCTGCGAGATGAGCATTCCCCGTGCCGAAAAGCTCGAGGCCAACTTGGGCCGCCAGGGCGCCAAAAACGTGCCCGTCATGCGTATTGACGCACGCGAGCTTGACGAGTTCTTCCGCTTTGACCGCATCCTGCTCGACGCTCCCTGCACCGGCACGGGCACCGTCATCAGCGGCAACGAAAAGAGCTTGCGCGGCCTCACCGAGCAGCTGCTCGTCAAGTGCGCCCGCTCGCAGCGCGCGCTTCTGGACCGCGCCATGGGGGCCCTCAAACCGGGCGGCACGCTCGTCTATTCGACGTGTTCGATCTTGCCGCAGGAAAACGAGGATGCCCTGCAAGAGGCCCTCGACAAGCACATGGATTGCGAGCTCATCCCCCTCGACGGCACGCCGAGCGAAAGCGAAGCGCGTCGCGCACAGGATACCGGCGACAAGCCGCATATCGAGTGCAACGCCCTTACCGAGGCCATCGCCGCGGGCCACGTCTCGGCCATTGCCAACGGCATGCCCGGCACGCTGACCATTCCGCCCAGTCGCGACTTTGAGGGCTTCTATATCGCCCTGGTCCGAAAACGCAGCTAGCGCACGGATTCACAACTCAACAAACTATCTCCGTGCGCGCTTGTCCTGCTGGTCACGGCACTGCTTAAGTGCCTCGCGCTCCTTGCGCTCGGCCTTTTTGCCCTTAATGGCCGTGACCGCAAAGTAGATGACCGCGGCGGCAACGATTGCGCCCACGCATAGGCCAATCGAGCCCAACATTGCCGAGAATTCCATACCGCGTCACCTCTCTTTTGTATACGGGACATTCAAGATAGCACCTCGATTCCCGCCACCACAGCTCCTTCACGTTCGCCGGCCCTTCAGTCTAACGGATGGCGCGGCGGGGAAAAATCAACTCGTCAAACGATTTAGCACTCGCAACGCCGGTCGTACACTGCCGACCGCACAACATAGAAACGGACCGCCATGGATTCTCTCAACGATTTGAACGAGCGCGTCGACGCCTTTGTCGCCACCAGTTCCTTCGATACGCCTGCCGCGACTAACGACCAAGCCCCCATTGATATTCCCGCCGAGGTTCACGAGGACATCGTCGCCTCGGTCGACTTCTCCGAGGTAGAGCTTGCAGACGAATTTACCGAGCCCCAGGTGGCCGTAACTCCCAACGGCCTTTTGCCCATGGAGCCGCCGCCCATCGACGGACGTCTGCGCAAGGCGGCCCTCCGCATGCCCGATGAGATCGAGGAGGCCAGCGGCTTTACGCTCTTTGGCCGCCGCATCAAATCGCTCATCTACACCACCGACGTGGCGGTCATCCGCAATTCCAATGCCGACGCCGTGTTTGCCGTCTACCCCTTCACGCCGCAGCCCGCCATTACGCAGGCGCTGCTGACCGTTGCCGAGTGCCCGGTCTTTGTGGGCGTTGGTGGCGGCACCACCACCGGCAAGCGCTCCGTGCAGATGGCGGCCGTCTCCGAGATGCAGGGCGCGGCGGGCTGCGTGGTCAACTCCCCCGCTACTGCCGAGATGGTCGAGCACATCACCAACATCGCCGACATCCCCGTCATCGCCACGGTCGTACGTTGCGACGATGATGCACATGCCAAAGTGCGCGCCGGAGCCAAGATCCTCAACATCGCCGCCGGCAAGAACACGCCGCAGGTCCTGCGTGAACTGCGCGAGCACTATCCCAACCTTCCGCTCATCGCACCAGGTGGCAAGACGCCCGAGAGCATCCGCGAAACCATCGCCGCCGGCGCCAACGCCATCATCTGGACGCCGCCTTCGGCCCAGCAGCTGCAGACCGACATGATGAAGCGCTATCGCAAGATGAAGGAAGACGCCACGCCTGTCATCTCGCGCGACGATGTGCCCATTATCGACCAGGTCGCCGCCGCCGAGGTCAGCCAGGTCGAAAACATGAATCCCGATGTGCCGATCCCCGACGAAGTCATCGAACGCGTCGCTTCGATCCACAATCATATCGAGGAGCGTCGCGCCAACCGCGGACTCAAGCCCTCGCTGCACGGTTTCTTCTTCCGCGGAAAGAAACGCTAGCCGCAACAGCAAGGCCCGTCCCGCAAACAACGGGACGGGCCTTTTTCTGTTATCAAATGTCAGGAGGGACAGGCGCAGCCGTTAAAACCGTCAACCAGCCCACAAACGCTAATCCACGCGCTTGTCGCCCATAAAGAAGACGGCCACCGTGCCAGGGCCGGTATGCGAGCCAATCAGAGCGCCGATGCTATTGATCTCAATCTTGCCTTTGAGCTGCGGAACTTGTTCCTCTATCAGCGCCGCAACGGCCTCGGCGTCCTCGCGGCACGCAGAGTGCGACATGATGCACTTGCCCGAATAGTTCGCGCCGTCCTGCACATGCGCCATCACGGTCTTGGCCATCTCGGAGATCGCGCGCTTCTTGGTGCGAATCTTCTCACGCGGCGCCAGCTCACCTTCGCAATCGACCGTCATGAGTGGGCAAATCTTGAGCGCCGTGCCGATGATCGCGCTCGCGGCCGAAATGCGACCGCCGCGCAGGTAGCTCGACAGATCGGTCGAGAAAAACCAGTGGTGAAGGTTGAGTTTATGCTTCTCAATCCAAGCGGCCGTCTCGTCGAGCGAAGCGCCGCTATCGCGAACGTCGGCGGCACATTCCGCCAGCAGGCCAAAGCCCGAAGACGCCGCCAGCGAATCGATGACGCGCACCTTGCCGCCCTGGGGATAGCGATCCGCGAGCATCTGCGCCGCAACGCAGGCCGATCCATACGTGCCCGAAATACCCGACGACAACGCCAGGTGCAGCACGTCTTTACCCTCGGCAACAAACGGCTCCCAAAACTCCTCGTACTCACCAACACTCACCTGAGACGTCTTGGGCATGGCGCCCGCGGCAATCTGGGCAAAAAACTCGTCCGGCGCAATCGACTGATACAGATCGTCCGTATAGACAACATCGTCGATCTCGTAATGAAAACATACGACAGGGATATTGCGCGACGCAAAGAACTCACGGGTTCGGTCGGCGGCAGATTCACAGGTCAGGACAAAATCACTCATATGAGGCTCCTTACTCATTGCTGCGCAAATTATCGCACAGTAAGCGTGAATACGGTACAAATGTCCACTATTTACCAAGTTGACCA
>CABRZC010000082.1 GCA_902475375.1 uncultured Collinsella sp. | reverse complement strand
TAAACGGGACAAGTATACCCGTCAACATATATCGTCTCAGTCGCATTTTCATCGTACATCGCATCGTCGTGTTACCGCTTGGCAAATAATTGTCACCCATAGTATGGGCACCCCTATATAATTTTGTACTGTTGTTTATACTACTCAGCAGTTATCAACAGCGAACATTAGCCGGCAAAGTAACCCAACAACGCAGCAAGGCGGAGGCCTGGATACACGCAATACGCTGAGCAACGACGCGTGTACACAACGAGCTCGCCCGACGCAATCCGCCCCGACCTCAGAAAGCCGCTTAGAACATGGATACTGTCAGCAATTACACCGAAACGCTCGAAAAGACCATCCGTGACCTTCTCGAGCGTCAGGATGATCTGATTAGGACCGCCTTTACCGACCAGCTTACCGGACTTGGCAACCGCGGCGGCTTTGCCCGTTCCCTCGAGGAGCTCTGGGGGCAGGACATCCCCGTTACCATGGCGTTCATCGATATCGACAATCTCAAGCACTGCAACGACGTCTTTGGGCATGACGAGGGCAACCGCTACATCTTGCAGGTAAGCCTTTATCTCAAACTGTATATGAAAGTGGACGAGGCGGCGTTTCGCATAGGCGGCGACGAGTTTGCCATCCTATCTACGATTGCGACCGAGGACGACCTCGCCGAACGTCTGGAACACTGCCGAACGGTCCTGCTCAAAAACAACGATTCCGAGATGCCTCATTCGTTTAGCTACGGAGTGGCACACGCCGACCCCGCCCTGGGCGAAGCCTCCAATCGCATGACACTCGATGCCGACCATCGCATGTACGACTACAAGCTGCGCCATGCCATGCACCTTGATCGACGCAATATCGTGCAAGTCCACGCCGACGACTTCGAAATAAGCGACCGCGTTTTCGATGCCTTTTCGATGCTCAACGAAGGCCGTTATTGCTTTATCGAGAACTTGGACAAGCATCGCACCCTTTGGTCACAAGGCGCCTTGCGCGACCTCGCTCTTCCTTCCGAGCATATCGACAACTGCCACGATTACTGGAAAACGCGTGTCCATCCCGATGACCTTGAGGCCTATACCAGCGATATCGACCAAATCTACAACGGCTCCAAACACCGCCGCGTCATGCAGTACCGTATGCGCAATGCCGCGGGCGACTACGTCCTTTGCCGCGCTCGCGGGTTTCGTATCGACGGCGACGGAAATACCCCCTCGCTCTATGTCGGCGAGCTCGTCAACCACTCGCTTGCCGAAACCGTCGACGCCGCTACGGGCCTCGGAACGCAGCGTATGCTGATCAACGCTATCGATGCCTGCCGTCGCGACCGTTGCGAGACGGGGCTTATAGCGGTGCGCATTCGTGGCACGGCAAAGCTCAACGAGCTCTATGGGGCCGAGGCTGTCGACAACATGCTCGCCGAATACGCAGGCCGCATGTTGTCGATCACCCGCGGCAGGAGTCGCGTCTTCCGCTCACGAAACGCCCAGTTCGTCGTGCTTAGCAACGAGTTGGGCCACGAGGCATTCGAGCAACTGACCCATCATCTTAAAGAAGCCGTTTTCGCTCCTGTTCAAATCGCGGGCGATACCATTACCCCCGTCTGCCTCGTCGTTCCGGCCTTTTACGAGCGCTTAATCAATCAAGCGACCGCCGTTTTAGGCGAGCTCGACCGTCGTCTTCGTGCGGCCGGCGGGCTTGTTCCCAACGACAGCCTCCCCATACCTGAGATTGAGCGCAAAAGCGCCGTCGCCGAACGCATCGATACGCTCACGGGCCTCTATCGACCCAGCGAGTTTATGCGGCGTGCCAACGCATTTCTGAGGACAGGGCACGACGGCGCTTGGTGTATCGCCACCGTCGACATGGGACACATGCGGCTGTTCAACGAATGGCACGGACAGGCCGAGGGCGACCGCATGCTCGCCGATGTGGGCACGGTCCTCAAGGACATCGAGAATGCCGACATGGGCGTCGCAGGGTACTGGGGCCAAGATGACTTTTGCGTACTCATCCCCTTTGAGCACGACACCGTCCATAAAATCTATAACCGCGTTCGCGAAGCCGTGGCCAAGCATGATAACGGCGTAGGTTTCTGGCCGTCCATGGGTGTCTACCCCATCGACTCCAACGAGGAAATCACCATCGATGCACAGGCCAAGGCCATGTTTACCAATCGGCGCGCGAAAAACGACTTTAAGGATCGCATTGCCGTCTTTCGCCCCGAGGAATACAAGCGCGAGGTTGCGTTTCACCGCACCCTCACCGAGTTCCAGTATGCGCTCTCAAACGACTGCATCACCTACTACCTGCAGCCACTGGTTGATATGGAAACCGGCGAGATCATTGGCGCCGAGGCGCTCACACGCTGGATCGACAAAGATGGATCGTTAATTCCGCCCGCGTCCTTTATCCCGGCGCTCGAGGAAAGCGGCTTTGTGGTGACGCTCGACAAGTATATTTGGCAGGGTGTCGCCTCGTGGCTGCGCAAGCGCATCGACCAGGGGCTTCGCGTAATTCCGATTTCCCTTAACGTGTCGCGTGTCGACATCCTCGCCTGCGATGTCGCCAAGCACATGAGCGCACTGGCTGCTCAGTACAACCTGCCGCCCGAGCTCATGCGCATCGAAATCACCGAAACCGCCTATACCGGAGAATCCGAGGCGGTGGACAAGCTGACGGCAGACCTGCATAATCAGGGCTTTTTGACCTATATGGACGACTTTGGCACCGGCCAGTCCACGCTCGCAATGCTCAAGAACGTCAACGTCGATGTTATCAAGCTCGACCGCACCTTTTTGCCTGATGGGAAAACCGACAACCGGAGCTCCCGGATCGTGTCGTCCATGCTCGAGATGGCGCAATCGTTGCACCTGCCCGTTGTGGTCGAAGGCATCGAGACAAATGAGCAGGCACAGCTGCTGCGCCAGATGGGCGCCCGCTACGCACAAGGGTTCCTCTACCACCGTCCCATGCCGGTGGAGGATTTTGAGGCATTGTTCGATGGTGGCAAAAACAACTGATACGCTCGCGCGCAAAACACCACCGTCTAGGGGAGCATTTGTCCCCATTGGCTAACTCATATCCCCAATTCAAACCGAATTGGGGATATGATACGGAGCATCCTGTCACCCAAGGAGGTTATCCATCATGAACGAGTCGTATCGCCTGGGCGAGCAATCAATCATTGCCCATCTTCAGCGACTCGCGAACGGGGCCTCAACCGCCGAGCTCGACGTTGACGCGCTGCCCACGGAGTTGCGCGCCGTCGGCGAGCAACTGCAGAAAACGCTCGCCGTCTTGCAACAAGAACGCCAGCTGCTTGAGCGCAGCGCCTATATCGATTCGCTCACCAATCTTGGCAACCGCGGTGGACTCGACCACCATGTCGATCAGCTCTGGCTCAAAGGCGCCCCCTTCACCTGCGCCTATATTGACATCGATCACCTCAAGCACTGCAACGATAAGTTTGGCCACGCCGAGGGCAACCGCTATATTCTGGGCATCTGTCGTGCGCTCACCGAGACCATGGAGCACGATGACCTGCTGTTCCGTATCGGTGGAGACGAATTTGTACTCGTGTCCCCCCACGACAGGCGAAGCCGAGCTCGAGCAGCGCTTGGAGCGGACACGCACCGATCTTGTCGAGGCAACATCGGACGGCAAGGCGCCCATGATCGCCAGTTTTAGTTTTGGTTGCTCGCACGTCGACCCGCTTGCAGGCGATTCGCGTCGCCAGATGACAATGGATGCCGATCGCAAAATGTATCGCTACAAGCTCATGCACCGCGTGCAGCAACCGAAAGACAATGACGTGCCACAACACCCAATCGTCGATCAGCTTCCCTGCAACGACCGGGTGTTCCAAGCGATCTCCATGAGCTCCGAGACGCGCTATCCGTTTATCCTTAACCTCGATACGGGAGAATCGCAATGGTCGGTTAACGCCGTGCGCGATTTTGACCTGCCCTCCCAGCACCCTTTTAACTCGGTCGATATGTGGCTTGCTCGCGTCCACCCCGAGGACCGCGACAACGTACGCGCCGAGCTCGACATGGTGATAAACGGCACATGGCACTTCCACTACATGCAGTACCGCGTTATGGATGCTACCGGAGCGTACGCGCTTTGCGACTGCACGGGCTACCGCTTGGACGGCACCGATACCGAGCCCAACATGTATGTGGGCACTATCATCAACCGAAGCCTAGCAGATACGACCGACTCGGTAACGGGTCTGGGCGATGTCCACGCCCTGGTCAACGCTATTGGAGAGATGCGCCGCGTGCCGCGCGAGGCTGGCTTTATTGCCATTAAGGTCGACGATATCGCCGAGGTCAATGCCCGCTTTGGATTCGACGCAGGCGACCGCGTGCTCGCCGAAAGCGCCGCCTGCCTCATGGATTGTTCGCGCGGCAAGGGCCGCCTGTTCCGCTCAACAGGACCGACATTCGTGGCGCTTTTCGACGACCTTGATCCCGAAGAGACCAACGCGATTGCAGAGGAAATCGAGCGGTTCCTGGGTTCGCCTGTGCTCATCGGATCGCTTGAATACCAACCGCCCCTTCGTGTGGCCACGCTTCATCTGGACGCCGTCGACCGACAGCCCGTTTCCATTCTGAATGAGCTCAAAGCGCTACTTGAAGAAGCACCGCAGGTACCGGGCACCAAACTGGACTAGCGTCGTGGGGCGCGATGTGAAACACAAGCCGTTTCGCATCGCGCCCCACGCCATCTGCTCTCTCGTGCGATAATCCTCCGCAGAAGTCACCGACAGCAGAGGGAGTTTGTGATGAAGGTTCTTTTGGTCAACGGCAGCCCCAAGGCAAACGGCAACACCGCTCGCGCACTCGCCGAGATTGCCGAGCAGCTCAACGCAGAGGGCATTGAGACGCAGGTGTTTCAGCTGGGCGCCAAGCCTATTCGCGATTGCATCGGGTGCGGCCAGTGCGGCAAGCTCGATTGCCGCTGCACCTTTGACGACGATATGGTCAACGAGCTGATTGCCGCTGCCGAGCAGGCAGACGGCTTTGTCTTTGGCTCACCCGTCTACTACGCGCATCCCAGCGGCCGCATCCTCTCGGCCCTCGACCGCGCCTTCTATGCAGGCAGCAAGGCCTTTGCTCACAAGCCGGGCGCCGCGGTCGCCGTTGCCCGCCGCGGCGGCACGTCGACCACCTTCGATGTACTCAATAAATACTTCACCATCAACCAGATGCCCGTGGTCGCCTCCACCTATTGGAACAACGTCTTTGGTGCCATGCCGGGCGAGGCCGCCCAGGACGCCGAGGGTCTTGCTACCATGCGAAACATCGGCAAAAACATGGCCTGGCTCCTGCGCTGCATCGAGGCAGGACAGGCCGCCGGCATCGAAGCCCCCGAAGCCGATCGCGCCAGGACCAACTTCATTCGATAAGTCCAGCGGTGGTCACCTCGATGTACTGTCAATGTCAGCGAAAAGCCAGCTGATGAGGCAAGGTGCCTTGAAAGAGGGGGCGCTGGGCTTTTGCCCGCGCCCGACGATTGAAAGGCAGATTGCCCATCAGATGGCTTTGCAGCGTCGAGGTGACCGCCGTTCGTTAGAACGGCGGAACATTATATGAACGTGCAAATCTTCGGCACCAAAAAGTCCTTCGATACCAAGAAGGCCCAGCGCTATTTTAAGGAGCGCCGCATTAAGGTGCAGTTTATCGACCTTAAGGAAAAGGAGATGAGCAAGGGCGAGCTCACGAGCGTGATGCAGGCGGTCGGCGGCATTGACAAGCTGCTCAACCCCAAGGCCAAGGACGAGGAGACGCTCGCGCTCATCCAGCACCTCACCCCTAGCCAGCGCTTCGATAAACTGCTCGAGAATCAGCAGGTTCTAGCCGAGCCCATTGTGCGCAATGGCAAAAAGGCCACCGTCGGTTATTGCCCCGATGTATGGGGAGCCTGGGAGTAGCCTGTGTTATTTGCCGGCGCGTGGGTATAAGAGCAGGCGTTTGGCATAAGATTCAACTGTAAGCCATGTCTAACAAAGGAGGGCACATGCCCAACAAACCCGTGAAGATCATCATGCTTACCGGATACCTCGGTGCCGGCAAGACCACGCTGCTCAACCACATCCTCGCTAACGACGGCGGTATCCGCGCCGCCGTGATCGTCAACGATATCGGCGAGATCAATGTGGACGCCAGCCTCATCGCCGACGGCGGCCTTTCCGAGACCGACGACCTCATCCCGCTCACCAACGGCTGCATCTGCTGCACGCTTTCGGATGACCTGGCTAACCAGCTGCAGGGCATCGCCGATTCGGGCAACTTCGACTACATCATCATCGAGGCCTCGGGCATTTGCGAGCCCATTCCCATCGCCTACACCATCTCGAGCTTCTGCGACGAGGCCAAGGTGGGCGGCGAGCCCAAGCTCGCACTCGACAACATCGTGGCCGTGGTCGATTGTGCCCGCATGTACGACGAGTTCAACGGCGGTCGCGACCTGCTGGCCGAGGATATCGACGAGGACGACATCGAGAGCCTGCTCATCCAGCAGATCGAGTTCTGCTCCACGCTGATCCTCAACAAGACCGACACCGTGACGCCTGAGCAGATTGCCGAGCTCAAGGCCATCGTGCGCAGCCTGCAGAAAGACGCCGTAATTGTCGAGGCCCAAAACGGCGAGGTCCCCATGGAGGAGCTGCTCGATACCGACCGCTTCGACTTTATGCGCGCCTACAACTCCGCCGCCTGGATCGAGGCCATGGAGCATCCCGAGGAGCACGACGACCCCGAGGTGCTCGAGTACGACATCGAGACCTTTGTGTACTCGCGCCGCAAGCCGTTTGACCTGCAGAAGTTCACCGATTTTGTTGAGCAGGAGTGGCCCGACGAGGTCATCCGCGTCAAGGGTCCGCTGTGGCAGACCGGCGATCCGGACATGTGCTACATGTTTGAGCAGGCCGGCCACCAGATGCGCCTGATGGAGAACGGTCTGTTCGTTGACTCCGCGCCCGAGGGTGAGAAGCAGAAGATCATCGACGAGAACCCCGAGATCATGCAGATTTGGGACGACGAGACGGGCGACCGCATGACGAGCCTGTGCATCATCGGCCGTCACATGGACAAGGATGCGCTCATCGCCTCCCTCGATGCCTGCCTGACCGACTGGCACCGCGCCTAGGTTTATCCAAGCGGGCATTTTTCCGCCCACGTAACCGCCTAACCACCACGAAGGTACCCTTCGTGGTGGTTTTTCGTTCTGAGCCAAGGAGATTCATGTTCAATATCGTGCTGTATGCACCCGAGATTCCGGCCAATACGGGCAATATCGGCCGTACCTGCGTGGTCACCGGCGCCCATCTGCATCTGGTGGAGCCACTGGGCTTTTCGCTCGATGACAAGACGGTACGTCGCGCCGGTCTGGGCTACTGGCAAAACTTGGACGTGACGACCTATGCCGGCTGGGAGGATTTCCTTGCGCGCAACGGCCTCTCCCCCGCCGACGAGCGCCTGCATCTGCTGACCAAAAAGGCGCGCCGAACCTATGCGCAGAGTACCTACCGCGATGGCGACTACCTGGTCTTTGGCAGCGAGAGCTCGGGTATTCCCGAGGAGCTGCTCGCCGCGGCGCCCGAGCGCTGCGAGCGCATCCCCATGCTGCGCGATTGCGACTCACTCGATAATGCCGAGGTTTGGGAAGCCCACGAGGAATCGCTCGGGCATACCGAGGACAGCCACGAGGCTATCCTTCAACAGGACATCTGCGGCAACTTCGTCAATCCGGACGACTACCGCATCAGCGCCCTCAACCTCTCCAACAGCGCCGCCATCGTCCTCTACGAGGCCCTGCGCCAAACAGGCTTTCCGGGAATGTGACAAAGGGACTGTCCCTTTGTCACGCAATTAGGTCCGCACCCCTACCTATACCGATTTGCACCAAACGCCGCCAAAGTTCTCCGTCATCGAAGAACACGGTCGGTTATCCTTCTGCATCGCAAGCCTCAACCTCACCGTTCACAGAGGCCGTCTCCATACCGACAAGTATTGCAATACGCTCCTGTTTTTCAATGATGAACCGCTTATGGTAGAAGATGTTGGCATATTGCAAAACACGATTCATCTGCGAGACATCAAACAAGGCGCCGACAACGCCGCCAAACACGGGAATGGCCTTGCCGAGGGATTTTTGAGTGATATTCCTGCCAATTTGTTCGAGTACGTTTTTGAAAACACTATTCTCGAGCGACTTCTTGCCGGCATTCTCGAGTGCCTTACGTGCAGCGGCATTAGCAAGGGCGCGAATCTGCGTGACAAGCATAGCCGCGCCGCCCCGTGCCGCCATTGCCGTCCAGCCTTTCTTGACCGTCTGCTTCACACCCTCCATCTCGGCTACAAGCATTACTTTACCGATTGTGACAGCCATGCCATCAGCAGAGCCTGCCGACGGAGCCATCGCGTTTGAAAACACATCGCCCGCAATGACCATTTCAGCCGGATCCTCTTTAACGTTAAATCCGTACATCATGGCAACCGACTGCACCGCGCGATAATAGAGAAACATGCTGAATACGATATTGAAGGGCAAACCGGCAAACCCAGGAGCACCCGTCACCGCACCCTCGGTCGCCGCAAGCAGCAAGTGTCTACCGTTCTCACCTGCCGCAATCCTCGCGACGTCAAAACTACGAAGCATGAATAACTCGTCAATCGAACGGATAGTAACGCCTTCAAGCGTAGTATTTGCGGCCTCAACAATCTGCGCCTCAGTAACGCTGTACTTGGCAGCTTGCTCCTCGATAGCTTTGAAACCATCGACGACCTGCTT
>CABRZC010000081.1 GCA_902475375.1 uncultured Collinsella sp. | reverse complement strand
CATTCGATTGATTTTGGTTGGGCTATATTTATGAAGGGACATGCCACCATGGGTGTCTTTTCTCGCCTGATGGGCGGTTCGGATGAGCAGACGACTGCGGCTTCCGAGTTCGAAATCCTCGCTCCCGTTTCCGGCGAGCTTGTTCATCTGGAAAATACCAATGACCCTGCTTTTAGCAGCCGTGCCGTGGGCGATGGCGTTGCCGTGGTTCCCCAAGAGGGAACGGTGTGCGCTCCTGTTTCCGGCACCGTCGCGGCGCTGTTTCCGACTGAGCACGCGCTGGGCATCATGTCCGACGACAGCTCTGCTCAGGTGATGCTGCATATCGGAATCGATACTGTTAAGCTTGAGGGCAAGGGCTTCCACGCGCTTGTTGCCCAGGGTGACCATGTCGACGCGGGCCAGCCCCTCGTCGAGGTCGATTTCGACGCGGTCCGCGCCGCCGGCTTCGATCCCACGGTCTTCGTTATCGTGTGCGAGCGCTCGGAGAACTCGACTCTTCGTGAGCATGCTTCCGGCCCTGTTGCTGCTAAAGAGCCTGTCATCTGGCTTTCCGAGTAAATTTTTGTGGTGGGTACCGTGGTTATCAAGCGAGTTTTTAACAACAACGTCGCAATGGTCACTTCGGACGATGGCTCCGAGCTCATCGTCATCGGTCGAGGCCTCTGCTTTGGCCGTCATGCCGGCGATGCCATCGACGAGGCGTCGATCGAAAAGACCTACGCGTTGCAGGAGGGAACTTCTCAGGACTCGCGTACGATTGACCGCTTGGCACATCTTTTGGAGTCCATCCCCACCGTCAACCTCGTGATTGCCGAGGACATTGTTCAGATGCTCCGTCGAGAGCTCAATGTTGATATCAACGACAAGATTCTCATTGCTCTCGCAGACCATATCAGCCTTGCTTTGGAGCGCGAGCGCAAGGGCGTCTCCTGTGAGAATCCGTTGCTGCTCGAGATCCAGCAGTTCTATCGCAAGGAGTATGCACTTGCGGGCCGTGCGCTGCAGATTATCAAGGAGTATATGGGCATCCAGATGAGCGAAGAAGAGCAGGGTTTCATTACCTTGCATATCGTCAACGCCACCATGCCGCAACGCTCCGACCGTTTGATTGTTTCGGTCCAGCTTGTTCGCGACGTGCTCGCGATTGTTTCCGAGCGCTATGCTACGACCCTCGATGACACCTCGTTGCCCTATGAGCGTTTCGTCCGCCACCTGCAGTTTTTCGCACAGCGGGCGCTTGACCCCACGGCCGGGCAAATCAATGGCGACGCGCTGTTCCGAATCGATGAAACGGCGTATCCGTGCGCATTCTCGTGCGCGGACGCCATAGCCGCCCACTTGTCGTCTACCTATAACGTTGTCGTTACCGATGCCGAGAAGAGCTATCTCGCATATCACATTGTTAACCTGCTTGGAGAACCTGGTCTCTAGGCATAACGTGCCCACACATCGATTGATATAAGACAAGGCTCACGGTCTTGTCCAGGGCACATCTGTCTTAATTTGCGGAAAAGGAAGGGGAGTACCGCTATGACCGCAAAAAAGAAGTTCAATTTCAAAGCGCCGTTGGAGGTGTTCGCGAAGTCGATCGTCCAGCCGATGATGTATCTCTCGGTTGCCGGCATCCTGCTCATTGTGGGCATCATTCTGACCAACAAGACCATTTGCGCTTTGGTCCCCGTACTGGGCTCCGGTCCGTTCCAGCTTGTGGGCGCCGTTGTCTACCAGTCGCTGATGTTTATCATCAACAACCTCTCGATTCTGTTCTGCGTGGGCATTGCCGGCGCCATGGCAAAGAAGAACAAGGGCCATGCTTCGCTGATCGCCCTGATGTCGTTCTTCCTGTTCCTGCAGGCTAACAACATCGTGCTCAACGCCACCGGCTCTCTTGCCGATGCGAGCGGCATGCTCGGCCTTACCGGAACCGGCCAGGCCACCGTTATGGGCATCCAGGTGCTCGATACCGGCGTGTTCGGCGGCATCATTCTCGGTTGCATCACCGGCGCCGTGTTCAACAAGTACTCGAACAAGCAGTTCCCCATTGCCCTTTCGATGTTCTCGGGCGTTCGCTTTCCGTTCCTGATCATGATCATCATCTCCTGGATCATGGGCGCTGGCTTCTGCATCGTTTGGCCTCCGGTTCAGGGTGCCATCTCCTCCGTTGCCGGCATCATTAAGGAGTCGGGCAACATCGGTCTGTTTATCTACGGCATGCTCAACAAGCTGCTCGTTCCTACCGGTCTGCACCACCTCATCTACACCCCGTTCCAGTTCTCCGATGTGGGTGGCACCCTTACGCTGGGTGGTCAGGTTATCGCCGGCGCCTATCCCATCCGTGTTGCCGAGATGGCAATGACGGGTCAGCCCTTCTCCGATAGCACCTACTTCAACAGCTACACCTTCAACAATCTGTGGCCCTACATCGGCATCGGCCTCGCCTTTATCGTCACCGCCTACAAGGGGAACAAGGATAAGACCAAGGCCGTTATCATCCCGCTGATCATCACCGCCGTGCTCTCCTGCGTGACCGAGCCCATGGACTTCCTCTTTGTCTTTGCCGCTCCCGTGCTCTTTGTCGTTCACTCGGTTCTTTCCGGCATCTTCCTGGTCCTGCTCAAGGTCCTCTCCGTGCCCGCTTCGACTGCAGGCGGCATCATCAACATCGTGGTCTCCAACCTGGTCCTGGGCGTCGATAAGACCAACTGGCCGGTTATGCTGGTGCTTGGAGTCGTCAACGCCGCGCTGTACTTCTTCCTCTTCACCTTCCTTATCAAGAAGCTCAACCTCCACACGCCTGGCCGCGAGGAGGAGTCCGAGCTCGCCGAGTCCGTTGCCGAGGGCGAGGCCGCCGCGTCTGTCGCAGTGAAGCAGGGCGCCGTTGCCGCGGCTCCCGCAGAGGGCGTCGATGCAGGTATTGCCGACCTGGTCGCAGGTCTTGGCGGCAAGGACAACATCGAGGAGCTCGAGAACTGCTTTACGCGTCTCCGCGTGAACGTTAAGAACCCGGACCTCATCAATGAGGACCTCATCAACCACGTGCCCAACAGCGGCATCAACCGCAACGGCAATAATATCCAGATCATCTTTGGCATGAAGGTCGCCGAGATGCGCGACAAGGTCGAAAACGCAATTGAGAAGGAGCAGTAAACAATGATCATTACTCTGTGTGGTGGCGGATCCACCTTTACCCCCGGCATCGTCAAGTCCATCGCCCTGCGCAAGGACGAGCTCGACGTTGACGAGATTCGTCTGTACGACATCAACGAGGAGCGCCAGCGCAAGGTCGGCGTGCTCGTGGACTGGATTTTGCACGAGGACCTCGGCCTGGACATCAAGCTCACGGTGACCACCGACAAAAAGACGGCTTTTACCGACGCGAGCTTCGTGTTTGCCCAGATGCGCGTGGGCGGCTACGCCATGCGCGAGCAGGACGAGAAGATTCCGCTGCGTCACGGCTGCGTGGGCCAGGAGACTTGCGGTTGCGGCGGCCTTGCCTACGGCATGCGCACCATCTTCCCCATGGTCGAGCTGATCGATGACGTTGAGAAGTACGCCAAGAAGGATTACTGGATTCTCAACTACTCCAACCCTGCTGCTATCGTCTCCGAGGGCTGCCGTGTGCTGCGTCCCAACGCTCGTATCATCAACATCTGCGACATGCCGATTGCGATCATCGACGTGGTTTGCGCCGCACTCGATATCGACAAGAAGGATGTCGAGTACGATTACTTTGGCCTCAACCACTTTGGTTGGTTCACCTCGATCCGCCACAAGGGCGAGGAGGTGCTCCCGCAGCTGCGCGAGTACATCAAGGAGCATGAGATTCTGCTGCCCGACTCCTACCTCAAGGGCATGGGCTCGCTCATGGCAAAGAAGCCCGAGGAGACCGCCGACGAGCACCCCGAGCAGAACCGCCACACCAAGGGCAGCTGGTACTACGTCTGGAAGGGCGAGTACGAGATCATGGAGTGCTTCCCGGAGTACCTGCCAAACACGTATCTGAACTACTACCTGCAGCAGAAGGAATTCGTCGAGCACTCAAACCCCGAGCGCACCCGTGCGAACGAGGTTGAGGAGACGCGCGAGAAGAACCTCTTCGACGGCATCGACCACTACGAGAAGACGGGCGAGATCGACGAGAGCACGTTCTATGCGGGCAGCCACGGCGACTGGATCGCCGATCTGGCCATCGCTCTGAAGAACGACACCAAGCAGCGCTTCCTGGTCATTTGCGAGAACAAGGGCGCCATCCCCAACATGCCCTACGACGCTATGGTCGAGCTGCCTGCCTACATTGGCAAGAACGGCCCCGAGGTCATCAGCCGCGACAACATTCCGCTGTTCCAGCAGGGTCTCATGATGCAGCAGCTGAACTCCGAGAAGCTCGTGGTCGAGGCTACGATCGAGGGTTCGTACGAGAAGGCGCTCAAGGCCTTTACGCTCAACAAGACCGTGCCGTCGATGAAGGTCGCCAAGGAGGTTCTCGACGACATGATCGAGGCCAACAAGGGTTACTGGCCCGAGCTTAAGTAAAAGCAACAGGGTCGCTGACCGCATACCTGGAGCAATGCCCCGTCCACGTGATTGCGTGGGCGGGGCATTGCCGTTTTGCGCAAAGTAACCTGGCTCCTTTGCACCAACAATGATCCGTTTTCCTCTGTCCCCAAGGGATCAGTGTTTTGCCAGTTTGTGGTAGAACTAGGGAACGGTTCTTGAGGAGGCTGGCATGCTCAACGCGTTGGTGTGGACACTTGCTTGTTTAGGCGTTGTCGCGGCAGATATTGCCCTGAGCGTGGTTTTGTTTTCCGCTCTGGGTGTCGCGTCGGTGTTCATGGGTTTTTCGATTGACGACCTCGATATTCAATTGCTTCAGGCTGCCGCGCAGATGGCGTCGTTTTTGATGGCACTGCTGTGGTGGCGTTATCTGTGGCCGCGCTCGTTTATGGCGCGCTGGCAGGGCGAGCGCTCGCTTGGCGGGGGAGCAGGCAAAGCGTGGAGGCGCATCGCCTGCGTTATCGTGATCGGCCTTGCCCTGCAGGTGGTCGTTGGCTACGTGACCGACGCTGTGCTGTCGCTGTTGCCCGAGGCGGCGGCCGATTACAGCGAACTTGTCGAGGAGACGGGCATGGGCGACACGAGCTATCTGGCCGTCCTGACCACGGTGCTCGGCGCTCCGTTTTGCGAGGAGCTGCTGGTGCGCGGTATCATTTTTGAGTTTTCGCTCCGAGCATTTAACCCGCAGTGCCGTCCGCTCTGGAAGCGCCGGCGTCGCGCGCGGGCGCAAGGCGTCGCCATGGTGCCCTGGGCGGCACCGGACAAGCGAGGCATCGCCGCGGCGATTGTGCTGCAGGCGGCCATCTTTAGCTTTATGCATATGAACTGGGTGCAGGGCTGCTACGCCGGCGCCGCCGGTCTGGTCTTTGGCTGGGTGCTCGTGACCGCCGGAAAGCTCCGCTACACGATCCTGCTGCATTTTGCCTTTAACGCCGGGTCGTATCTCATGACGTTGCTGTGGTTTGTGAACACGCCGTTCGACGTGGCAATTACGGTCGCTATCGCCGGCTTTGTGCTGGTAGAGGCGATGCGCTCGCTGCGCCACGCGTGTGGGATGGATGCAGCGAGCGCACCGCTGCCCTAGTTGCGACGCCCGCCTCCGTTTGCGCCCTGACGCCCCTGGGCCGCGCGGTTGCGGCCTGCGGTGTTTTGCGCACGCGACATGCCGCCGTGGCCCTTGCTACCCTTGGGTCCCTTGCCGGCGGCGCTACCGTGGGCCTTGCCGCCCTTCTTGCCGGTCCCATGTCCGCCGCCAGCAGACGTCTCGCCCGGGCGCGGCGGTACGGGACGGATCAGGCAATGCTTGGTGTAGCCGATCAGGTCACGACGCCCGGCCTTTTCCAATGCCTCGCGCACAAGCTTGTAGTTCTCGGGCTTGCGATACTGGATGAGCGCGCGCTGCATGGCCTTCTCGTGCGGGTCGCGCGCCACATAGATCGGCTCCATGGTGCGCGGGTCCACGCCGGTGTAGTACATGCAGGTCGACATGGTGGACGGGGTGGGGTAGAAGTCCTGCACCTGCTCGGGCATGTAGCCCATGTCGCGTACGGCCTCGGCAAGGTCCACGGCTTCCTTCATGGTCGAGCCGGGGTGGCTCGAGATCAGGTACGGCACCACGTACTGCTTAAGACCGTATTCGCGGTTCAAGCGTTCAAATTTACGGCAGAACGCATCGTAGACGGCGCGGCTCGGCTTGCCCATTACACTCAGCACCGCATCGCTCACGTGCTCGGGCGCTACGCGCAGCTGGCCAGAGACATGGTGCTCCAGCAGCTCGCGCAAAAACTCGTCCGAGGCATCGGCCATGGTGTAGTCAAAGCGGATGCCGCTGCGCACGAAGACCTTCTTGACGCCCGGCAGCTGGCGCAGGTCGCGCAACAGCTGCGTGTAGCCGCTCTCGTCGACCACCATGTTCTTGCACACGCTCGGCCACAGGCAGCGCTTGTTCTTGCACACGCCGTGTTTGAGCTGCTTGTCGCAGGCCGGGCGGCTAAAGTTTGCCGTCGGTCCGCCCACGTCGTTGATGTAGCCCTTAAACTCGGGATCGTGCGTGAGCAGCTCGGCCTCGCGCATGATCGAGTCGTGGCTGCGCATCTGTAGCACGCGACCCTGGTGGAAGGTGAGGGCGCAAAACGAGCACTCGCCAAAACAGCCGCGGTTGGAGCTAATTGAAAACTTGATCTCGGCAAAGGCCGGCACGCCGCCCGCCGCGTCGTAATCGGGATGCCAGTCGCGTGCGTAGGGGAGTTCGGCCACCTCGTCCATCTCGTCGGTGGTGAGTGTCGCCGACGGCGGGTTTTGCACCACATAGACGCTGTTGGGGTAGGGCTCTACCAGGCGATGCCCGGTGATGGGGTCCATATTCTGCTGCTGCACGTTAAAGCTGCGCGCGTAGTTGAGCTTGTCGGCGGCAAGATCGTCCCAGCTGGGCAGCAGGTCGTAGTCGTAGACCTCGTCGAGCGAGCTCGTGCGGTAGACGGTACCGTTGATATAGGTAATCTGATCGACGGGCAGTCCCGCGTCGAGCGCGTCGGCGATCTCGACGATCGCGTGCTCGCCCATGCCGTAGATGAGAATGTCGGCGCCCGAGTCGAGCAGTACCGAGCGCTTGAGCTTGTCCTGCCAGTAGTCGTAGTGGGCCAGGCGGCGCAGGCTTGCCTCGATGCCGCCGATGATGATGGGGGCGTCCTTGAACGTCTGGCGGATGAGGTTACCGTAGACCGTGACGGCTCGGTTGGGACGGTGCCCCTCCTCGCCACCGGGGGTATAGGCGTCGGTGTGGCGGCGGTGCTTGGTCACCGAATAGTGGTTGACCATGGAATCCATGTTGCCGGCACTGACGAGAAAGCCCAGACGCGGCTCGCCGAGCACCGTGATGCTGGCGGGGTCAGTCCAGTCGGGTTGGCAGATGATGCCCACCTTGTAGCCGTGCGCGTCGAGGACGCGGCTGACGATGGCCATGCCAAAGCTGGGATGGTCCACGTAGGCGTCGCCGCAGATGTAGACAAAGTCACACTGGTCCCAGCCGCGCGCATCCATGTCGGCGCGGCTGACGGGGAGGAACTTATCGCGGCCCGGACGCCAGGGGCGCGTGGGCGCTGCTGGGGTATGCGTGGTGTGCCCACCCTGCGCCTTGCCGCCGCGCTTTTGCTGCTGGCCGCGCTGGGCATGCTTGCCGTGCTGGTTGTGCTGAGCGTCCTGGGGCTTTTTTGCCACGATTCCTCCCGTTGTTAGTATGCTGCACGTAATTGTAACCAGTCTTTTTGGGGCGGGGCTAAAAAGAATGGCGGAGTACATGGGCTGGCGGATCGGCGTGTCGATGCGGGTGCTGTACCTGCCGTTTGTTTCCAGACTGTGTATCTGCGCGTTGGAGAACCCGTCTCGCGCGCACGCCATGTTGTCAATGGGTTACAGTATGAACGGCGGATATGTTTCCGCCAACGCACGAGAGGGTCGTCAACAAGGAGGATGCACGACGATGCAGCGTGCCAAACAGATATCGGAGTCTATTGAGCTGGGCATCATCTTGGCGCTCGCCGGTGGCTTTATGGATGTGTATTCGTACATTGGGCGCGACCATGTTTTCGCAAACGCGCAGACGGGCAACATCCTGCTCGTGGGCGTGAGCATCTCCGAGGGCAACTGGGCGCTGGCGGGACGCTATTTCTTCCCTGTGGTGTCGTTTGCTGTGGGCATTATGCTCGCCGACCTGGTGCACGAACGGTTTGGCAGCGTGATTCACTGGCGCCAAGTGACGGTGTTCTTTGAAGCCGTCATCTTGCTGGGCGTGAGCTTTATCCCCGGTGGCGGTTACAACCTGCTCGCCAACTGCCTCACTTCGTTTGCCTGCGGCATGCAGGTCGAGAGCTTCCGCAAGATCCACGGTCACGGCATCGCTACGACCATGTGCATCGGTAACCTGCGCAATGCGCTGCAAAACGTGGACGACTACATCATCACCCACAAGCGCGGCTTTTTGGAAAACGGCGTGCTGTACTTTGGCGTGATCTTTACCTTTGTGTTTGGCGCCGTGCTGGGCAACTGGTGCATCGAGCGCATGGGCCTGCACGCCATTGCGGTGGCGAGCGTGCTGCTGTTTGTCGCGTTTGCCATCATGTTTATCGACCGTGAACGCGATTTGCACAGGAAATGGGCCCGCATCGTAGCTGACTGGCAGACCACGAGTCTTAAGCGCTAAGGTGCATGTTCGTAACAACATTCAGGAGCCAGAAAAACTATCTAGCTCCTGAATGTTGTTACGAACTGCTTTTTGCGATTTAT
>CABRZC010000080.1 GCA_902475375.1 uncultured Collinsella sp. | reverse complement strand
AGATCTCTTTCGTACGACCCATTTCCGCTTCTACAGGAACGCAATCAGCGAGACAAACACTTACGAACTTGAACCCATGCTTTGCAAGGTGAAGGCTAACGAGCTGGTTTCGAGAGACGAACTAGCCGACCGGCTGGCCGCCATTGGTTACGAGCGGAATCGTGGGAGCCAGGGGGCGGACTTCCACTACGTGCTTAGCGTGGAGGTCGAGAACGCTGCAGTTGTGCCGCTGAGTCTCGCGTGCGGATTGGTCGACGGGCAGAACGGCAACGATGCTTTCAGCCCGCACTCGCCGAAGTTGGTGGGATAACATTTCACGAGCATGTCGATTGGTACAGGAGGAAAGATTATGGACGAGAGAATCAAATCGATAATCCACAAAGCTGTTGATGATGCCGGGCGTTATCCGTTTCTCTTCATCGGCTCTGGCCTCTCCCGTCGTTACTGCGGCACGCCGGGATGGGAGGGGCTGCTTTCGGATATCTGCGCCGAGGTGCTTGACGACCCATATGCCTTCGCGCGCTTCAAGAGCCAGGCGAAGATTGCTGTCCAGAACGGCGAGGTCGAGTCCGAACTGCCGTACGTTGCCACGCTCATGGAAAGCGAAGTAAACCACGAGCTCTTTGCATCGGATGAATTCGCTGCCTTCCGCGAAGATCACAGTGACGAGCTTACCGGGGACGCTTCGCCCATGAAGATCTACGTCGCAGATAAGATCGCGAGAGCTCGTCTCGTCGAGAGCGCCGAAACTGAGAAGCTGGCGAAGGCGGGCAGGGAAAAAGTTGCCGGCATCATCACCACGAATTATGACTGTATGTGTGAGACCCTATTCCCTGGTTTCACGACCTACGTCGGAGAAAGCGACCTCCTGTTCTCTGACCAGGCTTTCTCTCAGGAGATATACAAGATCCATGGCTCAGTCTCGAGGGCGGGAAGCATCGTCCTGACCAGCGCTGACTATGCGGAGTTCGCGCAGAAGAGGAAGTATCTCTCGGCGAAGCTGCTCACCCTCTTCGTCGAGTATCCCGTCATCTTCCTCGGTTATTCGATTCAAGACGAGAACATCAGGTCGATACTGGGTGACATCTGCGAATGCCTACCAGATGACAAGCTCAAACGGCTGGGCAAGCGGCTCATCTTCGTTCAGCACGCAACCGACACCTCTGTTGGCGAGATTGCTATGAGTTTCGGTGGCCGTACGCTTTCGATGACGAAGATCACCACGGATGACTTCGAGTCGATCTACGATGCGATGCGCAGCTTCCGGAAAATGTATAGCACGCGATTTATCCGCGAGTTGAGGGGCAGCGTGTTCAGGCTTGCGGAGCATATCGACCCGAGTTCCGACATCATCGTCTCAGGGATAGACAATGTCCTCAACGACCTTGACCCGGACCAGAAGATCGTCATCGGCCTGTCGGTGTCACCAAGTAGCATCGGAAAGCCGATTTCACCTGAAGATATCTTCGAGGACATCGTGCTCGATAACCTTCGCTATGACCCAAAGTTCATCGTCGAGAACTACCTCAACATGTACGTGCGCCAACGGCCCAACAACATGCCTGTCTTCAAGTACACGCGCGGACTCGGTGGAGAGGTCGGTAAGGACATAGCGACTTATCTCCCAACGCTCACCTCGATTGATAGCTATCGAAGCGAAACGTTCCGCAAATCGATGCCTGCGACTCGTCGCAGATTCGAAGGGTCGCTGAGCATAAAGGGCCTTGCGAATGCATGCGCGCCAAAGAGCCCGTTCGCGTTCATCCCGTGCCTTTCAGAGGAAGAGATGGACGTCGACGACTTGGAAGCGTTGCTGAAGCGGGCACTGGCTGACGTGGGAAACGACCCTGCCAAGAAGAGGGCTCTGTTGAAAGATTCGCATTATCGGAAGTGCGTCCGCATCTACGACTTCTTGCGCTATGGAAAGTAGGAAGTCCCCCAACCTTCACCAATAGTCCGGGCAACGGCATCCGAACCTAGATCCAGTTGGGGGACATGCTCCCGAACTATGCACGGTTTCCCGCGCAAAGCTAGTTTAGCAAAGAAATGTGGAGATTGGCGGTTGGGCGCTTGAGATTCCTGCCAACTGCCGCACCCCTTGAATATCAACTTCATCCGAACACCTCCCAAATTCATCCGTACATGTACGGATGAATTTGGGAATCCGATACCCTGAGGGCCGGGTCGGCCGGCCCCGGGAGATCGGAGGACGCCATGTCCGGAAAGAGCGGGAAGGGCGCCGCGAGGGCGGTCCCGAGGGCCCACGGCAGGCGATCGGCGATTTCATGCAACTACGGCTGAAGTGTCTTTATGTGGTTCAGCGCACCCAACAGTACCGTTTGATTTCGCTCAAAGCATAAACGAAACCATGCATATATTCCCAAGGCAATCAGGCATGGCGTCACGAAAACCCCGGCAGCGATTGAATTGTTGCCCGCCCATGCAGACAGACACCCTCCGACCGTAAGTGAGATGATCATGCTGATCACGCTGGGGGCCCAACTCGTATAATGCACCCCACTCACCGCCTGTTCGACTATTTCGCATTTCTTTTTCAGGCTAATGTCCTCATCCACTTCACCAAGAGAAAAGTCCACTCCCGAAATTAAATCGAGCAATTCAGCCTCACTGTAGCCGCCTTCCTTGAATCTTTTAATGAAGAAACCTCCTGGTCCAGGCCCACAGATAGGACGGTTTACACGAAACAGTTCCTTATAGGCGATTCCCATTGTTAACTCCTTAAAGTGCAGATGCTATTTACGCTATCGTTCTATCATTTCGTCCGGACAGATTTTTATCGGACCGTCGGCAACCGTTCACAAGGACATCCCGTTCAGTAACTCCCCGCGCTCCTCATACCCGCGCTCGAGCTTCTTCCCAAGCTCCGCAGCGCAGCGCTTCGTTTCCTCGGCAAACAGGTCATCGATAGCCCTGTCAATCCGCGTGCAAGTCTGCCGATGCTCGTCCTTCCAGGGCAGGTTGAGTCCCAAACTCGCGTCCCAATAGCCGCCGAGTTTGGCGTTAATTACTTCCTCGGGATACAGCACGTCGCGGCGAATGTCCTCAACTACATCGTCCTCGTCCATATCGCAGGCCGCATCGCCCTGCTCGAGGAACTTGCGCAGCTCCTTTTGCGCCCGGATGTTGTTCAGCATGCGAACACACACCACGGCCAAAAAGCGATAACGTTCGCATAGATCCCACTCGCCTTCGAGCCATACGCGAAAGCCCAGCATTTCGCTCGCGGACTCATCATCCATCAGGATCAATTCCCACGGAAGCACATTGGCGAGTGCGTCCTCCCCCAGCCTTTGCACGCCGTCGCGCATAAAGATGCACGGCTCCACGTCGTAATAGCCAAAACCGTGGCCCGCATCGCGACGATTGATGACATGCTTGGGCAACAGGATGATCTTGTCGCTGGGCTCGGGATCTATCTTCCGCAGCTTTTTGACCTTGCGGCGGGCGCGCTTTAGGCTGCGTTCGCTATCGCCACGGCCGCGGCCGTCCGGCTTGCCGCCGTATCGAAGGGCAACCTCACGCGCCAGGATCTTTGTGTCCGCAGCGCACAGCAGGTCGCTCACGGTGGGCAGGTCTTCCCACTCAATGCCATCGACGTCCCAAATCCTGTTCATGTTCAACCTCTTTCTGGCTGTGAATTTACGCACTTGTTCGCCCTGCACAACGTACTTGTAAGGCATGCGCCCCGCTAGAGCGCCTTCTTGCTGGGCGCAATCACCTCGTCCACCAGGCCCAGCTCCAGAGCGCGCCTGGCGTTGCACCAGCAGTCGCGCTCGGTGAGCTCGTGGAACTCCTGGGCGCTCAGGTTGCCATGCTCGGCCAGCAGCTCGTCCAGCTCGGCGCGCATGGCCGCTGTATGCTGGGCCACGATCTCGATATCGGTCTGCTGCGCCATGCCCATGCCGCCCATCAGTTGGTGGATGAGCACCTGCGTGTGGCGGTACACCTGACGGTGGTCGCCGCAGGCCAAGATCACCGCGGCCATCGAGGCCACGACGCCCTCGCCCACCGTGATCACGGGGCAATCGAGCGACTGCATGGTGTCGATGAGCGCCAGCCCCGCCGTGACGCTGCCGCCCGGGCTGTTGATGATGAGGGTGATGGGCTCGGTCGCACTTTGATGCTCCAGCACCAGCATGGACTTAATAAGGCCGTTGCAGGTCGCATCGTTGACCTCGCCCTCCAGCAGCAGCACACGGCTGTTGAGCAGTTCGCTTGCCATATCGACAGCGGCAACACGGCCGTCCTTGGACTTCTTTATGATGCTGGGCTCACGATACATAACGGGCATGGCAATTCCCTTCTAAACGGAATCGGTAAGGAGGCAAAAACTGGACCGCACGGCTTACGACTAACGGAAGCCGTGCGACAAAACATGCAAGATGGGGTACACAAAGCTGCAAGGGCTAATCCCTCAGCCACTTGGCAGCATTGGGATGATCGGCGCAAAAGTACTTCTTGGCGCGGAAGGGACGCATGCCGGTCACCTTGACCAGGCAATCGGTGCGGGGCATAAGCCCAACCTCGCCTGGGGTCATCACGCAACCGCGCACATCTACGGCAGTGCGCTCGGCGCCCACGTACTTGGTGCCCAAAACCGACTCGCCACACAGTTCGCTTATGTAGTTCTGCGTCGCGATGTTGCTGCCGCCGCCCATATAGACCAAACTATCGCAGTTATCGAGGATGGTAAGCGCCGTGGATTTGCCGTACACGACATCGAGCTGGCTCAGCGATTGCGCACACATCAAAAAGCTAATGCCGCGACTGCGCACAGTCGCAATGCTGCGCTCAAAATCGGGGATGCGGCCCACATTGGGAAACTCATCGAGCACAAACTGCACGCGACGCTGCAAATGGCCGCTGGGGCTGGCATCGGCACGGCGCTGGGCAAGGTTAAACAGCTGCTTAAGGGCAACGTTCGCAAGCCATGCATTAGCCGAATCGTTGTCGCTCACCTTAAGATCGATCATGCGCTTGCCCTCGTCAATACGATCAAGACGCATCTCGTCATTCTCAAAAACGCGCATGAGCTGAGGCGTCTTAAGCCGCGAGATAGTTGCATTGAGCGTGATCAGAATACTCTTAAGCGTCCTATCTGCCGCACCTCGAAAATCGCGATACTGCTCAACGCCATACAGATCAGCGTTCTCCGCACCAAACTTATCGAGAAACTCCCTGGACTCCACCTCTTCTACAAGGTAGTCCAACGGGAATCGCCCCTCACCATCTCCCGTAACCTTGATGAGCGCAGCCAGTTTAAAGACGTTGTTCATCTTAAGGTAGCGGCGCGGGGCATTGGGGTCCTCACCCGGCGTAAGGGTGCCGGCAAGGGTCTCCAGGAGGAACAGGATTCCAACAATCGCTCGAAGCAGCAGGTCGCTCGCGTTATTCCAGAACGGATCATACCTAAGGCTACGGCCGTCAGGATCGACCCCCTCCATGATTGCCGCCACTGTGGTGGGGATATCCTCGACATCCATCACGTAACTCAGAGGGTCGTATCCGGCCGACTGCTCGGGATTAACAGTATCGAGAACCGTTACCTCGTAGCCGTCCTCTTCAAAGCCTTTCCCCGTACGGCGCAGCAGCTCACCCTTGGTGTCTGTGACCACATAACAGCATTCGTGGTGATTGAGCAGGTTGGGCAAAATGAAACTCGCCGTTTTGCCGCTGCCGGTACCTCCAAAGGCAAAAACATTGTTGGACACACTCGTCTCCCAATGCTTGTCGTCCTCGTAGAACGCCACCGTGGCACCCTGCGCCAGGATCACGTCGCGCTGCTCATCGCCGGACGACAGCGCCCGCATCTCCTCCTTAGTCGCCCACTTCTTGGTCTGATACTCCGTTTGCTGCGCGGCCTCGTAGCCGTACATCTTGATGACTGGCATGGCGTGACCCCTTTCTTGTCCGTGGCGTTAGTGGTTGTTAAGCAATGCGATCGTCGCCGTCGTCCTCATTGAGCTGTGCCGAGTGCGGCGACTTGGTCGCGTGACCGATCAGGCGCTCGGCCTGCGCCAGATAACTCTCGCGAGCAGCAGTTGAGACCGTTGTGTCGCCCAGGTACGCAAGCAGTGCATGGATCATCAGCTTGTCAAGCAGGTCGTAATCTTTATGATGCTTGATATTGAGGAGATAGCGATTTTCGAGTCCGTGTACTTTGTTGGTCAAATCGATTTCCATCTTTTCCTCCATGTAATAAAAAGTGTGTCGTTCGTCCAAAAGTGCCTCAAACGGGCGTTTGACGCATAACTCAAAGTTGAAACGCGGACTCGTATCGAACACGCGTCGCTGCACCTTGAGGTAGCGCTTATAAAACATGACGGCATCATCTTCATCCGCCGTAAAGCCACGCGATCCATCGCGGTGCAGCCGGTCGCATGGCTTTCTGCCATCGGTATGGCGCACGAAGGAGGACGGGATATAGGCACCCTGCTTGGTGCTGTACTTCATCCCTGTCGCAACTTCCTCGAACAAGAGAACACCAGCCGATTTAAAGCCCGCAGTACGCCCGTGCCTAAACATACTCACCACAGTCGCTACACTGCCTATGCGGCTATCGCGCGGGGGAAAATACAGTGGCAGCAAAGCGAGTGTCGCGGCAGTCAAAAGTTCGCGGGCCTCGTGTACATCGGCTCGATACTGCTCGGGCACCAGCCCGGGAATATCGGGCGAGCGCTCTTCCAGCACGCCAACGAGCGATTTGGCCAGGCGCTCGACGTTCTTCTCGCCGCAGTACGGACACGGAAGAGACCGTTCTACCTTTCCGTTCATTTCGCACATGTCGCGGAGATCCTCGTCGATCGCACTGAGGAATGCCTCGTAGATGTTGTCCCGTTTCTTCATGAATGTTTCTTTCTATCCGGTTTCGGGTGTTTGGTGTAAGTCTGTTCTAAGTTTTAGAATGCTCTGAGGTATGGATGATGACAATCGACCTAACCTGCAGCTTCGTTAGTGAAATCACCCTGCTTGATAGCGCGGTTTGCCTAAAGGCTGTGTAGCGATTGCATCAAGCAGTTGGTATTGAGTTGGTTTTGGATTGCTTCGAGGATAGCACAGTAGGCTGTTCTCGTCATTAGAAATTTTTAAATTTTTCTGCTATTATATAGCCCACCAAGAAGAAAGGGCTCTATACATGCGTGAAACAACATCATTGCCACGTCTCACCGCCGCCGCCCTCTCGCGCGCGCTTAACCTAGAACAAGGCAGCCGCCTACTCACCGTTCGCCTACCTGGCGCCATCGGCTGCGAGGCGCTTCGTGAATGCTTCAGGCTGAACGGCAACGGCGTACCTAATATTTGCGAACTTGAGCCCGGCAAGCAGAACACGGGCAATGACAACGCGGCGCCGGTGTTTATCGATGCCACAGCTTGCGTTCGCAAACGTTTTCGCGAAATCAACAGCGCATGTGAGGCGCTCATTAATGATCTGGAGCCTGGCTACCTGGGCTTCTGCGATTGGGAGGCCTATCTCTGGTGCCTGTATGCACTAGCCCTCTCCGGTCGTACTCGAGCCGCCGTACTGCTGCCGTTCGAGTCTTTGGACAACGCCGAGCAGGCACGCGCGATTCTGTTGCGCGAGGGGCTCGTCGAAAGCGTCCTATATCACCCGCTCGCCGAATCTCCGATGCACGGCATGTACGCACTTATTGTATTGTCGACGGGAAATCGCAGCGTTTCATTCCGCAATGCCGCCACGCCCATGCCACGCCTTCGGTTTGCCGACGGGGCTCGCTACCCCAATCTTCCCTTGGCTTTCTCCCCTGACTGGAGCGGCATCGAGTGCGACTCACGCAAAACGGTTTCCATTGAAACCGTCGAGCTCGAAACGCGCAAGCTACTCCAACACCACGCCGCGCTCTCCAAAGGCAGGGTTGGCCTGATCTCCGTAGCTCAAAACTACAGCGCAACGCTCGGCGACAGCTTTATGCGCGTGGTGCCGTTTATGCCCCGAGACAGCACCACCTCGGATGACATCGACGCTGTCGAGGTGCGCCGCATTTCATCTCAGGATTTCCGCAACGGCTATTTGCTGCCCAAGGATGTTGCGGAAGGCGCGTCGGAGCTGGATTCCGAACCTGTAAAGGTAAGTCCAGACGTGTTGGCTCGTTACGAGCTTCGTTGCGGCGATATCGTCATGCCGCGCATACTCGGTCGTTACGGCGCGTCGAACCTACTTGTGGTCGGCATCGATGATGCAAAGCAGCATCTAGTTGCCTCGCACAACACCACCGCCATTCGCCCGGCGATTCCAACGATGACCGACGAGGAGCGCATGGTGTATGCAGAGATGGTCGCGGCGTACCTCACCGACGGCCATGGGTCCATAGTTTTGCAGGTATTGTCCGACAATCAGTACAGCCACGCCATCCGCCCTACCGATCTGTTCGAGATCGAAGTCCCACCAGCACTCGACCCGCGTACGCGCGAGTATAGCGAATCCATCAATCGCTTTGCCGAGGTCGTAAGGGCCAAGAAACAAGCCGAGGCCGCTGTCGCCCAAGCCCAGCGCAACCTCGAAGCCGCAAAGAAGGCCGTTACTCAGGTGGTCGACCAGGCCTGTGAGTAGCGCATACATAGGCAGTAGAAACGTCTTAAGCCGGCGGCAGGAACTAATCCTGCCGCCGGCTTAACTATCTAGCCTATTCCCATCCCGTGGTCTGAGGATTCCATTTGCGCACATTCGCCGAATGATTAAAGCACGGTGTATACAACCGATTGACGACCCCTTCTGCCCCAGCAATGTTCCCCGCGAGATCAAGTACCCCCGCCTGCCTCGCCATCTTTATGTACTGCGCAGAACCATTTTGTTTCCACCAGAGAGGCGCCACGAACTCTTCCGGCATTGCCACCTTGCGGGCAGATGCTTCTTTCTCGACCCTCTCGACAAGCGTAGTCCCATCGACGAAGCAAGTTTTCGCGTACACCAAGATGTCGACTATATCCTTGATTCGCGAAGAGGCACGGCCCTCATGCATCTCTACCATTGCGAGCAATTTATCTGCAAGGGCACTCTCCACTCGGCATACTCGATAGTCGCAGACTGGGAGCCCCTCAATATTCAAACGATCGATCGGCGCAAGAACCTCAGGCTCAAGTCCCCGCACTTC
>CABRZC010000079.1 GCA_902475375.1 uncultured Collinsella sp. | reverse complement strand
AACTACATGTTCGCTCAAGATGATCTAGAGCTTAGCTCCGAAGATTATGAGTACCTGAATGATATTGAGCGCGAGCGGGAGTATGAGCTCGGCATCCGCTGATGGATGTGGGCTTGTCTCCAACTCCTCCGATTTAATTACCCCGTTATCACCTCTTTTTAGCGGGGCATATTGGATCGATTATGTGTCAAACATCAGCTCATCGTGGGAAGGAATCGGCAATGAGCAAGAACGTGAACAAGAACATCAATGGCGGCGCTGCGGGTAAGGCGAAGGCCGCCGGGCGTATGGCGACAGTTGCTGCGGCAACGATCGCCATGACGGGCGGGTCGCTGCTGTCTCCGCTGACTGCGGTGGCGCAGGGTGCGAACGGTGCCGACGCTACTGCGAAGCCGGCTGCGGTGCTGTCTCCGTTGACGAGCGCGGCTGCTGCTAGCGCTGGCGCGGGCACGGTGTCAGCGGTGCAGAAGGTCGCCAACCTGCAGGCTGCGGTCGATGCGGCTCGCGCTAAGGCCGCTGCTGCCAAGGCCGATTTGGATGCGGCCGCCGCTCCTTACGACGCCGCCGCTGCCAACCAGCAGCAGGCTCAGAGCGCCTACGATGCGGCCCGTGGCACAAGCGACGCTGCCGCTTCTGCAGCTTCGGCCGAGCTGGAGCAGCAGATGGGTGCCGCGCAGGACAAGGCCGATGCGGACGTGAAGGCGCTCGAGGACGCTCAAGCTGCACTCGATGCCGCAAAGAGGGATCTGACGGACAAGGGTGAAGCCCTGACCGCTGCCCAGAAGACCGCCGACGATGCCCAGGCTGCGCTCAAGTCCGCGCAGGCCGCTGCTGCCGATGCCACGCCCGAGGCTGTTGCCGCGGCTCAGGCCGCTGCCGAGCAGGCCGCGAGCGAGCTGGAGCAGGCAAAGCAGCAGGCCGCCGACGCGCAGGTCAGGCTTTCGAATGCCCAGGCTGGCGTTGATGCCGCCGCGGCCAAACAGCAGGACGCGCAAGGCAAGCTTTCGGCAGCTCAGCAGGCAAAGGATGCGGCCGATAAGGATGTGAATGCCGCTCAGGCGAGCTATGACGCCGCCAAGGCCGATCTCGACCGTGCCGAGCAGGGTGCCGCGGGCCCGGAGTACGAGGCTGCCAAGGCCAAGGTGGACGCCGCCGCTGCCGCGCTGGACGCCGCCAAGTCGGTCCAGGCGCAGCGCGAGGGCGAACTCGCTGCTGCCTCGCAGGAAGTGACCACTGCCGAGGGTGAGGTGCAGGCTGCTCAGCAGGCGCTCGCCGTCCAGCAGCAGGCTGCGGCTGACGCGCAGTCCAAGTTGGACGCTGCCACGGCTGCTGCGACCGCGGCAGACGCCGCCGTCGATCAGGCTAAGGCCGAGCATGCCAATGCGCTTGCGGCGCTGGCCGACGCTCAGGCCAAGCTCTCGGCCGCTAAGGACGAGAAGAACGCTGCCGACAAGGCGCTCGACCAGGCAAAGGCTCAAAAGCAGCAGGCCGATCAGGCTGTAGCTCAAGCGCAGGCCAAGCTCGACGCCGCTCAGGCTACGGCGAACGCCTCGGCGGAAAACTACCGCCAGGGCGCCATTGCGTTCTTTAAGAGCGTGGGTGCCGACGATGCGGCGGACCTGATTCTCAACTGCAAATATGCCAGCCTCACCAAGGTGGGCGAGGAGGTTGACGCGACGAGTCTGACCAACATGAAGCAAGCGATTGTGTGGCTCAAGGCGTGCAACAAGTATCGTGCGAGCGTTGGCCTGGGTGAGCTCAAGGTGACGTATGCCATGATGGCGACCGCGATTGCCGATGCGAATTTCTCCGATACCAAGACTGCGCACGCCATGCAGTTCAACGTGGGCGAAAACGTGGCGTGGAACTACGGAAGCGACCCGTTCATCCAGTGGGTCGATCAGGAGAAGGCCGTCTTTGACCGCGCTGCGGCTACGCTGGGAGCGACGGGCCTTACGGGAAAGGCTGCTTTTGATTTCTACGAGCAGCATGGCGACGAAATCGATCGCTACGTGGCTGCGCATGGCGGGAGCGTGCATACAGTCGGTCACTACATGAATGTGATCGATCCCGATTACACCGTAACGGGTATGGGGGTTTGCACGCGCGGGACGATGAACCGTTGGCTTACGCAGGCGCAGACGTTCTCTATGTCTGGAGGATGGTACACGAATGCCGCCAATCCGATGACGGTTGCCGAATACGAGGCTGCGCTTAATGCGTGGTGTGACTCGTTGGCAAATCCTGGGCAGGGCGTGGACGCGGCTCGTCAGGAGCTTTCTGCCGCTCAGGGCGCGGCTGCGCAGGCTGGCGGCAAGGTGAGCGCCGCGTCGCAGGCCGCCGCTGCAAGGCAGGCTCAAGTCGATGCTGCTGCCGCCGATGTTGACGCTGCTGCCGCTGGGGCCTCGGATGCCCAGGCTGCCGTGGGGGAGAAGCAGGCCGCGGCTGAGGCCGCTGCGCGTGCCGTGGCTGATGCCCGCGCCGACGTGGACGCTGCCAGCGCTGCGGTTACCGCGGCGCAGAGTGTCGTGACTGCCAAGTCTGATGAACTCGATGTCGCCAAGGGCAAGGCTGCCGCTGCCCGGCGTGCGCTGGATGCCGCTCGCGCCGGCGTTGGCGACAAGGAGAGCGCGCTTGCTGCCGCCCAGGACGAGCTGGCTGCGTACTCTGCCGACGTTGCCGCTGCTCAGCGTGCATTTGATGCGGCCTCGGCGGTGCTCGAGGGGGCGCGTGCCGTTCAGGCTGACGCGCAGGCTGCAGTGAATGCCGCGCAGGGTGCGGCAGGCCAGGCAGATGCCGACGTCGCTGCTGCCCAGGCCGAGCTTGTTGCCGCCCAGGCTGCTGCGAGCGGTGCCGGCACGGCTGTGACCGCGGCTCAGGCCGCATCCGTCGCGGCTGCTGCTCGTGCGGCTCAGCTACATGATGCCGCCGCGGCGCTTGCTCAGGCGACGGAGGACAAGGCCGCTGCCGATGCTGCTGTTGAGGCAGCGGCTTCGGCGAAGACCGATGCCGAGTCTGGCGTGACTGCGGCGGACGACGCCGTAACGGATGCGACCGCTGATCGCGATGCTTCTGCCGCCGCGGTTGCCCGCCTGCGCAGGATCAACCTTGCCGACGCCATCGCTAGCGGCCGTGCCAACGATGCGGATGAGGCGCTCAACGCTAAGATCGCTGCAGCCCACGATGCCGCCGAGCGCGCCGCAGCTGCCAAGATTGAGCTCGACGCTGCCGTTGCTGCGACGGATGCTGTGGCACCTGCCTACTTGGAGGCGCTTGCCAACTATACCGCCGCCAAGGCCGAGCTCGACCAGGCTATTGTCGAGCTCAACGCCGAGATCGCTCGCCAAGAGGCCGCCGAGCGCGGGAATGGCGAGCAGACTCAGCCTGCGACGCAGGTGGCGTACCAGGCCAAGCACATGACCTCGGCGTCCGAGGCCACCACGCAGCAGACGACGATGCCCGCCACGGGCGACGTGTCCAACCTGCTGGGCGAGACGTTCGTAATTGGAGGCACGGTCCTGGTTGCCGCCGGCGTCTTCCTGTCCGACAAGCGCCGCCAGCTGATCCGTTAGGGACGGAGGAAAGCGGATCATTTTCGGCGCGCGCCGCAAGGGCATGGGTCCTGCGGCGCGCGCCGCTTTTATCTTCAAGATTAATTAAGGAGGGACATATGCAAATTAGAGGAGAGGCCGCGATTGCCTGTGGGTTCATGGCGGGCTTGGCAACGGGGCTGCTGTTCGATGGATGTTTCGACAGCTACATCAATCGATTCTGCGATTCTGATTTTCCGAGAGGCTGGCCTCGGAAAACGGCACCGGCTCGTCAAAAGGCGGATGCGCCCATCAAGTCCCGCAGCGTGGCTGCTTCAAAAACCAAGGTGATCGTCATCAAGAACGGCAAGATTTATCACCGTTCTGGGGGATGCAAAAACCTTCCTCAAAATGCCATTAGAACAAGCGTGCCACTGGCGACCGCGCTCAAACGAGGAAAGACCCCCTGTTCAGTATGTTGCCCGCCAGCGGCTTAGACGATTCTTCGGGGGTGTTCTGCAAGGACATGGGTCCCTGCGGATACATGGGTTTAAAAACGTGTCCGCACGGCATGGGACACTTACCCTGCCGCCCTGCTCTGCCGCGGCGGCATGTACCCAAACAACGATCCTCTAAGGAGTTCGATACCAATGAGCGATAACACCAAGCATCTCGCAAAGAAGTGCGTCAAGGACGCGGGGCCGTGCCTCGCGTTGTGCCTTGCCGGCGCAGCGGTCGCGCTGCTGGCTGTTCTGGGGCCATTCGACGTGCTCCGAAGTGCCAGTTCTCTGCACGTTTGCATGGCCCTTGCCGGCGCCATGATGACCGGCGGCGTACTCGATCTGATTTTTTGGGTGCTCGACCCGTTTGGATGGAAGAACGAGGGGTAAGCCCTAAGGGATGGATACCCCGCAGCAACAGGAGGTCCCCGTGATCTGGTTTACCGGCGATACTCACTTTGGACACGAGAACATGCTACGGCTTAGCGATAGGCCTTGGTCGACTGTTGCGCAGATGAACGATGCCATGGTCGCCAACATTAACAGCAAGGTTGCTGCGGATGACGAGCTCTACATCTTGGGTGACTTTAGCTTTAAGATGACGGTCCAAGACGCCTACGAGCTGCGCAAAAGCATTGCCTGCAAGCGCGTCCATCTGCTGCCCGGCAACCACGACAAAGACTGGACGCAGCCTGCGGTAGCGGATGCTTTTATCGTCGAGCCGCCCATTTGCGCGCTCAAGATCAACTGCCAAAAAATCGTGCTGAGCCACTATCCCATGGTCGACTGGCAGGGCATGTCGCACGGCAGCTGGCATTTGCACGGGCATATCCACAGTTGCGGCGGCGCATACAACGAGTTCAACCGCAGGCAGGGACTGCTGCGCTATGACGTGGGCGTGGACGCCAACAGCTACGCCCCGGTGAGCTTGGAGGAGCTCAAAGCTTGGTTTGCGCAGGTAGACGAGCCGATGTGTTGCGTTAAATGGCCGTGGTGGGTCAATGCCACGGGCGACGAGCAGGTCGAGCACGATCTCGAAAGTTATAAGAGGGAAGTGGTGATCCGATGACGGTCTATGTGACGGGCGATATTCACGGCGGCCTCGACATGCAAAAGCTGCGCGATTGGGACCTTGGGGATAGCCTGACGAGCGACGACTATCTCATCGTCGCGGGCGACTTTGGCTTTCCGTGGGATTTCTCTGCCGAGGAGTGCGCCGACATCGCCTGGCTGGAATCGCGTCCCTATACCGCGCTGTTCGTCGACGGCAACCACGAGCGTTTCGATCATTGGGCGGAGCGCCCCATGGAGTTGTGGCACGGTGGGCTGACGCAGCGCCTATCGGATACCTCTCCCATCCGACGCCTGACGCGCGGCGAGGTTTTTGAGCTCGATGACTCAACGATCTTTACTATGGGCGGTGCCACGAGCGTGGACAAGGAATACCGCATACCGTATTCCAGCTGGTGGCCACAGGAGCTGCCGGACGAGCGCAACTTTGAGGAGGCGCGGGCAAAGCTCGACAGCGTGGGCTGGAAGGTCGACTACGTGATCACCCACACCTGCTCTACGCGCATGCTTTCGCCCACGCTTTATCCGGCACCCGGCTGGAATTACCCCGCCGTTGATCGGCTTACGGCATTTTTCGATGAGCTGGAAGACCACTTGGATTACAAACGCTGGTACTACGGGCATTTCCATCGGGATGCCAACCCGGCCGAGCGCCACACCGTGCTCTACGACTGCATCGTTCGCCTGGGCGACGAACTCCAGCCCTGGGATGTTGCGTAGGGGCGAGGCGTTTGGCTACTCGGCAGTTACAGTGATGTTCTCGCGATGCGCACGGATGACGTCCCAGCTAAAGTATTCGACCAGCTGCTTGGCAGAGCGCGGTGTGGTGTCCGGTGCGATGCCCGTTTGCCCGGCGAGCCAGCCCAGCAATGCCTCGGGTGTGCCAAAGCGGGCGCGGAGCTCGCCCAGGTCCAGATCGCGATCGCGCTTGGAAAGGCGGCGGCCGTCCGGCGACATGAGCAGCGGAATATGCGCGTAGTGCGGCGTGGGAAGTCCCAGCAGATGCTGCAGGTAGATTTGGCGCGGCGTGGAGCCCAGCAGGTCGCATCCGCGCACGACCTCGGTAACACCCATGGCGGCGTCGTCGACCACCACGGCCAGCTGGTAGGCAAACACGCCGTCGCTGCGGCGCACCAAAAAGTCGCCGCATTCGGTGGCGAGTGCCTCGCATTGGGCCCCGTACGTGCGGTCCACGAATTCGACCACATCGTCTGCGAGGTCGTCGACGGCGGGCACGCGCAGGCGCGTGGCCGGGGCGCGCAGGGCACTGCGGCGGGCGACCTCTTCGGCCGAAAGGCCTCGGCAGGCGCCGCGGTAGATGGGCGTGCCGTCGCTGGCGTGCGGCGCGCTCGCGGCGTGGAGCTCGGCGCGCGTGCAAAAACAGGGGTAGGTGAGGCCAGCGCCCTGCAGCTGGCGCAAGGCGCTCTCGTACAGGTCGAGGCGATCGTGCTGGTAGTAGGGGCCTTCGTCCCACTCAAGCCCTAGCCAGGCCAGGTCGTCAATCAGTTGAGCGGCAAGTTCCGGGCGCTTACAGCGATCGTCCAGGTCCTCGATGCGCAACACAATGCTGCCGCCTTGGCTGCGGGCCGAAAGCCACGAGCAGAGGCAGCTGAACACGTTGCCCAGGTGCATGCGGCCCGATGGCGACGGGGCAAAGCGCCCCACGACGGGCGCGGGAACGGAGGCGGGCTGCGTCGTTGGCGCATCCGCGGCGGGCGTTGCTATGTTGCGTGTTTTGATATCCATGCGGACGAGTATAGCGCGGGGCGCGATGGGGAGGCGTCACTGTGGTCCGCAAGTTGTCGAGGCCCCGCATTGCGTATGGCGGGCTGCAGACTCGGTGCTTTAATTCCTGTCCGTCAACTTGGCACCTTAGACAACAGAAACCCCGGCAGCTCTTCGCAACTGCCGGGGTTTCCGCGGAAAAGGGGGACATGATCCTCGAGCGAACGGCAAAGGGGCAAACCGTTTTCGCTCAACTGCTTTATGCCCCTCGACTGGTGGCTCAATCAGCGCATGCCGAGCCCACACAAAGCCGCTACACCTGTGACGGAGCTGTGAAGTGGTATCTATTGTTGGCGCGGGATTCGGCCAAAGAGCGTCCTAAACAACAAATTTGTTGCTGTCTGTCGGTTCAACCCAATGATCCGTTTTCCTCCGTCCCCAATAGATCGTTTTCCAAGTGTCGGGGTGCGGGCGTGACTTTCATCCCGTTTGGCACTCCGGTCGCCTAGATGTTCGTCATGTGTGCCCGCAAACGTGGGACAATGACGCTACTGGTATCACAGACAAAGGATGTGCCTATGAACGCCCCCGTTGCCAAGCCCTGTCGGCAGCGCCGCCTGTTTGCGCGATTCGCTTCCGTCTGCGCACTCGTCGCGCTTGCGTTGCTGCTGCTGCCCGCCGCCGCACACGCCGACGGCTACTCCATGACCCAAACCTATATCGGCGCCACGGTCGAGGCCGATGGATCGCTGACCGTTGTCGAGGGACGCCAGTTCGATTTCGACGACGACATCAACGGCGTGTACTGGGATATCAATACGGGCTCCAATCAGCAGGGCGGCTCGGTGAACGTTGATGTGCTGAGCGTCGAGGAAGACGACACCGCGTTTAACAAGGTCGACTATGCAAACAAGGGCGACAGCGGCGTCTATACGGTTGAGCAGTCCGACGACGGCGTAAAGATCAAGGTTTTCAGCCCCCACGAGAGCGGCGACAGCGCGACCTATTACGTGAGCTACACCATGACCGGTGCGGTTATGAACTGGTCCGATACCGCCGAACTCTACTGGAAGTTTGTGGGCGACGGCTGGTCGGCGGATTCCGACGATGTCGAGATGGAAGTCCACTTCGCAAACGCTGCCGCGGGGGCCCCGGCAACCAAGGGTGACAACTTCCGCGCGTGGGGCCACGGTCCGCTCACGGGCAACGTATCGCTCGACACGGACGAGCCTATGGTTACCTATACCATTCCCTGCGTGCATCAGGGCGAGTTTGCCGAGGCGCGCATCGCCTTCCCCAGCGATTGGGTACCGCAGCTTGCCGCCTCGAGCGAGAAGCGCATGCCGAAAATTCTGAGCGAGGAGAAGGAATGGGCCGACGAAGCTAACGCCCGCCGCGCTCACGCTCGCATGATTGCCAACGTGCTTGCCGTGGTGAGCGTTGTCGCGGCGGTGGCCTTTACCGGCACAATCGTTGTGCTCAAGCTGCGCCGCCGCAAGCCCAAGTCGCTTTTCCAGGACGAATATTTCCGCGATGTGCCTTCGGCCGACCATCCCGCCGTGCTTTCGGCCCTCATGAGCTGGAGCGAGGTGCCCGATCAGGCATATATCGCCACGCTCATGAAGCTCACTGACGACCGTGTGATCAAGCTGGAGCAGGCGACCGTGACCAAGGCCAAGAAGGGCCTTCTGGGGCGCGAGAAAGAAGAGCGGACGTATCGCGTGACGGTGAGTGATGCGGGTTGGAAGTCGGCCAAGGGCATTGACCGCACGGTGCTTAAGGTCTTCTTTGCCGGCGCTAAGCCCGACGAGAGCGGTGATCGCTCGCGCACGTTTTACGAGCTGCGGCGCTACGTCAAGCAGCACGCCACACCCGTGGGCGACAAGCTCGAGGACTATCGGAACACCGTTAAGGGCAAGCTGGCCGATAGCGAGTACGTTGCCTCGGACGGCATTGTCGCCATGGTGTTTGGCTTGGTCCTGGGCGTTCTGCTCGTCTGTTTTTCCGTTGGTTCGATTTTCTTTACCGATGGCGCGCAGGCGAACATTATCGCCGAGGTTATCTCGGTGCCGATCGTGCTGGTGGGTATTGGCCTGGGCCGTACGTTTCGCCGCTTTACGCCGGAGGGCGCCGAGGTGGCGGCTCGCTGCAAGGCGCTCAAGCATTGGCTCGAGGACTTCACGCGCCTCAAGGAAGCCGTCCCCGGTGATCTGGTCCTGTGGAATAAACTTCTGGTGATGGGCGCGGCGCTGGGCGTTTCGAAGGAAGTCCTGCGTCAGCTTGCCGAGGCTGTTCCTCCCGAGGTGCGCGAGGCCGACGGATTCTACGACAATTACCCCTGCTACTGGTGGTACTACCATCATTACGGCAACGAGTCGCCGATGGATTCGTTCGACGGCGTGTATCACGAGAGCATTCGTGAACTCGCGTCGAGCTCCGATAGCTCGAGCGTCGGCGGTGGCGGTGGCTTCTCCGGCGGCGGCGGTGGTGGCGTCGG
>CABRZC010000078.1 GCA_902475375.1 uncultured Collinsella sp. | reverse complement strand
AGGTGCGGGAACGGCCTATTTGCTCAATGTGTTCGGCTGAGATCGGAAATCAACCGTCACTGCACCGACTATCGTCAAGGGCGGCCGTGCAGGACGTGCGACCTATATAACATATCGACAAAAAAGACCGCCGGCGCGGGGCGGCGCCGACGGTTGCGAGAGAATATCGATTGTTGGCTGTTAAGCAGCGACGGCCTCGTAGACCGTGGCGCCCGAGAAGCTGTCGTGCAGGCTCTTGCCGCAGATCCAAGGCAGCTCGACGACCTCGCAGACCGTGTTGACCAGCTCGGAGCAGTCAGTAAAGTGCCCCTTATCGTTGAGGGCCTCGCAATCCTGAACACGCCAATAGCCATCGGTGTGCGTGATGTAGTACTCGTGATCGTTGATCGACACGAAAGCGCGCGTCTTGGAACGCAACAGCTTCAGAAATCCTTCGAAGTCGGTCTCGACGACATCTCCAGCCTGGAACATGATGTTACCTCCTGGCCCGGCGCCACCATGGCGCGTTGATAAACGTTGGTACTCCTTTAGTAAAACCTTTATCAGAGCTTATGCGCGCATCATTTAGGCAAATGGTAAAAACCGCAGGGTAGACGGGATAAAACGTTTAATCATCCCACCGGTTTGTCACATTCTGGCTGAAGTTTTATGCAAACCAACTTTTCCACTTGGTCGCTTGCATTTTTTGGGGCCGACGGCGCGATTACAGTTTTGGTTCGGCGGGTAAGAACGAGGCATCGCAACCAACGTCAGGAGGACACATGGAGACCATCGAGGCGCTCATCCATCGCCGCAGCTGCCGCAAATACAGCGATCGCCCTGTCGAGGCCGAGAAGCTCGCACGCATTATCGAAGCCGGTCAGTATGCGCCGAGCGGCATGGGACGCCAGCCGGTCACGTTCGTCGCCGTCACCGACCCCGCAACCGTCGAGCGCCTCTCGCAGCTCAACGCCCAGGTTATGGGTAGCGAGGGAGATCCCTTCTACGGCGCCAAGACCGTTGTGGTGGTGCTCGTCGACCGCAGCGTGCCCACGCACCTGGAAGACGGCTCGCTCGCCATGGGCAACCTGCTCAACGCTGCCTATGCGCTGGGCGTCGATTCGTGTTGGATCCACCGAGCACACGAGGTCTTTGACTCACCCGAGGGATTGGAACTGCTGGCCAAGTGGGGTCTGCCCGCCGACGGAAGCCTGCGCGGTGTGGGCAACTGCATTCTGGGCTATGCCGAAGACGTGCTTCCCCAGGCCAAACCCCGCCGCGACAACATCGTGTACGTCAGGTAATTAGTTCCGCCGTTCTAACGAACGGCGGCCCCGCTGACGCTGCGCGGGCCGCATTCACGCCAATCTGACGTTCAATTTCGAGGGCGCGACCAAAAGGTCAGCGCCCTCTCATTTCACGTCACCTTGGCACAAATGCGGCCCGCTCGCTGTTGGCGACTGACATCGAATGAACCGTTGTTGGCATTCGACACTTGGGCAGCTAAAAAGCCCGTCCCAAATTAGCCACCCCACTCGCAACTTATCTTGCCGATGGGGTTGTCGTCATTTCGTTCGTCTGGGTCGCTTCGGCTTCGCTGCCTTGTTCATCCTCGCCCTTTTACGCGTCGGCGATGGTGGAGGCCGCCGCAACGATACCACGCTGAGGCGCCACGCCCGTCTGGGCCTGAGCGCCCTCGACAAGCTCCGTGCCGGCATGCGCGAGCTCAGCAGACCCGAACATCGCACTCAGGTCGGCCCCGCCGCCGGCGTAACCAAGCGCCGCGAGCGCGATGACAACCACCGCAACAACGACCGCGATCGGAACATAGCGATGCCAGCCTGCGGGATTGAGGCCGCTACGGCGAGCAGCGCCGCGGCTGATGTAGCCCAGTGTTCCGTCGTGCTTGAGCTTAGAGCCCACCACGCGCTTGCGCCCCCACGGCGATGACTCGGCCTGTATGGCCAAGCGAGCGCTTGCCGAAGGGTAGCCGTATTTGGTGCGCTTGAACGAACCGTCGAACCCCGACGCGTGCTTGCCCCACGTCCGCGAAGCCGTGCGACGGTTGACCGGCGCCGCGGGCTTTCGAGCCCGATTAGGTTTTGAAGTCTCCGTCATACGCCCCCGCACGCCGTAACGCAATCGAAACATTACCGCTTTGGACTGTAGCACACGCGTCGCGCGCGGTCACGGGTGCCTCGCTCAACGGTCATCGTCCTTCAGCAAGCGCCACAGCGTTGTACGGCTTATGCCCAGCACCTCCGCCGCACGGGTTCGGTTGCCGTGGAGATGGTCTACAACCAGATGCGCGATATCTCGCTCGGTATCGGCCAGCGGTCGCAGGATATACAGGTCACTTTCGAGCGTCGGGGCGCCAAAGGTTGCGGTCTTAATCACGTCCTCTTGGGCGAGCACTTCCTCCGCCACAGCGCGGTCCACCGCGCCCGCCCCCACCAATATATACAGTCGTTCCGAGACCTCGCGGAGCTGCAGATAATTGCGCGGCCAGCGGTAAGCATCGAGCGTCTTCGTCGCCGCGGCGGACAGCGTGGGTGCTGCCGTCCCAAATGCATCAGCGAGATATTCCAAATAGCGCGCAACCTTCGTCGACGCGGCTCCCTGCTCGGCAATCGCCGGCGCCACGCTCACCGCACAGGCGAAACGCTCGGTCACAAAGGCGGCTTGATCACTTTCGCTGCCGCCCGGCATGTCATTCGCCGTCAGCACCACATGGCAGCGCGTCGCCAACGCGGTGTCGGCCATCGTGGAAACGAGCTCGCGGAGGCGCTGGGGGCCAACCGCGTTCCAGCCCTCAATGCAAAGGGTCAGCCCCGTTTGGAACAGCGGCGATTCGGAGCTTTTGAGCACATGACGCCAACCGCGCTCGGTGAGCTCATCGAGCGCGACGGAAACAAAGGGTTGATCGGCAAAAGGGCCATCCAGATAGAGGCGCATGGCAATCTCGACCTGACCCGCGCCCAACTCGCCCTCGAGCATAAGGGGCACCCCGCGCGCATAGCTCTCGGCAACCGGTGCGGCTACCGCAGCGGCGCCTTCAACGATGCCGTACGCGCTCGATTCGTAGCGGGCCTCAACTTCGTCGGCGTTGAGCCACTCGATGCCCGCATGCGCCGCGGCGCCGCGCACCTCGCGGACCACGACGACCCAAAGGCCCCCGCCCTCTTTGTCGGTGGGGCGAACGGTCAGGCTCAGGCGCGTACCCGCACGCCCCATAACCAGACGCGCGCCGTCTCCTAAACGGTCGAGGCGCTCAGCGACAAAAGCCGCCACATCCCACTCGAGCGCCGCGTCGTTCATGGTCGAGATCGCGACGTCCCCACGCGCATCGATTGCCAATGCCGAGGCCCCAGCAGCAGCCAGGGCCTCGGTCAAGATGTTCAGCTTGGCATCGCTATCCATGATTTGCCCCTGTCCGCGGCGACGTACAGCCGCCGACGGTCGCACGACCGAGTGTTTCAAAATTGAACGATATTGCTCACCAAACACTATAGGGCAGAAAGCGCCGTCCTGCGAGTATAGGTGTTGCCCCGCATCGCCATCCTGGCGGGGCGATAAGAGCTCTTCGGGACTTATAAACCTGCGGACAAGCCATACCCGCAAGAGCTCCTATCGCTCCACCGTGAGAATGCGCCCACCAGCAGCCAACACGCAAACTGGCTACTTCTCTACCAGATTCCCAGTACGTGTTGCATTCCCAAACTCATGCACGCAATGCCAATCCAGCAGCAAAAGCCCAGCGCGATAGGCTTTCCGCCCTTTTTGACCAGCTCGACGATATCGGTATTAAAACCAATAGCCGCCATGGCCATCACAATAAAGAACTTCGACAGCTCCTTGATGGGCGCCGTAATGGATGCAGGAAGCTGAAGCACCGTAGTGATCACGCTCGCCAGCACAAAAAACAGCACAAACATGGGAAACGCGCGTTTAAGGGAGAACGTGCTTTTGGCGTCACCGCCGGCCTTGCGCGCCAGATGCATCTGCCAGCATGCGAGGACCAACGTGATGGGAATAATGGCCAGCGTTCTGGTGAGCTTGACCACCGTGGCGCTCTCGAGCACATTGGCGCCGGGGTGCATGCTGTCCCAGGCGCTCGCCGCAGCCGTTACGGACGAGGTGTCGTTGATGGCGGTGCCGGCAAACAGGCCGAAGCCCTCGTTGGTCAGCCCGAGCATGCCGCCGAGCGTTGGAAACACGAGCGCCGCGATAACGTTAAACAGGAAGATGACCGAAATGGCCTGGGCAATCTCGCGATCGTCGGCATCGATGACGGGTGCGGTCGCGGCGATGGCCGAACCGCCGCAAATCGACGAACCCACACCCACAAGCGTCGCGATCTTACCCGGCACGTTCATAACGCGGCAGAGCACAAAGGCGATGACAAGCGAGGTCGAGATCGTCGCCACGATAATCGGCAGCGACTGAGCGCCCTTGGACAGAATCTGCGAGAGGTTCATGCCAAAGCCAAGCAGGATAACCGCGTACTGCAAGATCTTTTTGGATGTATAGGTGACACCGGCAGCGAGCGGTTCGCGACGATTCTTGGGAAAGACGAGCGCCAGGACCATGCCAAAGAGGATGGCAAACACCGGACCGCCAACCACTTCAATTTGTTTGCCGAGCAACGTCGCGGGGATAGCGATGATCAGGCAGAACAAGACGCCCTTCCAGCGCTCGCGTACGATATTTGCCAGTTGCATATGGGATTCCTTCTTTCTATTTCACGTTTGCGACGGCTTATGATACGGCAACATTGAGCGCAGCCTTGCGCAAACACAGACTAAGATGCCGCAATAGTTCTCAGGCAACAGCCGAATTACCCACCGCGGAGAGCTGATTCGCGGCATAATTAACAACTGACATATGAGTTTGATAGAACAGTTGCGAGGCGCTATGGAAGAATCGATGCACGTCGGCGAGCAGGAAACGAGCCTACAGGACCAGTCCTACCACACCATTCGACGCAAAATCGTCTACCTGGACTACAAGCCGGGCGAAAAGCTGGGCGTCAAGCAACTTTGCGACGACCTGGATATGGGGCGCACGCCCGTGCGCGAGGCTTTGGTTCGCCTGGCGCAGGAAGGCCTGGTGCGCACCGTGCCCCAGAGCGGCACCTACGTCTCACCCATCAACCTCACCCTTGCCGAGAGTGCCTGCTACATTCGCGAGCATCTTGAAAAGCAGGTGATTGTGGAGTGCTGTGCGCGCGCCACGTCGGCCGGCATCGAGCAGCTCGACCGCGCCATCGCGCTGCAGGAAAAGGCCATGGCCGAAGAGGATCGCATCGGCTTCTTTTTGAGTGACAACCTCATGCATCACATGATTTTTAGCATCGCATGTCGCAGCACCGTGTGGTCGTGGCTCGAAGAGACCAATGCCGACCTGGAGCGCTTTCGCTGGTTGCGCGCCGCCACGCAGGTTCTCGACAATCAGGACATCGTGAACGAGCACAAGCAGATTCGCCGCGCTATCGCCGGTCGCGACCCCATCGAAGCGAGCTTTTTGGTCAGCAAGCACCTGCACATGATGTTCCGCAACCAAACCGAGGTTCTGGACCAGTTCCCCGAGTACTTCGAGACCAGCAAGCTCCGCTAACCTGCCAAAAAGGGACAGGTTTATTTTGGCAGGTTTTATCTGGACAAATGCAGAAAAGGCCCGGCTCCGTCTTGGTACGGAGCCGGGCCTTAGTCGCTAGAACGGCGGAACCAACTACTCTACCGTGACGCTTTTCGCCAGGTTGCGAGGTTGGTCAACGTCGCAACCGCGCAGGATGGCCACCTCGCGGGCGAGCAGCTGCAGCGGAACGCTCGCCGTGATGGGGCTGAACACGTCGCGGACTGCCGGCACGCGGATGATGCAGTCGGCGATCTTGTTGATCTCCTCGTCGCCCTCGGTGGCGACGACGATGACCTTGGCGCCGCGCGCCTTGCACTCCATAAGGTTCGACACGGTCTTGTCGTAGGTGGCGCTCTTGGTGGCCACGGCGATGACGGGGAAGCCCGGGTCGATCAGGGCAATGGGGCCGTGCTTCATCTCGCCGGCGGCGTAGGCCTCGGCGTGCAGGTAGCTGACCTCTTTGAGCTTGAGCGCGCCCTCGTAGGAAATAGCGGCACCCATGCCGCGACCCACGAACAGTGCGGACTGCGCGTCCTTGCACAGCAGGGCGGCCTCATGCACGGCCTCGGTCTGGGTATCCAAAATCCACTGGATCTGCTCGGCCGTATCGGAAAGCTCGCGGAACAGCATGCGCGCCTGCTTGGTGGTCAGGCGGTACTTGACCTGCGCTAGCAGCAAAGCCAGCAGCGTCAGGCTCACGACCTGGCCGATGAAGCTCTTGGTCGAGGCGACCGCGATCTCCTTGTTGGCCTTAGTGTAGATGACGCCGTCGCTCTCACGCGCCACGGGGCTGCCCACCACGTTGGTGATGCCGAAGACCTTGGCGCCCTTGATGCGAGCGTCGCGAATGGCGGCAAGGGTATCGGCTGTCTCGCCCGACTGGGACACGGCAACGACAAGCGTCGTCGGCGTAATGATGGGATTGCGATAACGGAACTCGCTGGCCGCCTCAACCTCGGTGGGGATGCGAGCCCAGCCCTCGATGAGATTCTTGGCAATGAGGCCAGCGTGATAGCTGGTTCCGCAAGCGATCACGTAGACGCGGTCGATGTCGTTGAGTTCCTCGAGCGAAAGGCCCAGCTCGTCGATGTCGAGCTCGCCGGCCGGCGTCATACGACCGACCAGCGTGTCGCGCACGACGCGCGGCTGCTCGTGGATTTCCTTGAGCATAAAGTCGGGATAACCGCCCTTTTCGGCCATGTCCAGGTCCCAGTCGATGTGGGTGACCTTGGGCTCGATAACGTTGCCGGCCTCGTCGGTGTACTCGACGCCTGCGGGCGTGAGCTTGGCAAACTGACCGTCCTCGAGCACCACGACATCGCGGGTGGCGTCGATGAGCGCGATGACATCGGAGGCGACATAGGCGCCGGTCTCGCCCGCGCCGACCACGATCGGGGAATCCTTGCGGGCCACGGCGATCACGCCGGGCTCGCCAGCGCACACGGCGGCCAGACCATAGGCACCGACCACATGGGTGCAAGCCTCGCGCACGGAGGCCATCAGGTCGTGCGTCTCGGCATAAGCCTCTTCGATCAGGTGCGCGAAGACCTCCGTATCGGTCTCGCTCTTAAAGTGATGGCCGCGGCCCTCCAGCTCCTCGCGCAGTTCGGCGAAGTTCTCGATAATGCCGTTATGGACGATAGCGATGCGACCGTCGCAGCTGGTGTGGGGATGAGCGTTAACGACGGAAGGCTTGCCGTGGGTGGCCCAACGGGTGTGGCCGATACCGCAGGTAGCGTCACTGTCGATGTTGGAAAGCTCGCTCTCCAGGCCCGCGACCTTGCCCACGCGGCGGATGACGTCGAGGTGCGCCGCGGCGCCCTCGCCCACCTCGAGCGCGACGCCCGAGGAGTCATAGCCGCGATACTCCATACGCTTGAGGCCCGTGACCAGGATGTTCTTTGCAATATCAGAGCCGGTGTAGCCGACGATTCCGCACATAGGATAAATCCCTTCGTTCGCGTGACTGCAAGACGTCCACGCACAGGGGGCGCTGAGACGTATAACGTTCGAGTATTGTACTCACGCAAGCGCAAGCTGATATACCAGAAGTGGTATCTCAACTTAGATACCACCCGATGCACACACGTCCAGCTGGTCCAAACCACCACAATGGGGACAGGCATTTGTGGTGGCCGCGCTGGCAACGGCGTTTCCCCAGATAAAACCTGCCAAAATAAACCTGTCACTTTTTGGTTGGTTTAGGATGCTACAATCTGGCTTCTACTTGAAACGCATCAAAGGGGCCGCTATGGCAAAGGTTCCAATCAGCGACGTCGCGCGCGAGGCCGGGGTTTCGCTGGGCACGGTTTCCAACGCGCTCAACCATCCCGAGAAGTTGCGCCCCGAGACCCTCAGGCTCATCAACGAGACCATCAATCGCCTGGGCTACCTGCCCAACCAAAGCGCTCGTCAGCTCGCGGGCGGCGCCACCAAGTCCTTTGGCCTAGTGCTCCCCCGTCTCGACCACGGCTTTTCGCTCCAAATCGCCAGCGGCGCCCACAACGAGGCCCGCAAGCACGGCTACGACCTGCTCATCGCCAACGCCGATAACGACGACATTCTCGAAGACCATTACCTGCGCTATTTTATGGGCACGCAGATGTCCGGCGTCATGGTTCAGCCCATGGCGTCCCCCGACTGGCACCCGGCCATGACTAAAATGCCCGTGCCGATCGTCCATCTGGACGTCCATTGTTCAGAACCCGGTTACTACGTGGCCGCCGACAACGAGGCACAGGGGCGCATTATCGCCGAGCTCGCCATCGCCCGCGGCGCACGCCATATTGTCGTTGTGGGTCGAGCAGCATTTATGCAACTCACCCTGCGCGTCCTTGGCATTCACAAGGCACTTGCCCTGCATCCCGATATCAAAATTGAAGTCATTGACGCCGGAGAGTGGAATACCGCAGCCGACGGCTACAGTATCGGTGCCCAGATTGCCGAGCGCCCTGCTGACGAGCGCCCCGATTTTGTCATCGGTCTGACCGACGTATTAGCCTCGGGCGTTATCTCGGCGCTGACCGACAAGGGCATTTCCGTCCCCGGCCAGATTCTTGTTGCCGGCTGCGATGGCAACCCACTTGCCTGGAGCGGATCGGTCCCCCTCACCACGGTAGCACCACCGGGCTACGAGATCGGCCGCAAGGGCGTGCAGCTGCTCATGGAACAGATCGGGGACAAGCCCGCCGCCAAGACCAAACGAGTCCGCATCGGCTCCGCCGCGCGCACCGTCACCACGGCCACGGCCGCCGAGGACATTAACCGTCAGGAGCTCGTGCGCCCCTTCTTGCTCGAACGTGTGAGCACCCAAAAGGCCGAGCAGCACCCGACGGGCCCATCCGCGGCCCCAATAACCGACATCAACCTGGGCGCCTACCTGTAACAAAAAACGCCGCAACGGGAACAGTCCCGCTGCGGCGTTTTGCTGGCCCCATGTTCCCTCCCCGTTTAGCCGGACCTGCGTCTACGGATATTTATGGAATGTAATCCATTTTTCATTAACTTTTTTGTTAAAATAGATTCAATCCCATATTTTTAGATATTTCCTATAAGTATTGATTTTGCTCCAGTTTTTTCTCGCCAAGAAAGGGGTTTCATGAATCTGATTGATCGCAAACAGTACCTCGACTGGCTCATTTCGTGGAAAGACTCACACGTCATCAAGGTCGTTTCGGGCGTGCGAAGGTCCGGCAAATCAAAGCTATTCGAAATCTACCGTAGCTAC
>CABRZC010000077.1 GCA_902475375.1 uncultured Collinsella sp. | reverse complement strand
AATCTGCATGATCTCTTTTTCGAGCGCACCGATAATCGCGATGGTAGCCATGCCATTCCCCAAACCTATACGAAATTCTCAACCACGGTATGGTACCAGCATTTTGTTTGACCTCGTCAAACGAACACGTTAGGCCAGCGCAGCTCGGGTATCAAAGAATGTCTTAGCAATCGCAGCCACCAGCTCGCTCGAGCGATCGCTCCATGGCATCGATGTCATGATACTCATAATGTAGGTGTCGCCATCGACATCGATGAGGCACGCATCGCATGTCGAATAGCAACCATCCTCGCTAATCCAGCCTGCCTTGTTGCGTACCAAGGCTTGGTCGTCCGCAATGCCATTACGAATAAACGATCGAGTCGTAGAGGCCAGAAGATCCGATAGCCATTGCGACGTCTCGGTATCACGGCTCAAATACTCGCTCATCTCGCGCCACAATTTGGCCGAGGTGCGCGGGCAATAGGTGGGAAAATCACTCATCGGATCGAGTGCGGTATCGTAATCGATGCCAAGACTGGCAATCCAATCCTCGTAACCGACACTGTCAAACGCCGCGCGTAACGCAATAAACGAATCGTTGTCCGAATTAACGACCGCGGCATCGATCAGGTCGCGCACCGTCTGCCAACCCATGTTGTAGCCACCATAGGTGCCAAGGGAATCATCGAGTGAAACCTGACCCGTCTCGACCAGAGATTCGCAGATGTACAACGCATAGAGCGCCTTGTAGCTACTCGCGCCGTAAACCTCGACATCGGGGTTATACGTCACGCCCTTGCCGCTTGACAGGTCGTAGAACACCACGCCCACATCGCCTAGCTCCTGCGCCCGACTCAGGGCATCCTGGAGCAAGGCAAGGCTCTCATCCTCCAAGGTAGGAGTCTTGTTATCCACCAACGAGAAGGCCTGAACGGTATCACCCGAAGGGATATCGTTGAAGTCCGCCTTCGAAAGTCTCGTCTTGAGATCTGCCGACGCTTTGGACTTTGAAACCTTCTCGTTTTGCGTCTGTACCGTTGACGCATCTGAGTGTGCCATTCGCTCCGACGCGTAGGTTTTGGCGGTAATTCCGAGGATAATAATCGCCAACGTTAGCATCCCAATGGCGGCAATCTTCGTCACGCGGACGCGAGCGTCGGCAAGGCCACGCGAAGATGTGCCCTTCGTCTCATATCTGCTGCTATGCTGCGGCATATACTCGTCCCGCGATGCGTTATTTCGCACGTGGTCTCCTGACTGCTACCGTTCATATACGAGCAGCATAATACCGAGCAGGCATTTCTTTCCAAAGATATTCAGCGGCGTTTAAGGCGTCTTTAAAGAAACCACAAGCGTATTTATCCAAATGGCGCGATTCTGTTGCGCATCTCCGCCCAAAACGCAGTTGCGGTGGAATAGTTCCTATTTGGGCGGCATAAGCCGAAAAACAAGAACTATTCCACCGCAACTTGACGGAGCTCTTTGGCAATCAACTTGGTGCCCAGGGGCACTCATTTAAGTCTGTCCCCAATGAGTGCCTTTGGGGAGCGAAAATGGCCCGCTAGCCGATAGCGTTTTTGAGTTCCGCGCGACGCTTTTTCATGCCCGTCATGACGGCGTTGCGCAGCTCGGGCATGCGCGCAGTATCCATCTGTGGAACGCCCTCGAGCTTATAGGGAATCCCCAGCTGCTCGTACTTGACGACACCCATCGTGTGATACGGCAGCATTTCCAGACCGACCACGTTATGCCACGGGGCGATTAGACGACCGAGTGCCTCGCACTCCTCAACCGTATCGGTAATGCCCGGCACCACCACGTGGCGGATAACGACCTTAATCTTGCGACGGGCAAGCTCATCACCAAACGCCAGAATGCGTGCGGGATCGCAACCGGTCAGCTTTTTATGCTCGACGGGATCGGCGTGTTTAATGTCGAGCAGCACCATATCGGTCTCGTTGAGTACGGCATCGAACTTCTCGGGATGCATGGGGTCGAACGCATAGCCGCAACTATCCAAGCAGGTATGTACGCGACCATCGGGGTTATTGTGCATGGCGCGGAACAGGTCGGCCAAAAACTCAGGCTGCAGGAGCGGCTCACCGCCGGATACCGTAATACCACCGCTGCGGTAAAACTCATGGTTGCTCTGGAACTCGTCCATGAGGTGCTCGACAGTCACCATGGTACCGCCGTTAACAGACCAAGTATCGGGATTGTGGCAATACGCGCAGCGCATGGGACAGCCTTGGACAAACACTACGAAGCGGATGCCGGGACCGTCAACCGTACCCATCGTCTCAATCGAATGTACGCGGCCTAGGGCAAATGCGGAGTCCTCGGGACGAGCGTCCACACCCTCGAGCGTCATCTCAGCCATTCCCGCTACCTTGCCTCTCATTGGTTTTGGTTACATAAATACCAGAGCCATTCTAGCCCATACGCATGATGACGAAACGGTTTAGCGGTCAATTGGGTTGTTCTATTTGGCCCCACGCAAGAGCGGCGGGAAGGTTGTCACAACCCACCCGCCGCCGAGGCAATAGAAATCGATAGACGCCAGGCCTTACGCTTTAAGCGTGAGCACCGCGCCGAAGGCGGTCGGGCCGCAATGGCTCGAGATGACGCCGCCGACCTGAGTCCAGGTAACATCCTTAAAGCCCAGGTCGTGCGCATAGACTTCCATGTCGTCGCGCAGCTCCTCGGAAAGGCCTACCGAATACGCCAGGCCAATGTGCGAGTAGTCAATCTCGCCCTTCGCAACCATGTGGTCAATAAAGGCACGGGCGCATTTGAGCATAGAGCCGCGAAACTTCTTGGTTGCCACGAACTTGCCGCCCGTCACCTCAATGCAGGGCTTAATCTTGAACAGGTGGGCGCCAAGGAATGCCACGTTGGACAAGCGACCGCCCGCCTTAAGGAAGGCAAGGTCCGTAGGAACAAAGCCCAGCAGCACGCGGTCCATGACGGAGTTCGTAAATGCAAAGATCTCGTCGACGGTGGCATCGGGGTGAGCCTCGATGTATTTGGCGGTCTCGACGACAACGAGCGACTGGCCCACCGAGACAAAGCGCGTGTCCATGGAGAACACGTAGTCGCGCCCCTGAGCCGCAATCTTAGAGGACTGATGCGAACAGGTCGTGGCCTCGGAATATGCAAGATGCAAAATAGTCGCGTCGGGTTGCTCGGCATGGATGCGGTCGTACACATGCGCAAAATCCGCTGGCGAACAGCCACTGGTCTTGGGCATCACACCAAACTCGTTGCAGCGCGAGTAAATCTCGAGCGGATCGATCGAGCCGTCCTCGACGGTCTCGTCACCAATCGTGACATGCATGGGCACGCGCACGATGCCGTAGCGCTCGCAGAGCTCCGGCGTCACATCCGACCCAGACTCAACCACGATTACGTACTTGCCCATTATTATCACGACCCATCTCGACATTGGCTTTTCAATACATGGCACGCGCCGCCGCACTGTTGCACAACGGCGTCCAAGCGCCAAAGAGACGCCGCCCCTTGCACACAACAAAGGACAGCGTCTCCCTGGAAAACTCCGTGCTTATCTAGGATTCCACACGGTTTATTAAGGAGGGTTACTTATTCCGCAAACGGTCGCTATATGCGGTAAGCGGTAGTTGGCCGCGACAACTGCGACACATTCCGTCCAGCAAATCCAATCGTGCTCCACACACGGTTAATGCGCGAGGCGGTAGAAATTCATCGATGCCGCGCCCTCGGCGTGCAGCTCCATCGCCGGAACCGCCGGCGAATAGGTACGGCTCGTAAGTGCCGCCTCGCCGCCATTTGCAAAAATCTCGACCATCGTAGTGTCCGAAAGCACGCGCAGGTCGCGAAGCTCGCTGAGCTCAATCGACCTCTGGTCGCGCCCATAGCCTTCGTCACCCATGTCGAGGGTAAGCATCCCGTCTGCATAGCGCACAAAGACACCCTTGCGGATTTCGAGCTCGACCATCTTGGCGCCCTCGCAGGAAACCACAAGATCAAACAGGCGGCCCGGCTCCTCAACGGTTTCACCGCCTGTCGCGCGAACGCAGTCGCCGCGCATCCTCCCAATCTCGTGCGCCGGCTGCTGGCAGAGCTTACCATCGCGCATGCTCAGCTCTCGCGGCACCGTCAACGCGCACTGCCACCCGCGCGCCACCGTCGGGTTTTCCGCCGTCGCATCGGGGCAACCCGACCATCCGATCATCAAACGCCGGCCTGCAGCATCCTCAAAGGACTGCGGAGCATAGAAATCAAAACCGGCATCGACCATCGGGGGCATGCCCTGCCCGGTGATCTTAAAACTCGGTGCCTCCCAATCGGCCTCGATGGGAAACCACACGCACTGGTGCGGATTGCGGTAACGCCAACCATCGGCGGACACACCCTGCGGACAGCAAACGAGAATAAGCTCACCATCGAGCTCAAACAGATCGGGGCACTCCCACATAAAGCCAAACTTCTCGCCCAACTCAATGCGCGTCGCATAGCTCCAGTCCTCTAGATCGCTCGAGGTATAGACAAGCACGCAGCCGCGGTCGTCTTTCGTACGAGCGCCCAGAACCATGTAGTAGATACCATCGTGTTCAAGGATCTTGGGGTCGCGTACGTGCGTACCGATATCGTCGGGGTAATCGACCGGCCCAACAGCCACACACTTCTTGCCCAATTCGTCGGGATTCTCGGCAACCATATGAATTTGGTTTTGCTCACGGCCCGTCAACACGTAGTCGTAATCATCTCGGTCAAAATGCTTGACGTTGCCGGTATAGAAGTAGTGAATCTTGCCGTCGTGTACAAAGGCAGAACCAGAATACGCTCCGCTCGAATCCAAATCGGAATCGGGGAACAGCACAGGGCCGCAATTCTCGTACGTCACAAAATCCTTTGTTGTCAGATGATTCCAAAGCACTGGACCGCCATGCGCAGCATCGAATGGATCGTATTGGTGATAGATGTGATACGTATCACCGATCTGCACCAAACCGTTGGGATCGTTGAGCCAGCCAAGCTCAGGCTCCACATGGAACAGGAGCCTATCGGGGTCGGACGCGATGCGACCCACCGTCTCATCCTGTCCGGCACGCCATTGCTCATAGTCCGCGCGCGTCACCTTATTTTTTTGATTAAACATCGCCATTGGCTTTCTCGTCTATAGGGAAGGACGCTCGACTCACACGAGTCGAACGCCCTTCCCCAAATGGACTTATCCTCAGATTACGCTGAACGGCTCAACTAGAAGCTAACGTCGAAGCCAGCGCCAGCGCCCTCTTCATCGGTGGTCGGCACGCCCTTTGCCTTGTTGTAGGCAAAGATCAAGACGATTGGCACGATGAAGGCGATGAGATTGCCAGCCACATACCACACGAGCGTCTCGGGCGTGACGATGAGCAGGCCAAGCACGCCGGTCAGACCCTGACCGATAGCGCGCACCTCAAAGAGCTTGACGAAGGCACCGCCGCAGCCTGCACCGATGCAAGCGCAGACGAACGGAATGATCGAGTAGCGCATGTTTGCAGCAAAGATTGCGGGCTCGGAGATACCGACCAGCGTCGGGATAAAGGACGACATGCAGATGTTACGCTCTTTGGAGTGCTTCTTGTGAATGAGATACATGCCGATGGCGCCGCCGCCCTGGGCGATGATGGAAACCGACCAGATGGCCTGGATGTAGTTGAAGCCGGTCGTGGCAACGAGGTTGGCCTCAATACCCTGGATGAACTGATGCGTACCGGTAACGACGAGCGGCTGCAGGAACGCGGCGAAGACAAAGGCGCCAAAGACGCCCATCCTGTTGTACAGGATATCGATTACGCCGGCGAGGACGTCGCCGATTAGGTTGCCGAGCGGGCCGAACACGGTGAACAGGGCGACGTTAGCAAGAATCAGGGTAACGGTCGGGACAAAGACGAACGAAACGACCTCGGGGATGTACTTCTGGGCAATCTTCTCGACCTTGGCCATAAACCAGGCAGTCATGATTGCAGGGAACACGCCGCCCTGGAAAGCAACCATGGGAATGGAGAGCGGACCAAAGTTCCAGTACTCAGCACCCGTCGGGTCCATAACGAACGTGTTACGGTTCATAAGACTCGGGTGAACCATGACGATACCGACGAGGATGCCCAAAATCGGGTTACCGCCAAAACGCTTCACCGCGCTGTACATAACCAGGACAGGCAGGTAGTCGAACGTGGTGGCGATAATGGCAAAGAAGCTAGCGAGGTTCTTGAGGAACTCGCTGTGGTCGGCAAGGCTGCCCTCCATGCCAAAGAGGCCGTTGGCAACGATCAGCGACTTAAGGCCGATGATGATAGCAGCGCCGACGAAAGCGGGAATGATGGGGATAAAGATGTCCGAGAATACCTTGAGGACCGAGAAGAACTTGCCCTTCTTGTCCGCCTCGGCGCCCTTGACCTCGGAAGCGCTGATCTCCTTAACGCCCGTCAGAGCCATAAACTCATCGTAAACCTTGTTGACGGTACCGGTACCGAAGATGATCATGAGCTGGCCGCTGTTGTACAGCACGCCCTTGACGCCATCGATGTTCTCGAGCTCGGCCTTGTTGTACTTGCTCGTATCCTTGAGCACCAGACGCAGACGCGTAACGCAATGCGTGGCGCCCTCGATGTTCTCCAGACCGCCGACGTTATCGACGACTTGCTGAGACACTACTTTGTAGTCCATGTTCCTCTCCATTCCTTTACGAAATCATAAGACGTTTTGATGCCATTACAGAGACGCGATCGTTGCATTTGCGCACTTAAGCGTACCGTCGGTGACCGTCAGCGCCACACCCTGGCCCTGCTTATTGCAGAATCGAGCGTTAAGCGCAACATCATCGACAAAGATGGTCGCGATATCGTCGTCAACGACCAGGCGCACATGATGAGTGCCCTCGCCCTTAAAGAACAACGGACGCTCGAGGCCCATGTTGTTGACCTGGAACCACGGATACTGGGGGGCCGCCGTAAACTCGAGCTTGCCCTCACGCAGGTTGGCGCGGAACTCATAGGCAAGACCGGACTCGGCGTCCTCGGCAAGCTTCACCGAGAAGCCGGCAGCGTCACCGGCGAGCTCGATGTCGGCATCGAGCATATAGGTGGAACCGGCATCCGCGGCGAGCACCTGCTCGACCTTGCCCGACTCGCAGGAGAGCTCAAAGGCCTCGACTGCCTTAGCCTCGCCAAAGGCGCCAAGCATGCTGTCAGGAAGCTTGGTGCCGAGCGTTCCGTCGGCACGCTGAACGATCTCGAGGGGCATAAAGGTGCCACCCCACAGGTAAGAGCTGGGGTCGCCGCCCTCGTCACGCGTAGGAACCCAACCAAAGAGAACGCGGCGCTCGCCGTCAAATGCGGTACGCGCGGCATAGTACGCGCGGCCATCGAAGGAATCGTCCGCAGGAGTGATCCAAGGACCGTTGATAGAGCGAGACATGCGGTAACGGGTCTTGTTGCCATCACTGTACTCGGAGAACACCAGATACCACCAGTCGCCCATCTTAAAGAGATCAGGCATCTCGAACATGGTGTACAGGCCCGGATTCCACCAGTCGCCCTGGAACTCCCAGGTATCCAGGTCCTTGGAGGTGAACTTGACCAGACGACCGGTCATCAGACGCTTGTCCTCGCCCACACGCGTGCCGAGGATGAGCATGTACTCTTCGTTCTCCTCATCCCAAAGCACAAAGGGATCGCGCCAGTTGCGGTCATCGTAACCCTCCTGGGGCGGAAGCAGCGTCTCGGCGATGTTCTTCTCCCACTTGACGGCGTCGTCACTCGTTGCGTGAAGAAGAACCTGCTTCATCAAGCGTGCCTTGACCTTATCGCGATTGCAACCGGTGTAGAGCGCATGGTACTTGTCGCCCACCTTAAACACCGTGCCGGCATAAACATACTGGTCGACTTCCTCGTCGCCGCCACGCTCAAGGCTCTCGCCAAAGTCTTTGTAATTGACGAAGTCCTTGGTTGTCGCGAGTGCCCAGCCAAACGGCTCTCCGAAAGGTCCGGGGTTTCGCGTGTCACGCTGATGATAGAGATAGAACGTGCCGTCCTCGCCGTACGGCATGATGTCGCCCACCCAAATTCCCTCAGGCTGGTAATACACCTTGTGCATCCGAGACTTCCTTCCCACGTGATACTAACTCGGTACAACTGCAAGATATGTCAATCGTTTTCATATGTCAAACGTTTTCACACCAATACGTCTTTTCGCAGTTCCAGTCGTCGGCAAACGGTTGACATATGCCGGCGAACGGTCATCAGAGGCGTTTGAGGAATTCTTTTGGCACGGGATGAACTACGCGGTTTTGCCCTCAATGAGTTCAACGGGGAGCTTGGTATTCGATTCGGGCTTTTCACCGTTAACAAGAGCGATGATGGATTGCGCCGCGAGCTCTCCGATGCGATCGATATCTTGACGAACGGTTGTTAAGTCAGGCATAAACGTCATAGTGCGGCGGGCGCCATCCGCGCCCACGACCTTAATATCGTCCGGAGCGCTCAAGCCGCGCTGCTTCATCACGTTAAGACAGATAGCCGCCATCGTGTCGTCTCCCGCAAAGATGCCGTCAATATCGGGGTTCTCATCGAGAATCTTCGCAACGACCGCACTCTTTTCGTCATCGGACTTAACGAACTCGACCTCACGGACAAGCGCGGGCAAACCGGCCTGCTCCACAACATCGTGGTAGGCATCGGTACGCTTATTGGCAGGCATGCGCATGCGGCTATTGCTGCGCAGGCACAGGATACGCCTGCAGCCGTCATCAATCAGACGGCGCGTGGCGAGCTCGCCAATGCCATAGCTGTCACTTGCAATCTGGACAGAGCCCTCGCCAAGATCGCAGTCGATGCCAACCAGGCTCAAGCCCATCTCGGCATATGCCTCGGCACCGATATTGAGGGAGTTGACGATTACGCCGTCGACCATATTGCGGCGGAGCATGTCAATATAGGAACGCTCAAGATCGGGTCGATTGGCGCTGTTGCACAGCAACATCTTAAAGCCGTTTTCCGCTAACGTGCGCTCGACCGCCTGCACAACCTGAGCATGGAACGGGCTGCTCACAAAGGGAACGATCATACCGATAAGATTCAGGCGACCGTTGAGCATGGCACGGGCGATATCGTTGGGCGTATAGTTGATGCGCTCCATCGCGGCATGGACCTTATCGCGGGTCTCTTGGCTAATATAGCCGCGATTATTAAGCACGCGAGATACCGTAGTAGGCGAAACCCCCGCCACCGCTGCAACTTCCTTGATGCCAGGCTTAGCAGAATCCTTAGAACGAGCGCCCTCGCGAGCCATAGCACCCTCCCCCATCAACATGTCAAACGTTTACATACGAACAAAGCATACCCCAACAACAGCGGGAAGACGGTAACAGCACAAGT
>CABRZC010000076.1 GCA_902475375.1 uncultured Collinsella sp. | reverse complement strand
TGGTGGGCGCTGCCGATTTTGAGCACGATATGCTGACGGGTCTGACGGGCGTTGCCGAGCGCATCCAAGAGCTCGACATGATCTGCATCGTACCCTCTGCGGTTTCGTTTGAGGGTCAGCCCCTGCTTGACTACATGATGCTCAAAGACGGTCGCGTGGTGCCTGCGCGCGCAAGTATCGCCCTGCAGCGTGGCGAGAGCAACGACGCGCGTTGGGCGCCTCCGGTGTTTGACGTGGACGGCGTGCGCATCGCTGTGGTGTTTGACCTGGATCGCGAGCTCGAGATGCTGCCGACCGGCGTCGACCTCATTGCCTATTTTCAGTTCAATGCGTTTGACATGACCGACCGCGAGACCGCCGCCGTCGCCGCCGTGCGCAGCGGTGCCTACCGCAAGATCGCCTCCAAGCGCAGCGTGTGGTTTGCCTGCATGGCGCCGGTCGGCGCCTATGACGAGTCGGTGTATACCGGCGGGTCGTTTGTGCTCGACGATTGCGGCCGCGTGGTGGCCCAGGCGCCGTGTTTTGAGGAGAGCCTGCTGGTTCAGGAAATACAGCGCGGCGTGATGCTCGATGCCCTGGAGGACCATGAGCTGCCCCAGTTTCGCTCTGAGGAGTGGTTGTGGCAGGCGCTGGTGCTTGCCGTGCGCGACAATGCCCGCGCCCGCGGCGCCTCGCGTGCCGTGGTGGCGCTCGAGGGCGATCTGCCGTCGTCCCTGTTGGCGGCGCTTGCCGTCGACGCCTTGGGTCCGCGTAACGTAATTGGCCTGGTGCTGGGGCGCAATCGCATCTTTACGCCGGCGCAGGAGGAGGCAGAGGCCGCCCGCTGTTCTGCTGTGCGCTCAATCGCCGAGCGCTTGCACATTCGCACCGTCGAGCGCGATGCGCCGGATGCGGCGCGCGTGCTCGATCGCGACGTGTCGGCGGGCGATGCCGAACGCCTGCGTTCGCGCGCGCTGGGCCTGATGCTCGAGGATACGGCGCTCGAGCTGGGCGCCATGGCGTTGAGCCCGCTTTCCAAGACTGAGTACGCATTGGCGGCGCCCGCGCTGTCCGGCGGCTATCAGGGCGACTTTGCGCCCTTTGGCGATGTGTATCTGTCGACGCTCGAGTTTGTGGCACGCGTGCGCAACCGTGCCTCGGCCGTGGTGCCCCAAGAGCTCGTGACGCTCAACGCGGTAGAGGATTGCATGGATCGCGTGCTGGCTCAGGCACTCTCGACGCTTGACGGTCCGGTCGACATGCTCGACCGCGCGGCGCAGCTGCTTGGCGGGCTTGAGCCGGGCGAGGTCGATGGTGCGCTTGAGTCGCACGTGGACCGCAGCCGTCCCTTTGACGACATCCCGATGGCCGCCGCCAAGCCCGAGGCCTGCTCGCTGCTGCTGATGCTCGTGCGCCAGGGTGAGGCTGCTCGTCGCATGCTACCGACGGCCCCGATCGTCTCGGCTCGTTCGTTTGCCGAGCGCGCTTGGCCGTACATGCTTGCGTGGTCCGATCTGGGGCTCAACGGCAAGGAGCGCATGACGGTTGATTCGCTGGCACGCGCTGAGGTGCGACGCTTTGCCGACGACGATACGAGTGACCGTATGCGCGGCGAGATGATGGGCCTGTTGGGCGAGCTGTTGGGTATTTCGCCCGAGCAGATGGAAGAGCTGCGCTCTGAGGACGGTCAGCGTCGTCTGCATGAGGGCATGAAAAAGTTTGAGGGTGAGGTCCAGGACGCCATCGAAAAGATGATGGGCGGCCAGGGCGGACCGCAGGGCGGGCCCCAGGGTGGTCCGATGCCGCATCCGCCGGTGGATCCGAGGCAATTCCCATTCTTCTCTCAAAACTAGGTCGCTGCGCGCCCGCCAGAGCGGCAATCTGCCTTTCAATCGTCGGGCATGACCGCCAGGTCAATGCCCTCCTCTTTCAAGGCACCTTGCTCGCTCTGGCGGGCGCTCGCTTGCGTATGCTCAACCTACAATTCAATCTCGGCTGACGTATGGGGCTGGCGTTGTGTTATTCTAGAACAGACGTTCGTGAATGATGCGCGGGGCCTTGCCTTACGCTTGGCAAAAGACGAGGGGAGGTCGGCTTGGTCATTTTGGGTATCGACCCCGGTTTGGCCCATACGGGTTGGGGGATTATTGAGGAACGGCGCGGAGAGGTTCGCTGTCGTGCCTACGGCTGTATTGAGACCAGTGCCGGAAGCCCGCTCGCGGTGCGCCTGTCGCATATCGCCCGCGACCTCAAGGGTGTCGTAGAGCGCTACCGCCCCGATACCGCTGCTATCGAGAGCATTTACTTTGGCGCCAACGTTCGCTCGGCTATCCCTACGGCGCATGCCCGCGGTGCTGCACTCGTGGCGCTTTCGGAATGCGCGCTCGAGATTGGCGAGTACACGCCCATGCAGATCAAGCAGGCTGTTGTGGGCACCGGCGCCGCGGACAAACGACAGGTCGCGTATATGGTCCGTACGCTCACGCAACTCGATCACGACCCGCATCCCGACCATGCCGCCGATGCCCTGGCTTGCGCCATCTGCCACGTAAACCTCAGCCGCACCCGGGCGCTTACCGGTGGCGAGTTCTATCAACAGAGAGGAACCGGATACTGATGATCTCCCAGCTCCATGGAACGCTCGTCGAGGCCACGATGAGCTCGGCCGTCGTCGATGTGTCGGGCGTGGGCTTTGAGCTCGGCATCTCGGGCAGCACCGCCGCTACGCTGCCTACGCTCGGCGGCGAGGTTCGCCTCTACACGCGCATGCAGGTGCGTGAGGACGCCATGACGCTCTTTGGTTTTGCCTCCAAGGACGAGCGCACGATGTTTGACCGGCTCGTGTCCGTGTCGGGTGTTGGCCCGCGCCTGGCGCTTGCCGTGCTTTCCACCTATACCGTGGGACAGCTGTATTCCCTGGTGATGGCCGAGGACGACAAGGGCATGGCCAAGGTGCCCGGTGTGGGCAAAAAGACCGCCCAGCGCCTTATCTTGGAGCTCAAGAGTACCTTTGCCAAGGACAAGGGCTTTGTTCCGGTCGACGTAATTCCCGGTCAGGTTGCGATGCCGGTCCCCGCCGCCGCTCCCTCGGCCATCGATGACGCCCGTGCGGCGCTTCTCTCCATGGGCTTTAGCCCGCAGGAGACCGAGGTTGCCCTGAGCGGGTATGATGGGCAGGACATGCGTGTCGAGGATCTGCTCGGCGCGGCGCTTAAGCGACTCGGAATGGATGCGTGATGTGGGAAGCCGATGACTCTCAGGACCTGTGGGCGACGCCCGGCAGCTCGCCGGCGGCATCCATGGCGCACGGTGAGCGCATGGTGGGCTCGGAACTGACACCCGAAGACCTCGATGTCGACCGTACCCTGCGTCCCCAGCGCCTAGACGACTACTGCGGTCAGGAGCATATCAAACAGAGCCTGCGCGTGCTGATCGAGGCGGCACAGAGCCGTGGCGAGACGCTCGACCACGTGATCTTCTCGGGCCCTCCGGGTCTGGGCAAGACCACGCTGGCCACGGTTATCGCCAACGAGCTGGGCGCTCAGATCAAGACGACGAGCGGCCCGGCCATCGCGCGTACCGGCGACCTGGCGGCTATCCTTACCAACTTGCAGCCGGGTGACGTGCTGTTTATCGACGAGATCCACCGCCTTAACCGCTCGGTCGAGGAAGTCCTGTATCCCGCTATGGAGGACTTTGCGCTCGATATCGTGATCGGCAAGGGTCCGGCTGCGCGCTCGATTCGCCTGGATATCCCTAAGTTTACGCTGGTGGCGGCCACGACCCGTTCGGGCATGCTCACGGGCCCGCTGCGCGATCGCTTTGGCATCTCGTATCGCCTGGACTACTACACGGTCGAGGAGCTCGCCCAGATCGTGACGCGCTCGGCGACCATCCTGGGCGTGACGATCGACCATCCGAGCGCGCTCGAGATCGGCTCGCGCTCGCGCGGTACGCCGCGCCTCGCAAACCGTCTGCTCAAGCGTGTGCGCGACTATGCACAGGTACGCGGTAACGGGCCTATTGAGCTTGATATCTGCCGTCAGGCGCTCGAGTTCTTCGAGATTGATGAGCTTGGTCTGGACTGGATGGACATTCGCATCTTGGAGACGCTTGCCAAGACGTTCTCCGGTCGTGCCGTGGGCCTGACGACCCTTGCCAGCGCGGTGGGCGAGGACCCGGGTACGCTCGAGGATGTCTATGAGCCCTATCTGCTGCAGTGCGGCTTGATGATTCGCACGCCCCAGGGCCGCCAGGCAACGCTTCGCACCTTTGAGCACTTGGGCATCGAGCCAGCCGTTTAGAGACGGGTTTGTTTTGGCTGGTCTGTAGGCTATCGCTGAGCATTGGATAAACATATCGCCATTCATCGGTTACGGGTGTTTTACTATTGCGCGCCCGTGCTATGCTGAATTGGTCTTTTTCTCATCCAGTAACGAAAGGACCGCCCATGCCTACTGACATCGAAATCGCACGTTCCGTCACGCCGCTGCCCATTACCGAGGTGGCTAAGAACGCCGGCGTCGACGTAAAGCACCTGATTCCGTATGGCTTCGACAAGGCTAAGGTTGACTATTCACTGCTCAACGAGCCGACCGACCACCAGGCCAAGCTCGTCCTCGTGACCGCCATCAACCCCACGCCCGCCGGCGAGGGCAAGACCACCACGACCATCGGTCTGGCCGATGGCCTGCGCCGTCGCGGTGTCAAGAGCGCCGTGGCCCTGCGCGAGCCTTCGCTCGGTCCCGTCTTTGGCGTCAAGGGCGGCGCCGCCGGCGGCGGTTGGGCCCAGGTCATCCCCATGGAGGACATCAACCTGCACTTTACCGGTGACTTCCACGCTATCGGTGCCGCCAATAACCTGCTGGCCGCCATGCTCGACAACCATATTCAGCAAGGCAACCAGCTCGGTATCGACGTTAAGCGCATCACCTGGAAGCGTGTCGTCGACATGAACGACCGCCAGCTGCGCCATGTTATCGACGGCATTGGCGGCAAGGCCCAGGGCGTGCCGCGCGAGGATGGCTTCGACATTACTGTTGCCTCCGAGGTCATGGCGATCTTGTGCCTGTCCACGAGCATCAACGACCTTAAGGAGCGCTTGGGCGAGATCGTCGTCGGATACAGCTTTGCCGGCGAGCCCATCCGCGCGCGCGACCTCAAGGCTCAGGGCGCCATGGCTGCGCTGCTTAAGGATGCGCTCAAGCCCAACCTGGTGCAGACGCTTGAGGGTACGCCCGCGTTTGTCCACGGCGGCCCCTTCGCCAACATCGCCCACGGCTGCAACTCCATCATGGCTACGCGCATGGCTATGCGCTTTGGCGATGTCGCCATTACTGAGGCCGGTTTCGGCGCCGATTTGGGTGCCGAGAAGTTCCTCGACATCAAGTGCCGCATGACGGGCGTCCGCCCCAGCGCCGTCGTGATTGTCGCCACCGCCCGCGCGCTTAAGTACAACGGCGGCGTTGCCAAGGCCAACCTTAACGACGAGAACCTCGAGGCCCTCAAGGCCGGCATGCCCAACCTGCTGCGTCACGTTGACAATATCCAGAACGTCTATGGTCTTCCCTGTGTGGTCGCCATCAACCGCTTCCCGACGGACACTGAGGCCGAACTCGAGCTCATCGAGTCCGAGTGCCAGAAGCTCGGCGTTAACGTTAAGCTTTCCGAGGTCTGGGCCAAGGGCGGCGAGGGCGCGCTCGACCTGGCTGATGAGGTCATGCGCCTGATTGAGCAGCCGAGCGAGCTCAAGTTTGCCTACGAGGACGGCGCCGATGTTGCCGATGCCCTCGAGGCCGTCGCCACCAAGGTCTACCGCGCCGACGGCGTTGACTTTACGCCGGCTGCCAAGCGTCAGCTCGCCGAGCTGCGCGAGAACGGCTTTGGCAACCTGCCGGTGTGCGTCGCCAAGACCCAGTACAGCTTTAGCGACAACGCCAAGGCGCTGGGCGCCCCCGAGGGCTTCCGCATCACCGTGCGCGAGCTCAAGGTTTCCGCCGGTGCCCACTTTGTGGTCGCGCTGACTGGCAGCGTCCTGACCATGCCGGGCCTGCCCAAGGTTCCCGCGGCCGAGAACATCGACGTCGACAACGACGGCAACATCACCGGCCTTTTCTAAGCCTGCTGCTTATAGCCGCTTGCCCGCCCCGCCGCGCCCACCAAGGCCCGGCGGGGCTTTTTGATCCTTAGGCACGCGCATGTCTTGTAGATACCGACGGCCTTTGCCCATCATAGGCTTTTGCGCGGGTAGAATGCATGGATAACTTGATGCTTACAGGCGACGGAAAGGAAACGTTGCATGGACCAGGACAAGACGACCGTGATGGGCGGATATGGTTCCGCGCAGGCTGACGATAGCGCCGATGCGACCCGCGTTGTTCCCAACCCCGGTTATACCGACCCCGCCGCGAAGCAGCCTTCTGCCGAACCCACACGTGTTATGGGCTATGGCGATACACCGCGGGATCCGTTTGATTATGCGCCGCAGGACCCGTATGGCAATGCACCGCAGGACCCGTATGGCAGCGCGTCGGCAGGCGCTTATAACAACCTGCCGCAAAATCCCATTCCGCAGCCTCAGCAGACGACGTATATGCCGCGCACGGCGCAGTCCCAGCCACGTTATGAGTCGCGCGATCCGTATGCACGCCAGCCCTATCGCGAGTACCCCAAGTCGATTCCGCAGTATGGTGAGGACGAGGAAGAGGCGCCGTCGCGTTCGTCGAGTGTGATCAAGAAGATCCTCATTGTGCTGGCGATCTTCTTTGCCCTCTCGATTGTGTTTGCCATCGTGTCGGGCATGCTCAACAGGCGAGGGAGTTCAACGGCCGATACCACTGCCGAGCAAACCGAGTCCGCCTCGTCTAGCACCGTCGATCTGAGCGATATCCCGGGGCAGTACTGGTCCAACGCCAAGAAGCTCCTCAAGTCGCGCGGGGCCGATCTTTCGAATGCTGTGATTCTGACTGACGACGGCTCGACGCCTGTTGTCGATGCCAACTGGGTTGTTACTTCTGCCTACTATAACGACAACGGTAACCTCGAAATTCAACTCACGCACAAGAACAGCTCGGGCAACTCGTCTGACGGCCAAAGCGGCACCGACAATTCGAGCTTCAACACGCTGGAGGACCTGAGCAACAAGGCCCAGGAGCTTGGAGATAAGGCTCAAGAGCTGGGCGACACGGCTCAGAACCTCGGCGATACCGCACAGAACCTGGGCGATATGGCAACGAACGCCTGGGACGCGCTGCAAAACGGCATTTCGGGCGCACAGGGAAACTAGCGGCTGAGCGAAGCGGGGCTACAACTGCTCTGCCGGACGCTCGGGCGAGCTAAAGCCGGAGTCAAACGTGACGACGCATGATGCATCGGGTCTGCGCTCGTGCACGATGCGCGTGACGAGCTCCAGCAGCTCCTCGTCGGATATGTCAAAGCCGTCGGGACGCACCAGGTCAAACGAAACAAAGCCGTCGTGCTCGTGCAAGTCGTGGATGGAAAGCGCGGGGTCGATCTGCGCTACGCCGCGCTTGACCCAGCCGCGCAAGTCATCGCCGGTTGTTGCAATGGGGTCGCAGTGCAACGTGATGGCGATGCCCATCTGGCGTTTGATATCGTGTTCGATGGTGTCCAGGATCTCGTGGTGCTCAAAGGCATCGCCCTCGCCGGGCATTTCCACGTGTGCGCTGGCAAACTGGCGGCCGGGGCCGTAGTCGTGCACCATGAGGTCATGAGTGCCCAGGACCTGGGGGTACGACATGATCCTGTCGCGGATTTCCTGGACGAGCTTGGGGTCGGGCGCTTGTCCCAGCAGCGGGCTGATGGCGTCGCGCACCAGGCCCAGGCCGCTGATGCAGATGAAGATGCCCACGCCCAGGCCCGCCCAGCCATCGAGGTCAAAGCCGGTCGTCTGCGAAATAAGCGCCGCCACCAAGACCGAGCCTGAGGTGATGACGTCGTTTTTGGAGTCCTGCGCCGTGGCGATGAGCGTCTCCGAGTCGATGCGATCGCCCAGCGTGCGGTTGAACGCGGCCATCCAGAGCTTAACGAGCATGGATGTAGCCAGTGCCGCAAGGGAAACGAGCGTGTAAGCGGTGGGGGAGGGCTTGATGATCTTGGTAACGGACTCGAGCGCCAGGTTGATGCCGACGGCACAAACGAGGACGGCGACAAACAGGCCGGCGAGGTATTCGTAGCGGCCGTGGCCATAGGGGTGGCCTTCGTCTGCCGGGCGGCTGGCAAGGCGGAATCCGAGCAGGCTCACAATGTTGCTCGACGCATCGGAGAGGTTGTTGAAGGCGTCGGCGATAAGCGAGACAGAGCCGGCGAGCAGACCCGCGATGCCCTTGGCCAGACACAGGGTGATGTTGAGGCCAATGCAAATGAGGCTTGCGACAAAGCCCGCGTTGGTGCGGCAAGCCGTATCGACCGGCTCGTCCTCGCTGCCGGGAACAAGCGTATGTACCAGCCGATTTACAAATAGCATGGCAATCGTCCTCACAATCATGGTTAAGGGGATAGTGTAGCTCGCATGGGCGCACCGTGCGCCGATGCTCAGAAAATGCAGCAATGGTCTGCTGGAGCTAACGAGCGGCCCTTCTTGTCCGACCAGGTGCTCCATTTTGGGCCACATGGGTATGGTCATGTGCTTGCCTGCCCGACATACTTAATGTCGACAGCCCCTGCGCAAAGGAGGATGTATCCATGGACGAGATGTTTGCCATTAAATGCCAAAACTGCGGCGGCCCCATGTATTCGCACCAGGCAAAGCGCAGCTTTGAGTGCGCCTATTGCGAAACGGTTATTCCGTGGCAAGCGGACGCCGGGGAGCCCAAGAGCGCCCTGGGTATCCGTCATACGCCGCTGACAGTGGTTGACGGGCTGCTCAAGCTCACGCACGTCTCGCAGCTCGAGCGCCCGGAGGACCCGGACTGGTATTTCTTTAATTCACACTGGCGCAATCAGTCGGTTCTGGAGCATCTGCTGTGGGAGGACCGCGGCACGGCGCAGGAGTTCCAAGAAGCCACGCACGTGAGCATTCCCTGCCCCTTCTGTGGAGCGTCCTTTGAGGGCGAGTCAACGCAGCGTGTGTTTGAGTGCCCGTCCTGCGGCAACAAGATCGGCATTGCCGACCTGCTCAAGCCGGGGACGTTTAGCAAGCGCCTGACCTTGGGCGTTGGTGCGGAGTATGTACCTGGGCAGGGTATTCCCTGCGAAATCTCGCCGCAGCAGGCACGTGCCAACGCACTGCAGCTGGTGCGCCAGTACCCCGACGCCTTTGCCGGGCACGACGTGGAAGATGCGATCCAAAACGACATGATGCTCTTCTACTTCCCCATGGCGCTCGCGGATTTGCGCATCATGGCGTCCTTCCCGGGCAAGGGCATGAGCAAGGAGACCTTGGTGTACTACGAGGTGCTTGACTGGGCATATCCGCGGGCA
>CABRZC010000075.1 GCA_902475375.1 uncultured Collinsella sp. | reverse complement strand
AACTGGCGAAGCTATGCCTCGCCAACCCACCGAGCATTTCCGTGAAGGAGGAAAAACCTGGTGACCTACGCATACACTGCCACTGAGCGCAAGCGCGTCAGCTTCGGGAAAATCCCGGAGGCCATGGAGCTCCCCAACCTTATCTCTGTTCAAAGGGAATCCTTTGAGCGTTTTAAGGACGAGGGCCTTCGTGAGGCGTTCAAGGAATCCAGCCCCATCCAGAGTCAGCACCATGTTCTCGAGGTTACCTTCGGCGAGCATCAGTTCGGCGACCCCGCGCACACCGTCGAGGAGTGCCGCGAGAAGGATATGACCTATCAGGCTCCGCTTCTGACCGACGTCCGTCTCACCAACAAGGAGACCGGCGAGATCAAGGAGCAGCTCGTCTTTATGGGCGACTTCCCCATGATGACCGATCAGGGCACCTTCATCATCAACGGTACCGAGCGTATCGTCGTTTCGCAGCTCGTCCGTTCCCCGGGTGTGTACTACAGCTCCGAGATGGATTCGGGCAAGCAGATCTACAAGGCCCAGATCATCCCGTCCCGCGGTGCCTGGCTCGAGTTTGAGGTCGACAAGCGCGATCAGCTCATGGTCTCCATCGACCGTAAGCGTAAGCAGAGCGCCACGATGTTCCTGCGCGCCCTTGGCATCGCCGTCACCAACGACGACATCATCGAGCTGCTCGGCAACTCCGATGTGATCAAGCGCACCCTGGAGCGCGACACCGCCCTCACCCGCGAGGATGCCCTTATCGAGATCTACCGTCGCCTGCGCCCGGGCGAGCCTCCCACCGTGGACGCTTCCCGCAGCCTGCTCGAGGGCCTGCTCTTTAACCCGCAGCGCTACGATCTGGCCCGCGTCGGTCGTTACAAGGTCAACAAGAAGCTCAACCTCACCACCGAGGAAGAGGTCACGGTGCTCACCGACGAGGATATCGTCGCGACGCTGCGCTACCTGCTGTCCCTCGCTGCCGGCGAGCAGGGCTTCAAGGTCGACGACATCGACCACTTTGGCAACCGCCGCATCCGCACCGTCGGCGAGCTCGTCGCCAACCAGTTCCGTATCGGCATGAGCCGTATGGAGCGCGTCGTCCGTGAGCGCATGAGCTCCCAGGACATCGACGAGATTACCCCGCAGTCGCTCATCAACATCCGTCCGATCGTGGCCTCCATCAAGGAGTTCTTCGGTTCCTCGCAGCTCTCGCAGTTCATGGACCAGGCGAACCCCCTGACCGGTCTGACCCACAAGCGCCGTCTGTCCGCACTCGGCCCTGGCGGTCTTGCCGGCCACAAGTCCGGCTCCAGCCGCCGCACCAACGTGCCGACGGCCGTCCGCGACGTTCACAACTCGCACTACAGCCGCATGTGCCCGATCGAGACCCCCGAAGGCCCCAACATCGGCCTGATCGGCTCGCTCGCTCTCTACGCCCGCGTCAACGAGTACGGCTTCATCGAGGCTCCGTTCCGTCGCGTCGAGAACGGCGTTGCCACCGACCAGATCGACTGGATGACCGCTGACGAGGAAGAGAAGCACGTCATCGCGCCGGCCAACACGCCGCTCGATCCCAAGACCAACGAGTTCATCACGACCGATGCCGAGGGCAAGCTTGTCCGCCCGCACACCGTGATCGCCCGTACCCGCGACTTCGACGGCTCCTTCGGCGCTCCCGCCGACGTGCCTGTCGAGGACGTCGACTACATGGACGTCTCGCCGCGTCAGATGCTCTCCGTCGCAGCCACGCTGATCCCGTTCCTCGAGCACGACGACGCCAAGCGTACGCTGATGGGCGCTAACATGCAGCGCCAGGCCGTGCCGCTGGTTCACCCTGCCGCTCCCTATGTCGGTACCGGCATGGAGCGTCGCGCCGCTCTGGACTCCGGCGAGGTCACCCTGGCCAAGAACGCCGGCGAGGTCATCTTTGCCGACGCTGCCAAGATCATCGTCAAGCATGCCGGCGGCATGGACGAGTATCACCTGGCCAAGTACCAGCGCTCCAACCAGTCCACCTGCATCAACCACCGTCCGCTCGTGCGCGTCGGTGACACCGTTGAGCAGGGCGAGCCCCTGGCTGACGGTCCTTCGACCGATCATGGCGAGCTCGCACTGGGTCAGAACCTCACCGTGGCATACATGCCGTGGGAAGGCTTCAACTACGAGGACGGTATCGTCGTGTCCGAGCGTCTGGTGGCCGAGGACCTGCTGACGACCATCAACATCACCCGTCACGAGATCGATGCCCGCGACACCAAGCTCGGCCCCGAGGAGATCACCCGCGAGATCCCGAACCTCTCCGAGGACATGCTTGCCAACCTCGACGAGGACGGCATTATCCGCATCGGCGCCGAGGTCGGCCCTGGCGACATCCTGGTCGGCAAGGTCACGCCTAAGGGCGAGAGCGCTCTGACCGCCGAGGAGCGCCTGCTGCGCGCCATCTTCGGTGCCAAGGCCCACGACGTCCGCGACACCTCCCTTAAGATGCCTCACGGCGCTTACGGTCGCGTCATCGACGTCGTCCGCTTTAGCCGCGAGAACGGCGACGATCTGGCCCCCGGCGTCAACGAGCAGGTGCGCGTCTACGTCGCCCAGCGTCGTAAGATCCAGCAGGGCGATAAGATCGCCGGCCGCCACGGCAACAAGGGTGTTATCTGTAACGTTCTGCCGGTCGAGGACATGCCCTACATGGCTGACGGTACCCCGATCGACGTTATCCTCAACCCGCTGGGCGTTCCCTCGCGTATGAACGTCGGCCAGCTGCTCGAGTGCCACCTTGGCTGGGCCGCTGCCTGCGGTTGGGATACCGAGAAGGCCGACTCCGACAAGTACGTCCCCGGTCCGTTCTTCACCGCGACGCCCGTCTTCGACGGCGCCAAGGAGGACGAGATCGCCGAGGTCATTCGTCGTGCCAACAAGAACATGCTCAACAAGGCCACCGCTGCCTTTGGCGATCACATGCGTCCCGAGTTCGTCACCCAGCTTGACGAGCGCGGCAAGACCCGCCTGTTCGACGGCCGCACCGGCGAGGAGTTCCGCGAGCCCATTACCGTGGGTACGTCCTACATCCTCAAGCTCGGCCACATGGTCGACGACAAGATCCACGCCCGTTCGACCGGCCCTTACAGCTTGGTTACCCAGCAGCCTCTGGGCGGCAAGGCCCAGTTCGGCGGCCAGCGCTTCGGCGAGATGGAAGTTTGGGCACTGTACGCATACGGTGCTTCCAACGTCCTGCAGGAGATTCTGACCGTCAAGTCCGACGATACCGTGGGCCGCGTCAAGACCTACGAGTCCATCGTCAAGGGCGAGAACGTTCCTGTTCCGGGTATCCCCGAGTCCTTCAAGGTTCTCGTCAAGGAGATCCGTTCCCTCGCGCTGGACATCGAGCCCATGCACGATGCTGACGAGGACGCCTCCGCCCCTGTGACCGCCGAGGAGACCTCTGCTCTCGACGACCTGGCTGCGCTCGCCGGCGTTGACGCCGACGTCGAGGCCGAGGATGCCGAGACCGTCGAGGCACCCGAGGCTGTCGCCGCCACGACCACTGATAAGGAGTAGTTGACTGTGGCAGATTTCGAAGCTACTGATTTTGACTCGGTAAAGATCTCCCTTGCCTCCGCCGACCAGATCCGTTCCTGGTCGCACGGTGAGGTCAAGAAGCCGGAGACCATCAATTACCGTACCCTCAAGCCCGAGAAGGACGGCCTGTTCTGCGAGAAGATCTTCGGTCCCGCCAAGGACTGGGAGTGCTCCTGTGGCAAGTACAAGGGCATCCGCTTTAAGGGTATCGTCTGCGAGCGCTGCGGCGTCGAGGTTACCTCGGCCAAGGTGCGTCGCGACCGCATGGGCCATATCGAGCTCGCCGCTCCCGTGTCCCACATCTGGTACTTCAAGAGCCCCACGAGCTTCCCGATGAGCCGTATGCTCGACATCAAGTCCAAGGACCTCGAGAAGGTTCTGTACTTTGCCAGCTACATCATCACCGAGGTTGACTATGAGGCCCGCGAGGCCGACGCCGACGACCTGCGCGAGGAGCTCGCCGCCGATCTGGAAGAGATCGATGCCGAGTGCGCCCGTCAGATCGAGTCCCTCAAGGAGCAGGGCGACCCCGAGAACTTTGACGAGTTCTCCGACGAGGAGCCGCTGACCCCCGAGGAGATCGCCTCTGGCATCGTCGACATCGAGGAAGAGTGCAAGGACGAGAAGCAGCTCCGCACGGACGCCTTCAACGCCTTCATGAAGCTCACCGAGCGCGACCTCATCTCCGATGAGCCGCTGTTCCGTGAGATGACCCGTTACTACTCCATGTACTTCAAGGGTGGTATGGGTGCCGAGGCTGTCCGCGACCTGCTCGCTGCTATCGACCTCCCCTCCGAGGCCGAGAAGCTCAAGGCCATCATCGCCGACGAGGATTCCCAGAAGCAGAAGCGCGAGAAGGCCGTCAAGCGCCTCGAGGTCGTTGACGCCTTCCTGAAGGGCGGCAACAGCCCCGCAAACATGATCCTGGACGTCATCCCGGTCATTCCGCCCGATCTGCGCCCGATGGTCCAGCTCGATGGCGGCCGCTTCGCCGCGTCCGACCTCAACGACCTGTATCGTCGCGTGATCAACCGTAACAACCGACTCAAGCGCCTGCTCGACCTGGATGCCCCTGCGATTATCGTGAACAACGAGAAGCGCATGCTCCAGGAGTCCGTGGACGCCCTGTTCGACAACGGCCGTCGTGGTCGCCCGGTCTCTGGCCGTGGCGGTCGCCCGCTCAAGTCGCTCGCCGAGGCCCTCAAGGGCAAGCAGGGTCGTTTCCGTCAGAACCTGCTGGGTAAGCGTGTCGACTACTCCGGCCGTTCGGTTATCGTTACCGACCCCAAGCTGCTGCTGCACCAGTGCGGTCTGCCCAAGACCATGGCGCTGGAGCTCTTCAAGCCCTTCGTTATGAAGCGCCTGGTCGAGCTCGGCAAGGTCGAGAACATCAAGGGCGCCAAGCGCGCTATCGACCGCGGTGCCACCTTTGTGTGGGATATCCTCGAAGAGGTCATCGACGGCCGCGTCGTGCTGCTCAACCGTGCACCGACCCTGCACCGTCTGTCCATCCAGGCCTTTGAGCCGGTGCTGGTCGAGGGCAAGGCTATCCACCTGCACCCGCTGGTCTGCTCGCCCTTCAACGCCGACTTCGACGGCGACCAGATGTCTGTCCACGTGCCGCTGTCCAGCCAGGCTCAGGCCGAGGCCCGCGTGCTCATGCTCTCTGCGAACAACCTGCGCTCGCCGGCATCCGGCAAGCCGGTCAACATCCCTTCGCAGGACATGATCATCGGTGTGTACTACCTGACCCAGGTCCGCGAGGGTCTGCCGGGCGAGAACCACGTGTTCTCGAGCTTCGACGACGCGCTGCACGCCTATGACTGCCGCTCCGAGGTCGACATGCAGGCCAAGATCCAGGTCCGCGTGTCCGCTGCCGATGCCAACGTCATCAATGAGGACGGCACCCGTATCTTCCGCGTCAAGAACGGCAAGAACGAGTTTGTCGACTACGATGTCACCGGCAATAAGACCGCGCGCTTCGAGACCTCTATCGGCCGCATCATCTTCAACCGCCAGTGCCTGCCCGAAGACTACGAGTTCATGAACTACAAGATGGTCAAGGGCGATGTGGCCAAGCTGGTTGCGGACTGCTGTGATCGTTACCCCGAGGCCAAGGTCGGCCCGATCCTCGACGCCATCAAGTACTCCGGCTTCCACTACGCTACCCGCGCCGGCCTCACCATCTCGGTGTGGGACGCTCTCATCCCTGCCGAGAAGCAGGAGCTGCTCGACCGCGCCCAGGCCAACGTCGACCAGATCAACGAGTACTTCGAGGAGGGCTTCATCAACGAGACGGAGCGCCACATCGAAGTCGTTAACGAGTGGACCGCTTGTACCGACAAGGTCGCAGCGCTCATGCTCGACATGTTCGACGAGGAGAACCCGCTGTACATGATGGCCGACTCCGGCGCCCGTGGTTCTAAGACCCAGCTGCGTCAGCTCGGCGGCATGCGTGGCCTGATGGCAGACATGTCCGGCGAGACGATCGACCTTCCCATTAAGGCGAACTTCCGCGAGGGCTTGCTGCCGCTCGAGTACTTCATTTCGACCTACGGCGCCCGTAAGGGCCTGGTCGATACCGCATCCCACACCTCGGACTCTGGTTACCTGACCCGTCGTCTGGTCGACGTGGCCCAGGACGTCATCGTCCGCGAGGAGGACTGCGGCACGCACGAGGGCGTCACCTACAACCTCATCATCCCCGGCACCACCGACCTCAACACCGACCTCGTCGGCCGTTGCTTCATCGAGGACGTCGTGGCTCCCGATGGCACCGTGCTCTTTGAGCAGGACGGCTACATCGAGAAGGTTGCCGACATTCAGAAGATGGTCGATGCCGGCCTTAAGAAGGTCAAGCTCCGCGCGCTGCTCACTTGCCGCTCCAAGTACGGCGTGTGCCAGAAGTGCTACGGCTGGGATCTTTCCACCCGTCGTCCGGTCGCCATCGGTACCGCGGTCGGCATTATTGCCGCCCAGTCCATCGGCGAGCCCGGTACGCAGCTTACGATGCGTACCATTCACTCCGGCGGCGTCGCTGGCGTCGACGATATTACGCAGGGTCTGCCTACGGTCAGCCGTATGTTCGATATCGTCGGCAACGTCAACGAGAAGATTCTGGGTCGCGAGGCCGAGCTGGCTCCGTACTCCGGCCACCTCTCGATTAAGCCCGAGAAGTCCGAGTACGTGCTGACGCTCACCGACTCCGAGGACCACACCCGTGTCCTCGACGAGCGTCGCGTCCCCGCTTCGGTTCGCTTTATGCCCGAGATCGAGGACGGCTGCGAGGTTCGCGCCGGCGACCAGATCACCAAGGGCTTCGTCAACTTCCGCAACCTGCGCAAGCTGACTGACATCGAGTCGACGATGCACACCTTCGTCGAGAGCGTCAAGGACGTCTACACCAGCCAGGGCGTCGACCTGAACGACAAGCACATCGAGGTGCTCGCACGTCAGATGCTGCGTCGCGTTCAGATCACCAACCCCGGTGACTCCAAGTACCTGCTTGGTCAGTACGTCGACCGCTACGAGTTCGCCGACGAGGTCGAGCGCGTTGCCCGTCTGGGCGGTCAGGCTCCTGTGGCCGAGCCCGTCATCCTGGGTACGCTCAAGGTCGCGTCCAACATCGACTCCTGGCTGTCGAGCGCTTCGTTCATCCGTACCGCCGGCGTCCTTACCGAGGCTGCCATCGAGGGCAAGGTCGACCACCTGCTCGACCTTAAGTCCAACGTCATCGTCGGTAAGAAGATCCCGGCCGGTACCGGCCTCAAGCCGTACGCCAACGCCAAGCTGACGTATCGTACGGCCGACGGCTACGTGGACATCGACGGCCCGGCTTCGCCCAACGCCAAGTCGCTGCCCGAGTGGGCTCCTGTGGAGCTCAAGGACCTGGACGAGCAGCTCCCGCAGCAGCTCGACTGGGCCGGCTACGACGAGTTCGGTGGTGCTGACGGTTCGTTCACCCGCAACGGCCACACCATCTCCGCCGAGAAGGCTCGCCTGTACCTGTTCGACGACCTGGGCGTGTCGCAGCGCTGGACCAACAAGTTCAGCGAGGTCGGCATCGAGACGGTCGGCGACCTGGTCGGCAAGTCCGAGGAAGATCTGCTGCGCATCGATGGCATCGGTGCCAAGGCGATCGAGGAGCTCCGTGACGGCCTCGAGGCCCACGACCTGCTCTACATCCTCGAGAACAACGACGACGTTGCCGACGAGGAAGACCTCTCGCAGCTGCTGCAGATGGTCTTTAGCCCCGACGGTCCGGACGACATCCTGCTGGGCACCTCTGCCGCGCCGACGCATCACGCCGACGCCGACGAGGAGCTCCTGGGCGCTCCGATCGACGACAAGAAGGCTCCCGCCAACGGTGCCATCAACGAGGACATGGCGTCCCTCGACGAGCTGCTCAACCAGCTCGTGGACACCGACGACGCCGAAGAGGCCAAGGACAACGACGAGGAGTAACTAGTTCCGCCGTTCTAACGAACGGCGGCGATCTCCGTCGCTGCGCGGCCCCCAGAGCTACAATCTGTCATTCAAAAGGCAGGGCATGACCAAAAGGTCAATGCCCTGCCTTTTTCATGCCACCTTGTACGCTCTGGGGGCCGCTCGCTTGCGTATGCTCAACCTGTTGCGTTCCGTCGATCCCTTGCCAATAAGGGGCAGAGTTTTTTTTGGTAGGTTATTCCTGCTTGAATTTGAAACATTTCGTTCGGTCAAAGCGTATCTATGGTGAGGGCCTCAGCAAGAAATATCAGCATCACCGGGAGGTGATTATGGAAGAACAAGCTTTTAGACAGGCGGTCGAAGATCACCGGGATGTCGTGTTTCGAATCGCATTGACGTACCTGCGCGATCGCGCCGATGCCGACGATGTTGCACAAGACGTCTTTCTTAAGTTGCTCAAAAGCGATGGACACTTTGAAAGTCGGGAGCATCTTCGCCGCTGGCTTATCCGGGTCACGATCAATGAATGCAAATCGCTCTTTCGAAAGCCATGGAGGCGTGTGGAGGATATTGAGAACCTGGCCGATTCGCTTTCGACGGCGCAGGAGGAGTCCAAGGCGGTCCTGTCAGACGTTATGCGACTTCCGGAGCGATTCCGTGTTCCCATCGTGCTCTATTACTATCTGGGCTTTTCGACCTCAGAGATTGCCGAGTTACTGCATGTGCCAGCCGCGACCGCTCGAACGCGTTTAGCTCGTGGTCGATCGAAGCTCAAATTCATCCTAGAGGAGGGCGACCGTGAAATCCAATCAAATCAAGCAGGCCTTCGAGTCCATCCAAGCCGATAGCGATCTTGCCGACCGTGTTATTGATGCTGCGGCTGGAAAGCCGCTTCGTCGAAAGGGTCACGCGAAACCTCTGTATGTTGCCGTAATCGGATGTCTTGCCGGAGTGTTGGCGACCGGAGGGGTCGCCTACGCCGTTGTCAATTCCAGCTATTTTGCCTCAGCCTGGGGAAACCACGGCAATGGGGATTCCATTACCTGGACCAACGGAGGCTCATCGGGAACTAAATATACCTACACCAGAGAGTTTGGTGATGGCATCGCGCCCCAAAGCCTGGAGGGTGCAGTCCAGGAGGTTAATCTGTCCGTCGAGGGTAACGGCTATACGCTTGATATCCATGAGATGGCTATTGACCAAAACGGCTGCGGAGCCGTGACGTTTACGTTGTCCAATCCAAATGGCGTTAACTACTACAAGCCGGCAGCAGAGACAGGCGAACTTGTTCTCTATGGTGAAGAAGAACAAGGCATCGGTACACCCAGCATGAACTTCGGCGAGGAATGGGCTGACACACGCTGCACAATTGATAAGGACACATCAAGCGACACGGTCATTAATGGCACGATGTACTTTGCCTCGTGGAATCGCGAGCGAGATTTGGGACATGCGGTCACCTGGAATATCAGCTGGACGGAGGGCAAAGGTGAGGATGCGAAGGTGATCGAGGTATCGACGCCAGAGTTTAACGTCGGAGCGCACGTCGATACAAAGGAACTCCGCTCTGATGACTCGCCTCTCGAGATTAGCCCGTTTTCCATCCAG
>CABRZC010000074.1 GCA_902475375.1 uncultured Collinsella sp. | reverse complement strand
GTTTTCGCAGATAAAACCTGCTAAAATAAACATCCCTTTTTGGTAGGTTACTCGTGCTGGTTGGTGCGGTGCTCGTACTCCTCGGGGGTGATGACATCCTCGATGCGTAGGTTGACGCCTGCCACCTCAAGGCCGGTCATCGCGGCCAGACGCTCGGTCACGCGCGCCTTGACGTCGTCGAAAATCGCGGGCGCGTAGGCGCCGTACTCGATAATGACGGAAATGTTGACGACCACGCGGTTGTCATCGGTGACCTCGACCGTCACGCCCTTGGTCAGGTTCTCGGCACCAAACTGCTCCTGCACAAAGTGCATGAGGTTGCCCTTCATGCCCAGGACGTGCGGCACCTCGCGGGTGGCCATGGCGACGATCTTCTCGATTACACCGTTGGAATAGGTCAGCGAGTCCTCGGACTCGTCTGTTTCCTCATCATCCTCGTCCGCATCGTCGGCGGGTTCGGCCTCGACGAGCGCCTCGTCCTCGAGCGTTACGTCCTCGGCCTCGGCGGCGACGGTCTCGTCTGCCTCGGGCTCAGTATCGGCCACATCGACCTTCGTGTTAAAAGCCATGGTTCCTCCTTATGCCCACCGCACACGCGGCGGTCGAATACATACTAGCGGCCGCTAAACAGACGGCCGAAGAAGTTGACGATCCCGTTCTCGCCGTCACGGATCTGGCCAATCACGGCGCCGATCAGTACAAAGAATGCGATGACGAGCGTATCCCACAGGCCGAGCGTGAGCACCAGTACGGCGAGCACAAAACCAGCGACGGCTCCAAGCGTGGTATTGGGATGACGGACGGCATAGCTCCAGATGGCTGCCCCCGTACCCTTGATGAGACCCATGGCCTCATCAAAATCATTGGCGACCGCGTCATGCGACTCGGTACCCTCCACCTTGGGATCGACGACCTCGCTAGCCGGCGCGGCGCTCTGATCGATAGTCAGGCGCGGAGTGCGGACGGTCTTGTCTTGATTGGTATCACTCACCGGAAACCTCCACGGTCTGGACGGTAGTCTTGGACGGCAAAAAACGAACGCGTGCGGTCGTGCCCGGCGTGCCGAGCATGGTGTCGCAGGCCTCCTCGATACGTTGCTGCATCGCGGCTGCAAGGGAGGCCACATCCCGGTCGTCGAGCGCGATGGCGTCGACCTTAAAACGGACGCGCGATTCGTCGGAGCCCTGCACGCGCGCCTCGACATGCTCGACCATCACGCGGTCGTCGCGCTCTGCCGCGGTGCGAGCACACGAGGAGAGGGCGGCGAGCGTGACCTCGATATTACGCTCCCCCGCCGGATGCACGCAGGACGGCTCGCGACGAGCAAACATCAGGCGAAAGAAACACACGAGCACGCCGAGCGCCACGACACCGCCGCACGCCGTAACAACGATGCGAGGCAGCGGATCGCGCATCAACAGCATAAAGCGATAGGTATATGGCCCCCAAAACTGGCAGACTAACGTACCCAGCGCCACGACGGCGGCGGCAAGATACACGATCGCCAGGGCTCGTTTGAGCACGCGCATGCAGCGCTCCCTTCAAATCTCGATCCACAGAATGCAAAACGATTCGCATCATTATAAAAGAGCCGGGTCCGGTGCCTCATTGCACGCGGATCCGGCTCATCTATTCCACGAGGCTTGCATGCTCGCTTCATTATGCCCAGATATGCACGGCTCAATCCGTGCGGGCCTACTCCTCCTCGAGGGCAGCGATGACCTCGTCGGTCATGTCCATGGTGCTGTAGACGTCCTGGACGTCGTCGAGCTCCTCAAGACGGTCGATGAGGCGCTGAACCTTCTTGGCGTCGGCGCCGGAGACCTCGGTCGGGGTGGTCGGGACCATGGTGGTCTCGGAGCCCTTGACCTGGACGCCCTGCTCCTCGAGCGCCTTGGAGACAGCCATGACCTCGTTGGCGGTAGTCCAGACGATCCACTCCTCGCCGGCGTCCTCGTAGTCCTCGCCACCGGCCTCGGCGATGGCCATCATGAACTCATCCTCGTCACCAGCAGCACCGTTGGCGATCATGGTCTCCTTCTTGGCGTTCTCGTCCAGGATCTCCTTGGCGACGACGATCTGACCCTTGCGCTCAAACTGGAAGGCGACGGAGCCGGAGGTGCCCAGGTTGCCACCAGCGTGGGAGAAGGCGGAACGGACATCGGCGGCGGTGCGGTTGCGGTTGTCGGTCAGGCAGTCGACGTAGACGGCGACACCGGCGGGACCGTAGCCCTCGTACACGATGTTCTCGTAGACGGCGGCATCGGCACCCGAACCAAAGGCCTTATCGATAGCAGACTTGATCTTGTCCTTAGGCATGGACTGAGCCTTAGCCTTGGCAACGGCAGCGGCGAGGCTGGCGTTGTTCTCGGGCAGCGGGTCGCCGCCGAGACGGGCAGCAACGGTGATGTTGCGGCTGAGCTTGGAGAAGAGGGCGGAACGCTTGGCGTCCTGCGCGCCCTTACGATGCTTGGTTGTGGCCCACTTAGAGTGTCCGGACATACGTGTCTCCTATCGGTTTCGACCTAAAGCCCAGCGCGAATGCTCGGGCAATATAAACAAACGCTATAAATGATATACCTACTGGCCTGTGAGATAAACAAAAAAATGAAGGCGTCGTGATGATGCAGCCCCTTGGCACAAAGCAGCCTGACCCCAATGCGCTAATCTTTGGTTAGGTCCAGAGGAGGTCGCTGCGGGTGATCGTGGCGCCGATGGCGAAAGGCATGCATGCAATGACCGGGTACAGGTAGCGCATGTAGGTCGACCCATTACATGGACCAATCAGGCACACAACGAGCACACCCAGCAGCGGTATCCAGATGGCCAGCGCGCGCCACGAATGGCGGCGCAACAGGTAGACCACCACGACGATCATGATCCACACGTAGGTGGCCGAGCTCATGGTGAGCGAGATAAACGGAATGCGCTGCACCGCCACGCGGTACAGGTTAATCAGGTGGTCGCACCAGCGCACGGCTTTGCTGTCGACCGGATGGAAGTCAAAGTACTTGAGGTTATCGGGCTTCGCCATGATCTCGGCACTGCGCGCCGTGCTGTAGACCCACGCATCGCGGGCACTCGGATAAAAGTAGCCGTAGTAGTTATTGATGAGCGCCGAGATATAGCACTCGGGATCCTTTTTGAACATCTGGGCCCACACCTCAAAATAGGCCTTGATGTCCTCCTGCGAGGCGTACTCGTTAAAGCAATTTTTGACGGCGTCCGACTTATCCGGGTTGTAACGGCGGCCCAGATTCTCGTACTTGAGCACACGGTCGATCACGGCACGCTCTTCGTCGGTCACCAAGCCGTCGCAAGGAGCCTCCACGATGGTGCCGTCCTCCTTAACCGTGGGGTTGACGCCCGAGTTGAGGCCGTCGTGCTTTTGGACAAAACGAGCCGTCTGCTGGAACGGAATCGAGAGGATTTCGCGCTTGGAACCAGGCGTGATGTCATGTGCCGGCATAAAGACCTTGGTGAAGTACATATTAGAGGCAAGGCAGAGTGCAAGCACCGCAAGAACTCCCACCCAGCGGAAACGCGGGGTGGTGCCCGAAGGCGCAGCACCAGCCTGCTTGGCTGCACGACGAGCCACGTGCGCGTCCCATGCGCAAAACGCCGCCGCGATTACGCATGCCGCCAGGGGAAACACCAGGCCGCCGTTGCGCAGAAACGTGGAACCCATGGCGCCCATAGCGAGCAGCAGCCAGTCATGGCGCACAAAGAGCACGGGCCTCTGTTCGCCCGCACGCTCGGCATTGGCATCGCGACGGGGCAGGCCGCATGCCACAAGCTTCACGGTCTGCACCAACAGCACCAAAAACGCGTCGGCAAACAGCACATCTTTGGTAAGCAGGGCCGCGTAGTTGGAGAACATGGGCATAAACACAAAGAACAGCAAGATCACGCCGCGGACCGGCAGGCTCACGCCTAGCTTGCGCAGCGACGAGATGGAATAGGCCATACAGGCGGCCGTAATGACGAACTGAGCGCAGGTGTAGATGGCAAGACCTGCGTTGGCGCTGTTGAACAGTGAAAGCCCCAGCTGGACGCACGAACCGATGATAGCCGTGTGCACCACGGGGTGATGTCCGTTGAGCAACACATTGGGATTGAGCAGACGCAGGTAGTCGCTCGTGCCGTTGGGATAGTTGAACCATTGGCGGATCTGCGCGCCCGTATCTCCCATAAAGAGGCCGGGCAGCGAGGCGATAAGCGTGGGCGCCCAGGCAATCATGAGCACAAGAAACGGCCCGACAAAGGGATGGACCGAGAGCACGGCGTGGGCAACACGCCACACGCGGCCAAAGTGGGTCTCCGAAAACGGAATGCGGCGGGAGCTCAACCAATCCAAAAACTCAAAAGCCAGATAGAAGGCCACAATCGCCAGAAGCATCCAGCCCGCGCCGCCAATCCAGGCGCAGATAACGCGTGCCTTGTCGCCCAGCACAATCTCTGCCGAATCGGCAAGGTCGTAGCTACGGCCGAACACCATGCAAACGGCAAAGAACAGCGATGGCAGCACGACCGACGGGCGCCAAGCGTCACCGCGGCCAAAGAACACATAGCGAAACGGCAGCGTGAGCAAGCAGGCAAGCGCGAGCAGCATCACTGCGTCGGTATGGCCGGCAAACGAGAGAAGTACCTCGTAGCACACGTAGAGCGTGCCCGTCGCCTTGGGGTCGATCGCCAGGACCGCGTTGCTCGACACCGGGGCGGGATCGATGGAAAACGCCGTGGTCGCCAGCAGGGCGAGCAAAAATGCGATGAGCGTCTGTTTGGCGGGATAGCGCTTAAACCAAACGATGCGGGCGGCGTCGCGCGCAGCCGTTGCGGAGAGGTCGGAATCCTTCACAGTCCGAATAGCCTTTCTAGAAACCTGCCAAAAAGGGACAGGTTTATTTTGGCAGGTTTTATCTGGGGAAACGTTACGGTTCTGTCATCGTTGCCCGGCAAAACCACCACAAAGGTGCCTGTCCCCCTTGTGGTGACATGTGGTGGCTAGGCGTCGAGGTAGATGCGCTGGGGGCGATTGCGGTGTCGGGCGAAGATGATGAGCGCCAGTCCTGCGATTACGAGCGGCAGGCTCAGCAGCTGACCCATGGTGATGACGCCGCCCAGCAGATAGCCCAGCTGGGCATCGGGCACGCGCACAAACTCAATGAGGAAGCGGACGATGCCGTAACCCATCACAAACACGCCCATAAACGTGCCCTGGGGCAGCAGCGGTTTTTTGCGGCTGAGCACCTGCAAGATGCAAAAGAGCACAATGCCCTCTAGGAATGCCTCGTAGAGCTGGGAGGGATGGCGCGGCATATCGCCCGCGGCGCCGCCGAAGATCACGCCCCAGGGCAAATCGGTCGGCTTGCCCCACAGCTCGCCGTTGACAAAGTTGGCGCAGCGCCCCAGGCACAGGGCCAGCGGAGCACCGATAACGGCAAGGTCGGCGATAGTCCAGGCATCGAGCTTGTACATACGGCACACGAGCACGCCACCGATGATGCCGCCCACCAGGCCGCCGTGGAAACTCATGCCGCCTTCGTTGGTGGCGAAGATCTCGAGCGGATGCGCCCAGTAGTAGCCATCACCGTAAAAGATGACGTAGAACAGGCGGGCGCCAATGATAAGGCCAAAGACCACACCGACCACGACGCTCGTCAGGTCGTCGACCGTAATGTCGAAACCCCAGCGACGCTGCGTGCGATACATGACGACCGCCGTGAGCAGAGCGCCGACCACGTAGGCCAAGCCGTACCAGTAGATGGTGATGGGCCCCGCCGAAATCGCGACGGGATCAAGCATATGGTAGAGGTCGTTGAGCATATCGGTCCCCTTGCTCCCTACATACAAATGCGGCCGCGGGCCTTGCGCTCGCAGCCGCATATTTGGGCGTGACGTCTATGCGGAGCACATCGCCCGCAGCTTTCGCATCTTAGAACGGCGCATACTCGTCGTACAGGTCCTCGGTCTCGCCGGAGGCATTGACCTGCTCGACACGGGTAACGCCGGGTACGTGCTCCTTGAGGATACGCTCGATACCCATGGACAGGGTCAGTGCGCTCATAGGGCAGCCGGCGCAGGCACCCTGAAGCTCAAGCTGGACGACGCCCTCGTCGTCGACGCCCACATACTCCATATCGCCGCCGTCAGCCTGCAGGTTGGGGCGGATCTCCTCAAGAACCTTCTTAAGCAGCTCTTCGTTAACAGCCACAGGGGCTCCTTTCTCACAATAACGCGGGCGCGCCCGCGGACAGAGCTATGTTACTACAGCCATGTACCCGCTCACGAGCCGTCCATGCGCGCGGACACGACTTTCACGAGCAGTCAATTTGGGACGGGGCTTTTTTAGCTGCTTTTGCCGACGCCCGGCGCTAGCACACGCTGCCGCTACTGCTGAGTTTGTTCCCCGGTGCCGATGTGGACATCGACGATGACCTGGCGGTAGCTGATGCCGCAGGAGTCGAGAATGCGGCGACTGATGCGGCCGTCGTCGGTGTCGGCGTACTTATTGTCCAGGTAGACAACCTCGCCCACGCCCACCTGCGCCAGGATCTTGGCGCAGTCATGGCACGGGAACAGCGTGACGTAGACCGTGGAACCCTCAAGGTCTTTGAGCGAGCCGCGGTAGTTGAGCACGGCGTTGGCCTCGGCATGGACTACGTAGTTGTGCTTGTCCTGTAGCGGGTCATCGCTCGTGCCCCACGGGAAAAAGTCGTCGTTGAGTGCCGAGGGCGTACCGTTGTAGCCCACCGAAAGGATGCGGTGGTTGGTGCTGGCGATGCACGCGCCTACCTGCGTATTGGGATCCTTGCTGCGGCGCTGCGCGGCGATGGCTACGCTCATAAAGAACTCGTCCCAGCTAATAACGTCGCGGCGCTTGCCCGACGCGGTTTGATGAAGATCGTCCGACATGGCAGACACCTCCGAAATCGCAATAGTTTGACACATTGTAGCAGGTGAAAGGTGGAGACGTTTTTGTCCCACCGCCCCCATCGCTACGCGCGACGGGGCTTTTGATTGATGTGGTAGAGCTCGGCCAGGCCGCGAAGCGTCAACGCGTCATCGACCGTCAGGCTGTGGCCGACCAACGCCGCGAGCGCCTCGGCATCGTCGCCGGTGATGACGATGGGCACGCTGCCCTCCCCCGCCGCCTTGGTCGCGCGCATCTCGGCAAGCACCATGTCGAGCATGCCGTCGATACGGGCCACCTCGCCCAAGACCACGCCCGAGCGCATGGCCTCGCGCGTGTTGCGACCGATCACATGTGTGGGTGCCGAGGGCTCGACCTGCGGCAGGCGCGCCGCAGCGGCCGAAAGCGAGCGGGCGCCAAGTGCCAGACCCGGCGCGATGACGCCGCCGACAAAGGTTCCGCGCGCATCGATGACCTCGATATTGGTCGTAGTGCCCAGGTCGATCACGATGCACGGCGAGCCGTAGACGGCACGGGTCGCCACGGCATCGGCGATGCGGTCGGGGCCGATCTCGGCCGGATCGTCGTAGTGCACGGGCATGCCGGTCTTAAGTCCCGGCCCCACGGTGAGCACGCGCCCCGTGCAGGTGCGGGAAAGCGCCGCCTTCCACGGGCGCTCGAGCGCCGGGACCACGCAGCTCAGCACGGCCGCGGCGGGTACGAGCACACCCGGCATGCCCGCATCGGCCGCCAGTGCGGCCATGACCTGCACGAGACGCATGCGCGCCTCGTCTGCTGTGATGCTCGACGGCGTGGTGATCTCGCACGTCGCAAGCGGACATTCCTGCGCCGCGGCCGAATCCTCTGCAAACAGGCCAAAGCGAATGAACGTGTTGCCCACGTCGACCGTCAATATATATGCGCACCCATTAAGCATCGTCGGCGCTCCTTTCGTCTGCCCAGCAGTATATCCCTCCGGCAAACAGGGGTAGCTAAAATAGCCCCGTCCCAAAATGACTAGCTTGCGGCTATACTGGTGCGCGGTCGCGCGCGAGCTCACGCGGCGGCCCTTGGTAACCCGACTTCCCGCGCCGTATCCGTAGCGGCGCTCCCGGGGGAAGCGGATATACGCAAAGGAGTTCTATATGAGCAATCCCTCGAACCGTACCTCGATGCGCGGTCAACTCACGCTGCGCGGCGTCGTCATCGGCGTCCTTGGCTGCGTGATCATCACGGCAAGCTCGGCCTATACCGCCCTCAAGATGGGCGCACTCCCCTGGCCGATCATTTTCGCTGCCGTCATTTCGCTGTTCTTCCTGAAGCTCATGGGCAACGCCAGCCTCAACGAGGCCAACGTCACCCACACCATCATGTCCGCGGGCGCCATGGTCGCCGGCGGCCTGGCGTTTACCATCCCGGGCGCCTGGATGCTGGGCTATGCCGACCAGATCAGCTGGCTCGACATGTTTATCGTGGCGCTCGCCGGCACCATCTTGGGCCTTCTGGCGACAGCGCTCATCCACCGTCACTTTATCGTGGACGCCGCGCTGGAGTTCCCCACCGGCAACGCCGCAGCTCAGACCCTGCGCGCCACCGAGGCCGGCGGCAAGACCGGCAAGCAGCTCTTTGGCTCCATGGCCATCGCAGGCATCTACAGCGTGCTGCGCGACGCTCTGGGCGTGGTGCCCAGCATGCTGTGTACGCTCAATATCCCCGGCGTGACCTTTGCCATCTACAACTCGCCCATGTTGCTGTCCATCGGCTTTTTGGTGGGCTTCGCCCCCGTCGCCTTCTGGTTTGCCGGCGCGCTGCTGGGCAACTTTGGCATCATCGTTGGCGGCACCGCTGCCGGCCTGTTCGATATTGTGACCGCGCAGGGTATCGTCAAGTCCCTCGGTATGGGCCTTATGATGGGCTTTGGAGTCGCCGTCGTCCTTAAGGACATCCTGCCGCAGGTCGCCGGTATCGTCCGCGGTCTTGCAGCCGACAGCTCCACCGACACCGACGAGCAGTCGCTCATCTCGGGCTCGCTTAAGCTCGACGCCGGCGTCATCGGCCTGGGCACCGCAGCCATCGCCGTGATCGTTGCCATCGCGCTCGACCTCGGCCCCGTTCCGGCCGTCATCGTCACGCTGTTCACCTTTGTCACCACCATTATGAGCGCTCAGAGCTGCGGCCAGACGGGTATCGATCCCATGGAGATCTTTGGCCTCATCGTCATGCTCATCGTGGCAGCTTTCGCGCAGCTCGCGCAGGTCAAGCTGTTCTTTATCGCCGGCATCGTGGCCGTGGCGTGCGGCCTTGCTGGCGACGTCATGAACGACTTTAAGGCCGGAGCCGTACTGGGTACCAACCCGCGCGCACAGTGGGTCGGCCAGGCCATTGGCGGCATCGTGGGCGCCCTGGTCGCTGCCGCTGTCATGGTCGCGCTCGTCACCGCCTATGGTCCGGACGCCTTCGGCCCCGACAAGAGCTTTGTGGCCGCGCAGGCAAGCGTGGTCGCCACCATGGTCTCGGGTATCCCGAGCGTGCCGTGGTTCGCAGGCGGCTTTATCGCCGGCATCGTCATGTACTGGCTCGGCATTCCGGCCATGATGATCGGCCTGGGCGTGTACCTGCCGTTCTACATGTCACTCACGGCATTCCTGGGCTCCTGCGTCAAGCTCGCCTACGACAAGTGGTCCGCCCACCGCGACGCCACCGCTGGTCTTTCTGACGAGGAGAGGGCTGCCAAGGACGCCGCCTTCCAGGAGCAGGGCCTGGTTGTCGCCAGCGGCCTGCTCGGCGGCGAGTCCATCGTCGGCGTTATCCTGGCATTTGTCTCCGTGGGCTTAAGCCTGCTGGGCTAAGTCGAGCAGCTGCTCGACAGCAACCATATTGCCTACGGCTTGCCCGGTCGGTAGCTTTTGCGGCTGCTGACCGGGCTTTTTGAAATCGAAACAAAGAAAGGCCGGCGCGCTGCGTTTAACAGCGCGCCG
>CABRZC010000073.1 GCA_902475375.1 uncultured Collinsella sp. | reverse complement strand
CACATCGCCCCCAAACTCTCCCACGCGCGGCATGTGCACCCCGCCGCGCCATTGGCCGGTGGCGCAAAATGGGACGGACCCCCGATTGCCAAAACGTGCGCAACAGCACGTTCCAGCAATCGGGGGTCCGTCCTCGGATAGCATGTAATCGCAGCTCAGCAGCGTATTAGCGATGTGCCAGCGGGTGGGCCGCCAGGTAAACCTCAGTCAGCTGCGTACGATCGACATGCGTGTAGACCTGCGTCGTCGATATATCGGCGTGTCCCAAGATCTCCTGCAGCACGCGAAGGTCCGCGCCGCCCGCGAGCATATGGGTGGCAAAGGAATGGCGCAACGTGTGCGGATGGAGTCCCACCAACCCCACCTGGCGTCCGTAGCGCTCGCATATGACGTGAACACCCTGACGCGACAGACGCCCGCCGTTCTTGTTTAAAAAGACCGCCGGCGTCTCTGTCCCACGAGCATGAGCCGCCAGAAGTCGGCGCCCATCACATATATAGTGCGTCAGGGCACGCGCCGCGCTTCCCACCAAAGGGGCCAGACGCTCCTTGGAGCCCTTGCCGCGAACCAGCACAAAGCCGTCATCGGCATGGATATCACTCACATCGAGCCCCACCAGCTCGCTCACGCGCAGGCCGCACCCATACAGCACTTCCAAGATAGCGCGATCGCGCAGACCCATCTCACCATCCGGAAAATCCTGGTCGAGCAATGCCGAAACATCCTCCACCGAAAGGCACTCCGGCAGGCGCTCGGCCTTTTTTGGCAAACGCAACGCCGCCGTAGGATTTTGGGTCACGGCCCCATCGCGCACCAAAAAGGCATGCAGGCCTTTGACGGCAGCGAGCGCGCGCTCCACCGAGGCATCGGAATAGCCCCCATCGCGCCGATCGGCGATAAAGTCCTCAATGACCCGCCGACTCACGTCCTCAAAGGACGCAATGCCCGTCCGCTCCAGATATGCACAGTAGGTCGTCAGGTCTCGGCGATAGGCGGCAATCGTGTTACGCGCCAAGCCCCGCTCGACTGCAAGGTAATCAAGAAACTCCCCCGCCGCCACAGCGAGCGGCGAAGGAGCTTCTCCGATATGTTCCCGGTTCGCCGGCAACCTTAGTCCGTCGCACGATTCATGGGCGTCACCTGTAGGCGATCGACGCCCTCATGCTGGCCAATCGAGGCACGCACGAACTCTCGGAATAGCGGCTGAGGATTGGTGGGGCGGCTCTTAAACTCGGGGTGAGCCTGGGTGGCCACGAACCACGGGTGCACATCGCGCGGCAGCTCGACCATCTCGACCAGACGCTCATCAGGCGAAAGACCCGAGATGACAAGACCGGCGTCCTCGAGCTGATCGCGGAAGGCATTGTTGAACTCAAAACGGTGACGGTGGCGCTCGTAGACAAGCTCCTCGCCATACGCCTCACGCGCGAGGGTATCGGCAGCGAGCTTGCACGGATAGGCGCCCAGGCGCATGGTACCGCCCTTCTCGGTCACGTCCTCCTGCGAGCTCATCAGGTCGATTACGCTAAACGGACCGTCCGGATCAAACTCGGAGGAGCTGGCGCCGGCAAGGCCGACGACGTTGCGCGCGAACTCGCACACGGCAACCTGCATGCCCAGGCAAATGCCCAGATACGGAACCTTATGCTCGCGGGCAAACTCGGCAGCGAGGATCTTGCCCTCCAGGGCGCGCTTGCCAAAGCCGCCGGGAACCAGGATGCCCGACGCGTCGCCCAAAACCTCATTGACGTTTTCGGCATCGAGGCTCTCGCCGTCGATCAGCTGCACGTCTACGTGACGATCGTAGAAAACGCCCGCATGATGCAGGGCCTCGATAACCGACAGATATGCATCGGGAAGCTGGGTGTACTTTCCCACGACGGCAACCTTAACCTTATCGGCGTGATGGTTGGCATGGTTTTGCTTGCGCAGGAACTCATTCCATGCACTCATATCGCGCTCGCGCGGATCGAGGCCAAGGCGCTCGCAGATGCGCAGGTCAAAGTCCTGCTCCGCGAGCAGCTGCGGCACGTCGTAAATGCTCGCGCAATCCTCGTTGGTAAAGACACAGTCGGTGTCGACGTCGCAGAAACTCGCGATCTTGCCGCGGATAGCGTCATCAATATGGTGGTCAGAGCGCAGCACAATGATGTCCGGCTGGATACCAAAGCTGCGCAGCTCCTTGACGGAGTGCTGCGTGGGCTTGGTCTTAACCTCGTGGGCGGCGGCGATATAGGGAACGAGCGATACGTGGATGTAGCAGACGTTCTCGGGACCGGCCTCCTTGCGGTACTGGCGGATAGCCTCCACGAACGGCTGCGACTCGATGTCGCCGATCGTGCCACCCAGCTCGGTAATGACAACGTCGGAGCCAGTCTGCTCCTCAATGCGGCGGAATTTGTCCTTGATAGCATTGGTGACGTGCGGGATCACCTGGACGGTACCGCCCAAAAAGTCACCGCGACGCTCGCGGGCAATCAGGCTCTTGTAAATGGCGCCCGTCGTAAAGTTAGAATCGCGGGTCAGGTTCTCGTCAATAAAGCGCTCGTAGTGGCCCAGGTCCAGATCGGACTCGTAGCCGTCCTCGGTCACAAAGACCTCACCGTGCTGGAACGGGCTCATGGTACCGGGGTCGACGTTCAGATACGGGTCGGCCTTCTGCATCGTCACCTTGTAGCCGCGCGACTTGAGCAAACGGCCCAGCGATGCCGCGGTAATGCCCTTGCCCAAAGACGAAACCACGCCGCCGGTCACAAACACATGCTTAGTCATATTGAATTACCTGCGCTTCCCGTAGAAGTTGTCCATACACATCTTACGGGTCTTCATTGTAATACTCGAGAAAGAAGCAGTTCGCCATTTTTCACCAAAGTGCTTGCATTTCTCCATCTCGAAACAAAACGCCGCCCGGAACCCGAGCGGCGTAACAACAACTTAGGCGGCAGATCGCTACCGATCGGCAAGCTCGTCCCTGAGCATATCCCGAACGAGCATACCCGCGCGGATGCCTTTCAGATACCACCCGCCGCGCTCGGTAAGGCAAATACCATTTGCAAGCTGGCCGCCATCCTCGCTATAACGCGAAACGACCTCGATCAAACCGTCAGAATCCAAGCGCTCAATTGCGGCGCGGGCTCGATACGGAGACACCCCAACGTGCTCCGCAAGCGTTTTGCGCGAGAAGCCATATGTCCCGCCACTTTCGGATTGCTGGGCAATCTCCATCAACACCAGCACTTCGACACGCTTCATATCGTTGACACTCGCACGACCCTTGCCCGCCATGGCAGCCTCCTCTAACCGAGCACGAGCATCCAGCGCGCCGTGCACGACCGACACACCTCACGATGGCAGGTAATATCCATCATGCGGCATCCCGCTAAGGATGAAACAGTTACGATTATTGTATACCGCCCAAATTGTTTTTAGGCAGGTAAACGGCTATTTTTCGCCGAAATAGACGCTTTATTGATCAAAAAGCCGTACCGGGCGCTAACCCGATACGGCCAAAATGCGATGCAATTACCGCGGTACTTCAAACTTAGCGATGGAAGAAACCACGACGCTCAAACTTGGGCTCGCAGCACACGTTGATGCCCAGTTTACGCAACACCGTCTCGTCCGTCGGCGAGATAATCACGCTAAAGAAGGCATCGCAACCGCGCAGCTGCTCCAGGCCCGAAAGGACACGAGCGGCCGTCTCGCTCGTAGCCGAGGTGATCGACAGCGCCATAAGCGTCTCGTCGGTGTGGAGGCGCGGGTTTTTGCTGCCCAGGAAATGCGTCTTGAGCTTGCTGATGGGCTCAATAGCCTCGTCGCTGATGACCTCGAGCTCAAGGTCGACGCCCGAGACATGCTTGAGGGCGTTCATAATGAGCGAACTTGCGGCGCCCAGGCGCGTGGAGGTCTTACCGGTCACCACGGAGCCATCGGGCATGACCATGGCGCCCACGGGACCACCCGTCAGCTGTTCCCTGGTTAGGGCGGCCGAGCGTGCCGGCGAATAGTTCTTATCGATGCCGGCCTTCTTCATAATAATCTTGAGACGGTCGACTTGCTCATCGCCCACACCGGTACGGCGCACATTTTCGACTGCGGTAAAGTAGCGGCGGACGATCTCCATCTTGGAGGCATCACGGCAGGCATCGTCATCGGTAATGGCAAAGCCGACCATATTGACGCCCATGTCCGTGGGGCTCTGGTAGGGGCTCTTGCCCAGGATCTTTTCCATCAGGGCACGGACCACCGGGAAGGCCTCGACGTCGCGGTTGTAGTTGACCGTGGTCTTGTTGTAGGCCTCAAGGTGGAAGGAATCGATGATGTTGGCATCGTCGAGGTCCGCCGTGGCGGCCTCGTAGGCAATATTGACCGGATGCGTCAGAGGAAGATTCCAGACCGGGAAGGTCTCAAACTTGGCATAACCGGCGGCGGTGCCGTGCTTATGCTCGTGATACAGCTGCGAGAGGCAGGTGGCGAGCTTGCCCGAGCCAGGGCCGGGCGCCGTCACGACAACGAGCGGACGCGTGGTCTCGACGAACTCGTTCTTGCCGTAGCCTTCGTCAGAAACGATCAGATCGACGTCGTGCGGATAGCCCTCAATGGGATAGTGCAGCTTGGCGGGAATGCCGAGTGCATTCAGACGATTGCGGAAGACGTCGGCAGCGGGCTGACCGGCATACTGCGTGATTACCACGGCCGCGACAGCAAAACCGTTGCCGCGGAACAGGTCGACCAGGCGCAAGACGTCCTCGTCATAGGTAATGCCCAGGTCGCCACGGGCCTTGTTCTTCTCGATATGGTTTGCATTGATTGCGATGATGACCTCGACGTCGTCGGCAATGCTCTTGAGCATGCGGAACTTGCTGTCCGGCTCAAAACCCGGTAGCACGCGGCTGGCATGATAGTCATCGAACAGCTTGCCGCCAAACTCCAAATACAGCTTGCCGCCAAACTGCGAGATGCGCTCCTTAATGTGAGCAGCCTGCAGCTCGATATACTTCGCGTTGTCGAAACCCTGGCGCATGTATGGCTCCCGTCCCGTTTCGTAAATTAAGTTCCTACGCGATTATAACGGAGCCTGCCCTCCCCGATGCCCAGGCCATCAACAGGCACCAACCAAACACGCCATCGATAAGTTGCGGTGAAATAGTTCCTGTTTAACCCCTCAAGACGGCCAAACGCGAACTATTCCACCGCAACTTCCCCTTTTTGGTTCAAACAAACCTGGCCTTTGTATCAATAATGGAAACGTCGCAGGTGGAGCATAAGTCAGCGAAAGCCCACCAGAGCGAGCAAGGTGACGTGAAAGAGGAGGGCATAGGCCTTTTGGCCATGCCCGACGATTGAACGTCAGATTGCTCGCTCTGGCGGGCTTGCAGCGTCGAGTGGTTCCGGCGTTTGGTAAAACGCCGGAACACAAGAGCGCCTCCCCCCGCGCACGGAACGGGAGGGGGCTAAAGGTAGGAGTCTACCGGTGGGGTTACCCCACCGGACAGACGATGACCAGGTGATCCTTTACAGGATCGTCATGGTTTCCGTGGGGTACCCAAGGGGTACTTAGAGCATCACGCAAGCGACGGTCAGGATGACGGCGCAGACGACGGAGAGAGCGACGATAAGCTTAAGCGCAAACTTGAGCCAGGTCGTCCACTCGATCTTGGCCAAAGCAAGACCGCCCATGATGGCGCCGGAGGTCGGGGTGAACAGGTTCACGACACCGATGGCGGCGGAGAAGATCATGACCATGACCTCGGGCGAGAAGCCGAGCTTAACAGCCAGCGGTCCCATGATGGGCATGGAGACAGTAGCCATACCGGAGGTCGAGGGGATCAGGAAGGACAGGCCGAAGTAGACCAGGAAGCTCATGGGAGCGAAGATCACGCCGGACAGGCCAGCCAGAGCATTGGCGGCAGCGTCGAGGACGTAGACGTCGAGGCCGGTGCTAGCCATGAGGACGGAGATACCACGGGCGAGGGCGATGACGAGGACAACGGACATCATGTCGGCAGCGCCGGTGATGAAGGTGTTGACGATCTGCTTCTCGGAGAGGCCACCGATGATACCGATCAGGATAGCCATGAGGAAGAACCAGGTGGAAGCCTCGTCGAAGTACCACTGGCCAATGGGCAGGCCGGTGATCAGGGCAGACCAGCCCTGGACGACGGCGTTACCGTCGGCGTCGTAGACAGCGCCAGCGTCAAAGAAGTTGGCGACGCCCTCGTTGAGGTCGGCCAGCGGGATGAAGCCGACGATCATGACGACGAAGGTGAAGGCAAAGGCGATCAGAACACCCTTCTGACGACCGGTGAGCTTGACCTCCTTGTTGACCTCGGAAGCAGCCTTGCCGTGAGCCTCTTCGGCGTCCTTGAGCTCCTGCATCGAAAGGATGGTGGAACCCTTGTCAGCCTTGACCTTCTTGGCATAGCTCATGACGAAGAAGATGGACATGGCAGTGGTAACAATCCACAGGACGGCACCGAGGCCGATGATGATGGACTGGTTGACCTCAATGCCAACACCGGTCAGAGCGTCGACGGCAGCGCCGACGGCGAACGGGTTAACCGTGGAGCCCAGGCAGCCGCAGCCAGCGCCGAGCAGGACGGTGGCAGCACCGACCATAGGGTCGAAGCCAGCGGCCATCATGGTAGCGGCAAGCAGGGCGTAGAAGGGAACGGTCTCCTCGCACATACCATAGGTGGTACCACCGAGGGAGAAGATGAGCATCAGCACGGGAATGAGCATGATCTCGTTGCCCTTAAGCTTCTGCACCAGAACGGCAATGCCGTTGTCCAGGGCGCCGGTCTCGGTCATCATGCCGAGGAAGCCGCCGAGGATCATAACGAAGAGGCAGACGGGCAGAGCATCAGCGAAGCCCTTAACCGGGGCGGTGCAGAAATCGCTCAGGCGGGCAGCGGTAACCTCGCCACCGGACGTACCGGAGACGATAACGGTAACAACCGCGACGATTGCCAGCAGAGCAAGAAGAATGGTGAACGATGAAGGCATACCGCGCTTTTTCTTAGCGGTCTCAGTCATAGTTCTCATCCCCCCTTCATAAATCAATTACTGATCTCGCCCGAAGCGGCTCTTCCGTGCCGTGCATGTCGCTCAGTGCGAGATTTTTACCAGACAAAAGCGCTCGGGGTGCGCAGCAATGCACCCCGAGCGAGATGCTAGAAGCTCTTACTTGAGCGTAGCGTACATGACAGCCTTGATGGTGTGCATGCGGTTCTCGGCCTCGTCGAAGACCTTGGAAGCGGGGCTCTCGAAGACCTCGTCGGTGACCTCCTGCTCGGTGATGCCGAACTGCTCGCACTTCTCGGCGCCAATCGTGGTGTTGGTGTCGTGGAAGCTGGGCAGGCAGTGCAGGAAGATGGCACCCGGGTTGGCCATAGCCATGACCTCGGAGGTGACACGATACGGGGTGAGCTGAGCGATGCGCTCGGCCCAGACCTCGTCGGGCTCGCCCATGGAGACCCAAACGTCGGTGTAGATAACGTCGGCACCGGTGACGCCGTCCTTGACGTCGGTGGTCAGCTTGATGGTGCAGCCGTTGGCCTCGGCGATGGGCTTGCAGGCCTCGATAACGTCGTCAGCGGGCATGCACTCCTCGGGGCCGCAGGCCACGAAGTTCATGCCGAGCTTGGAGCAGACGACCATGAGGGAGCGAGCGACGTTGTTCTTGCAGTCGCCCATGAAGACGAGGGTCTTGCCCTTGATGTCGTAGTTGAAGTTCTCCTGGACGGTCAGGATGTCGGCGAGCATCTGGGTGGGATGCCACTCAGTAGTCAGGCCGTTCCACACGGGCACGCCGGACTTAGCAGCGAGCTCCTCGACGTCGTCCTGGGCAAAGCCGCGGAACTCGATGCCGTCATACATGCGGCCGAGAACGCGAGCGGTGTCCTCGATGGACTCCTTCTTGCCCATCTGCGACGAACCAGGATCGAGGTAGGTGACGCCCATGCCCAGATCCATGCCGCCGACCTCGAAGGCGCAGCGGGTACGAGTGGAGGTCTTCTGGAAGAGCAGAACGATGTTCTTGCCCTCGAGATAGCGATGCGGAACGCCAGCGCGCTTCATGTCCTTGAAGTTCTTGGAGAGCTTGAGCAGGTACTCGATCTCCTCGGTGGTGAGGTCGAGGAGCTTGAGGAAGCTACGGCCGGAGAGGTTAACACCCATGGTTCGTTTCCTTTCGAAGAAATGAATTACGTAAGTAATTAGTGTTGCCCGTTTGACGGGCGAAACCGGTGCGGTTGTAGGGGGACCGCACCGGAAACGGAAAGACTTAGAGGTCCTCGCGCCAGAAGGGCATGCTCATGCAGCGCGGGCCGCCGCGGCCGCGGGAGAGCTCGGCGGAGGGCACGACGAGAAGGTCCAGGCCCTCCTTGTACAGCACGTCGTTGGTGACGGTGTTGCGGGCGTAGACGCAGATCTTGCCGGGCTCGACGCACAGGGTGTTGGAGCCGTCGTTCCACTGCTCGCGGGAGGCCGCGATCGGGTCGCCGCCGCCGCAGGGGATCAGCTTGACCTGGTCGACGCCGGTGGCGTCCTCCAGGACGTGCTCGAGGGTGTCCTCGATCAGGCGGATGTTGACCTCGCCCGGGTTCTTGCCGGCGGTCAGCTCGTAGACGCGCAGGGTGCCCATGATGGCGGGGTGGATCGTGAACTTATCGACGTCGATCTGGGTGAAGACCGTGTCGAGGTGCATGAAGGCGCGCGAGACCGGGATGTCGAAGGCAAGGATGCGCTCGACCTTGGAGTCGGAGTTCCAGAAGATGTTCTGGGCCATGACGTCGATAGCGGCAGCCTGGGTGCGCTGGGAGATGCCGACGGCGAGGGTCTTCTCGTTGATGTTCAGCACGTCGCCGCCCTCGGTGTGGAACTGGCAGTCGCGGCGGAAGTACAGGGAGACGTCCTTGTAGTCGGGGTGGTACTTGAAGACGTACTTGCCGTACAGGGTCTCGCGGTTGCGGGTGACCGAGTACATGCGGTTGAGGTTGACGCCCTCGCCGACGACCGCGAACGGGTCGCGGGTGAAGTAGAGGTTGGGCATCGGGTCGATGATCAGGTCGGACTCGGACTCGGAGTTGACCAGGGAGTCGAGGGTCGTGGACGCCGTGAGGGGCATGTCGATCTCGGCCTTGGTCATGCCGGCCATGGTCTTCTTGACGAACTCGAGGTTGTCGGTGATGGAGTCCAGCTTCTCGCGGACGATCTGCGGCATGTGCTGGCCGCGGATGCCGGCCTCGGCGATGTACTGGTCGGTGAACTCGGCGCGGGCGCCGGGGACCTGGTCGAACACCTCCGCGACGAGGTTCTCGAGGTAGAGCACCTCCACGCCCTGGTCCCTCAGGATCTGGGCGAAGGTGTCGTGCTCCTGCTGTGCGACCTCCAGGAACGGGACGTCGTCGAACAGGAGTCGCTCGAGCTCGTCGGGCGGCAGGTTGAGGAGCTCGTCGCCGGGACGGTGCAGGCAGACCTTCCTGAGCTTGCCGATCTCGGAAGGCACGTGCAGACCTTTCGTCATGGCCTCCTACCTTTCTTTCGGGCCTTACTGGCCGAATGTATCAGCGCCCCTCCATATGGGACGCTGCTTGCTGACAGCTCTAGTTATATCCAAATTCCATTCGTAATGCCACCTCGCCCCCGAACGGTCAGCAAAGTACGATGAACGGTATATCGCATATGATTTCCCATGATGCACTTCAGTTTCGTAAAGCAGATTTTCCTAGGTAAACGTTATTTTTCTAGGAAATCAAGCTTGAGCACCCAAAGTTATCCATGATTCAAAATTGCATAGTGAAAACGGTTTTCTGCATATAAATGACGCTTGCCCTCGATTCGACCTACATTCGATTATATTCAGCTTGCTATCATTCTTATTCATACATTCTCACCAGTTGAGTGAGGATATAG
>CABRZC010000072.1 GCA_902475375.1 uncultured Collinsella sp. | reverse complement strand
AAGTCAATTGAAATTGGCTGCAGCTTCTTGGTTCCCATAAAGGGGGTGAACCACACCTTCGCACCACACCGATACTCATCTTCTTTTTTGATCTGCTCTGCACGATCAAAGACAAACGAAACGAAATCCTCCAGATCAATCGAAGCCGCCCGCGCCAGATCGGCAACAGCCTCTTCGAGGCTCTCCTCTTGAGCAACCAAGTCAATATCTCTTGTGACACGCGCATCGAGTGTTCGCGCCAGGACGCTTTGGCCACCCTTGAGTACAAAGCGGCCGTCATCTTCTGAAAAAACGCGACATAGGAAGCGATGAAAGTAGAAACCGACGATCGCCCGATTAGTATCCATCGGCGATTCTCTTGCGGCATCCCTAACAGCCATCTCCAGTGCGGCAGGTGTTTTGTACTTCACCATGTCCTCCGTTTTTCATTACTCGTTCAGCGCCGTCAACAAGGGCATCATCAACTCGCGTCGTTTGGCGGTTTTAGAGTTCTCCTCTACAAGATCTTTCAGCCGCTGTATCTCGAGCCCTCGCCCAAGCGCGTCGTTATAGGCATCGATAATTAATGAGGGGTCCTCGCAATCGAGGCAAAGATCAACAAGCGTGCGCTCGGGTTTAGTTACCGGCAGGCCGTCGAGCCAGACGATGTCCTGCTCAGCGATCTCGCGCTTTGCAAAAGAAAGGGATTCGTTTCTCGTATTGATGCGCATGGGCGCGGTCATCCTGTAGGGGGACAGATAGAAATCGCCCATTTGCTGTAGGTTCGCCGCTGTCGTACCGCTCACGGCGATGCCATCCCACTGGCGTTTTCTCTCCCACGCGCAAAGGGAGGGATTGGTGAGTTTCCAAAAAGCGTTGAGCTCGTCAGTGTCTCGGCGCTGCGTGCCCGACATCCGGTAGGCGCCGTGGCATATCCGTTCAAGACGCCCCACGCGGCATGAGTGTGCCAGCGCATCTCGAGAGATGTCCATACGAGCCGCCTGGGCTGTGGTGAACACGCCCTCACTCTCGGAAAGCTCGCTTATCGCCGTTATGTTGCTAAAGTACTTCATGTTGCAATTGTAGGATATTCTCATGCTTTTGCAACGTGATTTTGATTCCCTATGACCGGCGTGCTTTGCGTACCCCTTTTCTGCCACCACTTTGTCATCGGCCCACCATCCCCTGCTATCGAGGTCTAATACTTTTCCGCGAAGTGAACGTCTGTTTTTGGACCACTGGAGCATCCGCATTTTTCAACGGCATAAACGCAGGATTCTGGCATCAAAGCCGCAGGAAACGGCACCCGAAAAGTGTCGATGCTTCGGGGGTCCGTTTTCACTCATTCACTTCTCGGAAAAGTATTAGACCTCGCTGTCAGCCGTCCCAAAGATCAGACTGCACCTCCTTCACGCCACGCAAAACCTGCCTTTTCTGCCCCCGCCCGCCTCCGCGCCACCCAAAAACTCATCCACTATTAATCTTGGCTCAAGAATCGCTTAATCTATAACCTGCACTATAGAGTTCGACCAAGGGCGGGGCGGCACCGCGCAACGCAGGCCGCCGAACGCAACGCTCGCGCCCGGGCAGATAGCCCGGCGTCGCGCCCATCGAACGAAAGGACAGGTCATGGACGACCTCGAAAAAGTTGAAACCATCCGCACCAAGTGCAACGTGAGCTATACCGATGCCAAGGCCGCGCTCGACGCCGCCGACGGCAACGTTCTGGACGCCATCATTTGGCTCGAGTCGCAGGGCAAGACCCAGACCACGTCGGCGCACGCCGCCACCGAGTCCGCGCCGGCCGATGAGCCCTCGGCCGAGATGGTCGCCGCACAGGCCGCCTACGAAAAGTCGAGCGAAAAGACCGACTTCTCCAAGAAGATGGACAGCGTGTGGGAGTACCTCAAAAAGCTCTTCCGCCTGAGCCTGGACACCAAGTTTATCGCCACGCGCCGCGATGCGATCATCCTCAACATCCCCATCCTGATTCCCATCGTCGCCCTGTTTGCCTGGGGCGCCACGATATGGCTGATGCTGATTGGTCTGTTCTTTGGCATGCGCTACCGTATCGACAGCGACGGCGACGTGCCCGGCAGCATCAACAACCTGATGGATCACGCCGCCGATGCCGCGGACGGCATCAAGCAAAATCTGAACGACGACAAGTAATCGCAGACGGGGGCACGCATGGCACGGATCCTTATCGTAGAGGACGAGGAGAAAATCGCCCGCTTTGTGACGCTCGAACTGGAGCACGAGGGCTACCAGGTGGAGCACGCCGCCGATGGCCGCACCGCCGTTGACCTGGCGCTGGAGCGCGACTACGATCTGATTCTGCTCGATGTGCTGTTGCCGCAGCTCAACGGCATGGAGGTCCTGCGGCGTGTCCGCAAGCACAAGGACGTGCCGGTGATCATGGTCACCGCGCGCGATGCTGTGATGGACAAGGTGGCCGGGCTCGATGCCGGCGCTGACGATTACCTGACCAAGCCGTTTGCGATTGAGGAGTTGTTCGCACGGATCCGTGTGGCGCTGAAGCGCTCGGAGGCCGTGCGGACGGCTTCGGGCGTTGGCGGCGCCGGCGTCAGGGCGGGTATGGCGGGCGGCGCGGGCGAGAGCGCCGTTGCGATTCCCCCGGCCAGCAACTCGACCCAGGCCTCCGCTTCACCCTCCCCTGCCACGCTCACCGTGGGCTCGGTTGCGCTCGACCCCGACCGCCGCGAAGTCACGGTCGGCGGCTCGCCCATCGCGCTCACGGCCCGCGAGTTCGACGTCCTCGCCCTGCTTATGGCACATGCCGGCACCGTGCTCACGCGCGAGCGCATCGCGCACGAGGCACTGGGCTACGAATACGTAGGAGACACCAACAACGTCGACGTACACATCGCGCACCTGCGCGCCAAGATCGAAGACGCCGGCGGTGCCCGCATCATCCAAACTGTGCGCGGGGTGGGCTATGTCTGTCGCGCGTAACGCCGAGACCAAGCGCGTCACCTCCATCGCCCGCGCCATCAACTGGAGCTACATGTGGCGCCGCTTGGTGAGCTACGTCTGGCTCGATCTGTTGCTGGTGGTGATTGCGGCGGCGATCCTCGTCTATGGATACAACCAGACGCTGCCCGACAGCGCGTTTACCGCAGGCTGGATTCCCGGCGCCACCGTTCACGGCATGTCGCTGACGCCCGCGCGCGGCTGGGACCTGACAACGCTCACCTACACCGTCGAGCTTGCGCGCACCAGCAAGACCTTCCCCCTCGCGCAGGACCTCGTCACGCTATGGCCTCTCTACCTTGTCGTTGTGGGTTGGCAGGTCATCAGCGTGCTCAACATGCTCGGCGGCGCGAGGCGCGTGCGCCGCACCATGGCGCCGCTCAACGACCTGGCTTTGCGCGTGGACGAGCTCGGCCGCATGCAGCTCTCCGGCGGCAAGATGGAAACGCTGGAGCAGGCCATCGAGCGAGCAAGCGTCGATTCGCCGATCGTCACCACTGGCGACGCCGACCTGGCGAGCATCGAGGTCGCGCTCAACCGCCTGCTGCGCCAGATGCAAGAGGCCAAGCTGCAGCAGATGCGCTTTGTCAACGATGCGAGTCACGAGCTGCGCACGCCCATCGCGGTAATTCAGGGCTACGTAAACATGCTCGACCGCTGGGGCAAAGACGACCCGGCCGTGCTGGCAGAGTCCATCGCCTCGCTCAAGGCCGAAAGCGAGCACATGCAGGAGCTCGTGGAACAACTGCTGTTTTTGGCACGCGGAGATGCCGGCCGCACCGTGCTGCGGCGCGTGAATACCAACCTGGCTGCACTGGTCGGCGAGGTGTGCGAGGAATCGCAGATGATTGATGCCGGGCACACATATCGGCTGGCTTTTGACGCTGCGTTTGCCAGCGACCCGCGCTGCGACGCGTCCGTCGATGTCGCGCTCGTGAAGCAGGCTCTGCGCGTGATCGTGCAAAACGCCGCTAAGTATTCGGACGCGGGAACGACCGTCACATTTGGCATAACACCCGAAGCGGGCACGGGCGCGGTCGACATAGCCGTTGAAGACGAGGGCATCGGCATGAACCAGGAATCCGCAGCTCACGCGTTCGAGCGGTTCTACCGCGCCGACAACGCGCGCGATGCCGGCGCACAGGGTTCGGGCCTGGGGCTCGCTATCGCCAAGTGGATCGTCGACAGCCACGGCGGCGTCATCGGTGTGACCTCGGTCGAAGGGGTCGGCAGCCGCTTTACGATTCGCCTGCCGCGGTAGGAAGCCCCCTCGTGAATCGAGGTCTAATACTTTTCCGCGAAGTGAACGTCTGTTTTTGGACCCCTGAAGCATCCACATTTTTCGTCGGCAAAATCGCAGGATTCTAGTATCGAAACCGCAGGAAACGACGCCCTTAAAGTGTCAATGCTTCGGGGATCCGATTTGTCTCGTTCACTTCTCGGAAAAGTATTAGACTTCGGTTTTTTGACCGTTGCAAAAGTCAACCCCTCGGCATAAATAAAGGGATAAGGCCATGCGGCCCTATCCCTTTTTGCTAGCTATAGCAGCTTGTACGCTACTCGCGGCACAGGTGCACGGCAAAGCCGGCGAACTCGCGCTTAAAGTACACGAGCTTGGTGCTACCGTCGGGCAGCAGCGCGCGCGACTCCTCGTTGACCTCGAGCCCGCGCTCGGCAAACCACTTCTCGGCCGTATCAATGTCGTTGACGGCAAAGCCGATGTGGCCCTTGGTGCCACGACCATTCTGCTTCATGACCTCGACCAGCGAATCGTTAAAGTACGAAACCGGGGTCTCGATAACGGGCAGACCCATCGTCGTCGAGAACAGCTCCGCGATCTCCAGGGCATCGACCGGGTCGGTGGCGTTGATGCCCACGTGAGCGACGCGCATGCCAAAGAGCTCGACCGGGTTGGCGTTCTGCTCACTCATACAGTCAGCGCCTACTGAGCCATAACGTCGAGGACGGCCTTCTCGGCAGCGACGCGGTTCATGCCGGTCATGAAGGGCACGCCGCTCACGTACGGGCAGGTGAGGCCCTCGGGGGCAACGGTGGTGGCGATCAGCAGGTCGGCGCCCTCGTCGCAAACGTCCTTGGCCTCGGAGATGGCGCACTGCACGATCTCGTACTTGTCGGCGTAACCGTTGGCGTCGAGCATGGTGGCGACCTTCTGGGCAACGAGCGTGGAAGTAGCAGCGCCAGCACCGCAAGCCAAAACAATCTTCTTCATAGGTAATGTCTCCCTTCATGGTTTACTTTAGGTAAGTGTACCGCAGCGAGCGATGGCACTCGGCCTCGATGAGCTTTTATGCCAGTTTGCTTGCGCGCTGCGTATAATACATCTAGTACGTGTTGTCATACCGCTCGCTTTATGAGCGACTAAGGACCCCAATATGCCCGATTCCCGCACCCTCTGGACCGCCGTCGTCATTATTTGCATCGCCGTGTCGGTATTCTTTAGCGTCAAAAAACGCACCACGTTTAAGCGCCTGCAGCAGCTTATGGCTGCGAAGCAGTGGGACGAGTTCGATCGTTTGCTCGATGGCAAACTCACCAGCATGCTGTACCCGCGCTATAACCGCGACTACCTGCGCCTGAACTCCTATCTGCTGCGCGAGGACCACAAGCGTGCCGACGAGATGTTCGATTTGCTGCTGGGGCTCAACCTGCCCAAAATGCAGCGCGTCGACCTGGTGATTAAGGCCTTTAACTACTACGTTGGCCAGGAGGACCGCAAAAAGTCCAAGGAGCTGCTGCACGAGATCAAAGGCTTTGAGGGCGGCCAGGCCGAGGCAGTCGCACACGAATGCCAACTGATGTACGACACGATGATCCTCAAGCGCCACAACGACATTCCCGAGCTGGAGCGCATGCTCAAGGAGGCCGGTGACGACAAGGTCAAGAGCTGCCGCCTGGAATACCTGCTGGCCCTGCAGTACAAGAACAAGGGCGACGAAGCCAAGTTTGCCGAGTACTTGGAAAAGTCAGGCCGGCACTCAATGGCCGTCAACGCGTAACGGACGGCTTGTGCTAGACTTCTAGTCTCACGGGGGCGTGGCGGAATTGGCATACGCAGGAGACTTAAAATCTCTCGCCGCAAGGATTGTGGGTTCGAGTCCCACCGCCCCTACCATGTGATTGCTTACGAGCCCGTGTCCCGTTGGGATGCGGGCTCGTTTCTTTTGGACGCCGGCGGGACTCGAACCCGCGAGGGGGCGAGCACCAGGCGGACGCGCAGCGTCCGCAGCGAGCCGACGAGGGCGCCGGCAGGCGGCCGAAGCCGGTGCGGATTTGCGCAGCAAATACGCGGACGTCCCACCGCCCCTACCATATGGAGCTTTCGAGCCCGTGTCCCCAAGGGATGCGGGCTTGTTTCTTTTAGATGCCGGTGGGACTCTAAGCTGCGGTGGAATAGATCCTGTTTATACCGTTTATCAGCTTATTTAGGAACTATTTCACCGCAACTCAGAGGAAGACGGTTAAAGAGCGCTCAGGCTGGGGACCCAGGCGATGGTGGGGGTCGCGCCGTCGAGAACCTCGTTGATGGTGGCGGCCATGCCGGCAAGCAGGCTGTTCTCGCTTACGGTGAGCGTGTCGTAGCCGCCGGCTCGCATGAGCTCGCGGATTACCACGGCGCCAGCCAAGATCACGCCCGCGCGTTTGGGCTGCACACCCGGTAGCGCGGCGATGCTGTCCGCGTCCAGCGTGGACATGCGCTCGATAGCGGCCGAGACCTGCTCCAGCGAAAGCTCGCGCAGGTGCACGAAGCTCGAATCATACGGCTCCAGCTCGTGGACCAGAGCCACCAGCGTAGTCACCGTGCCGCCCACTGCGACCAAGCGTTCGGCGCGCTCAAAGTCGACAGGCAGACTCTCAAAGTAGCCCGCAAACTGCTCGTTTGCCCATGCGGCAGCGGCAGCAAGCTCGCCGTCCGCAGGCGGCAGCGCCGAGAAAAACCGCTCCGTCACACGGCGGCAGCCAATGTCCAGCGAGCGCGTCCCTTCTAGCGCAAAGACGCCACGCTCCGGCGCATAGACGCCCGTCGCGAGCTCCGTGGATCCGCCACCCGAATCGGCAACAATAATGCGCTCGCCGGCAAAGTCGTGCGCCACGCCAAAAAACGTCAGGCGTGCCTCGACCTCGCCCGGAATCACCTGCGGTTCGAGCCCCAGCTCGCGCAGGCCGTCCAGCAGCAGGGCGGCATTGGACGCATCGCGCGCGGCACTCGTGCACGTGGTGCAGATGCACACGGCCCCAAAGGCATGCGCCTCGTCCACAAACATGCGACACGCGGCGAGCACACGCTCGACGGCCGCCTCGCAAAAGCGGCCCGTCGCGTCCACGCCCTCGCCCAAGTCGGTGATCTCGGTATGCTTGGACGATTCCACGATCGCCCCGGCCTCGACCTGCGCTAACACCAGTCGCGACGACACTGTTCCCAGGTCGATCGCGGCTACCTTATAGCGTTTGCAATCTGCCATTGCAGGCTCCCCTCCGGGCGCTATTTGCCGTTGGACACGACCGTCTGGCCCTCGACACCGTTAAACCCAAACAGCATGTCGAGCGCCTGGATGTACCACGGCGCGTCCTTACCGACGTCTTCGATTTCCTTGGCAACTTCGCTGGCCTTCTTGGCGTTCGACGACTTCTTGCTCGAAGACGAATCCGAATCGTCGTCCAGGCCCTGCACTTCAATTCTCTTCTCGCCGGGCATCACCAGGCCCAAGTCCTCGGATGCCGCGTCCTTAATGCCCTCCTCTGAGAGCAGCTTGTCGACGCTTTTCTGCAGCTCGTCGTTGTACTGCTGGCGAATCTCGACCTGCTTGGCCAAGATATCGCTCGAGCGTTTGGCAACGTAGAGGTCGCGCATGGGAAAGTACAGGCTCACGAGCACCAGGGCGACGACAATACCGATAAACAGCCCTCGCTGAGGACCGTGGGTAAAGTCGTAAATTGCCTTGACCGCTGCGTTGTCGTTGGCGTAGTGCATGAAGTCCGAGCCCGAAAGACGGCTCGAGGGCCTGGTCGACTTTTCGTGCGTTTGAGCCGAGGGGTGCTGCGTACGCGAAGCATGCGTCGGGGGCGCCGAGCGTGGCGGGCGGCCCGTCGACGTATTCATTTGAGCACGGGGATGTGAGGCACTTGCCGGACGCTGTGCGCGGCGATCGACACCGGCGTAGTCGGACCCGCCGAGCTGCACGGTAGGTGCGCGGCGAGGCGACGGCTCGCGCGAACCGGCGGAATAATACCTGTTGTCGTAAATCTGATCCATGTGCGCCTTGTGCGGTTGAGGTTTGTTTGCGCTAAGTCTTTTAGTTATAGCACGAGCGCCCGCACCGCTTTCGCCAGCCTTTGCTCGACATAAAAAAGGCGCTGAGCCGTATGGCCCAGCGCCCAATGGTGCTCAACAGTGCCCGGCGGAAGCGAGGCGAATCCGAGTCAGCCCCGCCCCCGCACACGCCGCTGCCTAGCGAATGTTGTAGAACGCAGACTTGCCGGCGTAGCGCGCGCTACCCTCAAGCTCGTCCTCGATGCGGATGAGCTGGTTGTACTTGGCGATACGGTCGCTGCGGCACGGGGCGCCCGACTTGATCTGGCCGGCGTTAACACCCACGACCAGGTCGGCGATCGTGGAGTCCTCGGTCTCACCGGAACGGTGGCTCACGATGCAAGCGTAGCCGGCCTCCTTGGCAGTCTCGATGGCCTCGAGCGACTCGGTGAGCGTGCCGATCTGGTTGACCTTGACCAGGATCGCGTTGGCGGCACCCAGCTCGATGCCCTTCTTGAGGCGCTCGGTGTTAGTGACGAACAGGTCGTCGCCCACCAGCTGCACCTTGTTGCCAATGCGGCGGGTAAGCTCGACCCAGCCGTCCCAGTCCTCCTCGGCCATGCCGTCCTCGATGGAGATGATGGGATAGGTGTCGACGAGCTTCTCCCAGTAATCAACCATCTGGGCGCTCGTGTACTCCACGCCCTCGCCCTTGAGCTCGTACATGCCGGTCTCGGCGTTGTAGAACTCGGTCGAGGCCGGATCCATGGCGTACATGAAGTCGACGCCGGGCTTAAAGCCAGCCTTCTCGACGGCCTTGGTGATGTACTCGAACGGCTCGGCATTGGTCTTGAGGTTGGGCGCGAAGCCGCCCTCGTCGCCCACGCCGCCGCCCAGGCCGGCCTCGTGCAGCACGCCCTTGAGGGTGTGGTAGACCTCGGCGCACCAACGCAGGCCCTCGGCAAAGCTCGGAGCGCCCACCGGCATGATCATGAACTCCTGGAAGTCAACGTTGTTGTCGGCATGCACGCCGCCGTTGAGGATATTCATCATAGGCGTGGGCAGCAGGTGAGCGTTGACGCCGCCCAGGTACTGGTACAGCGACAGGCCCGCCGACTCTGCCGCAGCGCGGGCAACGGCCAGCGATACGCCCAGAATGGCGTTGGCGCCGAGCTTGGTTTTGTTGGGCGTACCGTCGGCGACGATTAGTGCGGCATCGACGGCGCGCTGATCGAAGGCATCGAGGCCCACGACGGCGTTGGCGCACTCGTTGTTGACGTGCTCGACGGCTTGCGAAACGCCCTTGCCCAGGTAGCGACCCTTGTCGCCGTCGCGCAGCTCGCAAGCTTCGAAAGCACCGGTCGAAGCGCCCGAAGGCACCATCGCGCGACCGAAGCTGCCGTCCTCGAGCACGACCTCGACCTCGACGGTAGGGTTGCCGCGGCTGTCGAGCACCTCACGACCGTAGACGTCCAAAATATCGCTCATGTTGTCTCCCTCTCACTTGGAAACGGGTTGAATGCTTGGCGACGCGGCTTGCACGCTGCAGCGGCGCGCAGGTTCATAAGTTAGCCTTGTCGCACTTTTTGCATTATGCCCTAAGTTAGCCGAGGGATACATATGAATTGGAGAAATCATTCTTTGAGGCGCTTATTTTTGCACCGAGCATTCATCTCTAGAGGTCACCCCC
>CABRZC010000071.1 GCA_902475375.1 uncultured Collinsella sp. | reverse complement strand
GTCGATCGCGAGTTCCGCACGAGCCGGAGAGCACTTAATGTGCTCTCCGTGCGAGTCAGGACTGTCCGAGCAGGCGACCTTATATATTTGCCCTCCCCGGGGCTCCTCGCCAGTCCCCCTCAGCTAGTTCTTCAGCGAGTTCAGCGGTGCCGGGAAGCGTCCACCACGGTGGGCAAGCACGGTGCCGGCGTTGGGGTTCACCGGCATGATGGGTGCACGGCCAAACAGGCCGCCGTACTCGACGCAGTCACCCACGCCCTTGCCAATGGCGGGAATCACGCGGACGGCCGTGGTCTTGTTGTTGATGACGCCGATAGCCATCTCGTCGGCGATGATGCCGGCGATGGTCTCGACCGGGGTGTCACCGGGGATGGCGATCATGTCCAGGCCGACGGAGCATACGCAGGTCATAGCCTCGAGCTTCTCGAGCGAAAGCGCGCCGGCCTCGACCGCGGCGATCATGCCGGCATCCTCGGACACGGGGATAAAGGCGCCCGAGAGTCCGCCCACGCTGGAGCTGGCCATGACGCCGCCCTTCTTGACGGCATCGTTGAGCATGGCGAGTGCGCAGGTCGTGCCGGGGCCTCCGCAGGTGCCCACGCCGATAATCTCGAGGATGCGCGCGACGGAGTCGCCGATGGCAGGCGTGGGAGCCAGCGACAGGTCGACAATGCCCTTCTCGACACCCAGGCGATGGGCGGCCTCGCGGCTCATGAGCTCGCCGGCGCGGGTGATCTTAAAGGCGGTCTGCTTAATCTTTTCGGCGACTTCCATCATCGATGCGGAATCGGGCAGCGTCTCCAGGGCTGCGGCCATAACGCCGGGGCCCGAAACGCCTACGTTGATGACGGCGTCGGCCTCGCCACCGCCGTGGACGGCGCCCGCCATAAACGGGGAGTCCTCGACCATATTGGCAAAGCAGACAAACTTGGAAGCGCCGACGGAGTCCTGGTCGGCCGTGAGCTTGGCGGCGTCGATGATGGTCTGCGCAGCCATGAGTACGGCGTCCATGTTGATGCCGGCACGCAGACTGGCGACGTTGACGCTGGAGCAGACGCGGCTCGTGGTGGCGAGCGCCTGCGGGATGGACTGGATGACGCGGCGGTCGGCGTCGCCGATGCCCTTCTGAACGAGTGCGGAGAAGCCACCCAGGTAATCGATGCCGAGCGTCTCGGCCGCGCGGTCGAGGGCATGCGCGATGGGGGTGAGGTCCTCATCCTTGCAGCACGCGGCGATCTGCGCCACCGGGGTGACGGAGACGCGCTTGTTGACGATGGGGATACCGTACTCGCGCTCGAGGTTCTCGGCGGTCTCGACCAGGTGCTCAGCCGTGTGCGTCACGTGGTCGTAGATCTTCGTGCACATGCGGTCGAGGTTCTCGTCGCCGCAACCCATGAGCGAAACACCCATGGTGATGGTCCTGATGTCGAGGTTCTGCTCCTCAACCATGCCGCGGGTTTCCGCGATTTCTGCGGGCGTGATCGCCATCCTTGCGCTCCTATCTGCCAAAACGAGCATAGTCTTGTCTATTCTAACGTGCCGCACGTGCCAAGTGGCGCATGCGGCACGTTTTGATGCTCGGTTGTTTCCGTTGTGTTACTGCCCAAAGACCTCTTCGGCGATGCGTGCGCTCTCGGCGGCGTCCTTGGCGTAGTAGTCAGCGCCGATCTGCTTGGCGTATTCGGGGGTGAGCACGGCGCCGCCCACGATGATCTTGACGCCCGGCACCTCGGCATGAAGCAGCTTGATGGTTTCCTCCATGGCGACGACCGTGGTGGTCATAAGCGCCGAGAGGCCGACGAGCTTGATGTCGCGCTCCTGTACGGTCCTGAGCACCTCCTGCGGGTCGACGTCACGGCCTAGGTCAAAGACGGTATAGCCGTAGTTATCGAGCAGCATTTTGACGATGTTCTTGCCGATGTCGTGGATGTCGCCCTTGACGGTGGCCACGCAGATCTTGCCCTTGTCGGCAATCTCGCCGGCGGGCATCAGGCGCTTGATGGTGTCGAAGCCCACACGCGCGGCCTCGGCCGAGGCCATGAGCTGCGGCAAGAAGAACTTGCCCTGGTCAAAGAGGACGCCAACCTCGTCGAGGGCGGGGATAAAGTGGTTGTTGATGAGGCCCATGGCGTCGTGATCTGCCAGCAGACGCTCGGTCTCGGCCGCGATTTCGCCCTTGCGGCCCGAGACGACCATGTGGCGGATGGGGTCGTCATCGGCGCTTGCGGTGGTGCTTGCGGCAGGCGCGGCATCGCTCGATGCCGACTGAGCGGCCGCCGGGTTGGCGGCAATCTTGTACGGGTCGGTCCAGCCGGCGTAGCGCTCGATGTATCCGGTCGAGCCCTCGTCCTCAACGCTCAGCACGCGATAGCTGTAGACGGTGTCCATAAAGCGCTTGGAACCCGGGTTCATGATGGGGGCGTCCAGGCCCGCACCAAAGGCGGCGGCCAAAAAGACCGAGCCCAGCAGCGGGCGGGCAGGCAGGCCAAAGCTGATGTTCGACACGCCGAGCGCGCATTTGACGCCCAGACGCTCCTTGCACAGGGACATGGCGCGCAGGATCTGTTCGGCCTGGCGCTGGTTGGTCGAGGCGGTCATGACCAGGCAGTCGATGAGGATGCGGTCCGGGCCGATGCCGTAACGGGCGGCCTCGGCCACGATGCGCTCGGCGATGGCGAAGCGGGCCTCGGCGGTATCGGGGATGCCGCCCTCGTCGAGCGTAAGGCCGACGACGTTGGTGCCGTAGTGGGCCACCAGCGGAAGGATCTCATCCATGATCTGTTGTTTGCCATTGACCGAGTTGATGATGGGCTTGCCGGCGTAGCGGCGCACGGCGGCCTCGACGGCTGCGGGGTCGGTGGAGTCGATCTGCAGCGGCAGCAGCGTGGAGCCCTGGAGCTGCTCGGTGGCCTGCTGGATGACCTTGACCTCGTCGATCTCGGGCAGGCCCACGTTGACGTCCAGGATGTCGGCGCCCTGCTCCTGCTGGCTGATGCCCTGGCTCACGACGTAGTCCAGGTCGCCGTCGCGCAGGGCCTGCTGCAGGCGCTTTTTGCCGGTGGGGTTGATGCGCTCGCCGATGACGGCGATCTTGTGGCCGTCGCAGGGAAGGTCCACCACGGTCTGGGCGCTCGTGACCGACATACTGGGCTTGCGGCGGCGCGGACTGGGCGTGTGGTTGTCGATAAGCGTGCGCAGGGCCGCCATATGCGCGGGCGTGGTGCCGCAGCAGCCGCCCACGACGCTCACACCGTCGGCGATCATGCCGGCGACGGCCTCGGCGTACTCGGGGGCTTGGATGTCAAAGACGGTATTGCCGTCGTCGTCCACGCGGGGCAGTCCCGCATTGGCCTGCACCATAACGGGCTTGTCGGTGACGGTGAGCATACGCGCGGCGAGTCCTCGGAGCTCGGCCGGGCCCTGGCTGCAGTTGATGCCCAGGACGTCGGCGCCGATGGCGTCGAGGGTGATGGCGGCGACCTCGGGGCTCGTGCCCAAGAAGGTGCGACCGTCTTCCTCAAAGGTCATGGTGGCAAAGACGGGCAGGTCGGAATTCTCGCGGCAGGCGAGGACGGCGGCCTTGATCTCGGCAAGGTCGGTCATGGTCTCGATAATAAAGAGGTCCACACCCGCATCGACGCCGGCGCGCACCTCCTCGGCAAAGAGGTCATAAGCCTCGTCGAAGCTGAGGGTACCCAGGGGGCGAAGCAGCGCGCCGATGGGGCCGATGTCACCGGCGACGTAGCGGGCGCCGGCCTCGCGGGCGCAGGTGACTGCCGCGGCAAAGACGTCTGCCACGGTGGCGGTGCCGTCGAGCTTGTGGGCGTTGGCGCCAAAGGTGTTGGCGGTGATCACGTCACAGCCGGCCTCGACGTACTGACGCTGGATATCGGTGATGACCTGGGGCTCCTCAAAGTTGAGCAGTTCGGGCAGGGCGCCGGCCTTCATGCCGGCGGCCTGCAGCATGGTGCCCATGCCGCCGTCGAACAGCAGGTGCCCCGTGCCCTCGATGGCGGCGCGCAGGCGATCGTCCTTAATGTGCAGGTCGTCAATCGTGCGCGTCTTGTACGCGGCGCCGTTGCAGCGCGCAGCATTGACAGGTGCCGCCAGCGCGGCACCGTCCAGATCATGAGTGATAAGCGGAGTAAACATCGATGGCTCCTAATGGCTGGAATAGCAGGTGGTGTGGGCGGCGCGGAAGCGGCAGTGCTCACGCATGCGGCAGATATTGCAGGTGGGGCGGCTCTGAGCGTCGTGGACTTCGCCGTCAAACAGGCCGATCACCGCGGTCACGCTCTTGGTGGGCATGAGCAGGCTGGTGGGGGTGACGGTAAGCCCGATGAGCCGTGTGGCGTTGAGTGCAGCCACGATCGAGCGCTGGGCCGTAAGCGGGCAGTCGCCATAACCGGGACTGAAGCGCCAGTTACCGGCGAGTCCGTGTGCAGCGGCCGCAGCCTTGACCTGCTGGTCCATCTGCTCGACGGCGGCTTCTACATAGGCAGAGCATGCGGCGTCGAGCACGGCGCCTTCCAGGGGTTGCTGGGTTCCGGTGGTTCGCAGACGGCGTTCGGCAGACATCCCGAGGGTACATGCCATGAGCGCCGCCAGGCGGGCGTCCTTAAGGTGGCGATAGATATCACGACCCCGCAGCTCAACATTGGTGCCAACCAAGCGGATGCAGGGCTCGCCCTGCTCGTCAACGCCCGTGGCATCGACGGCAAACACGCGTCGCACGCCGCGGGGCTCGATATCCAGCTCTAGGCGCTCGACCACAAGCTCAATACGTCGTGACAGTTCGGGCTCAATCTGCTGGCCGCCGTAGCCCAGATACCGCAGCATCTCGGCACGGTCGACACGGGGGTGGTGGGCAGCGTCGATACGGTAAAGCGCCGGCGACGCAAGGTCGGCCGGCACTTCGACAGCGGTTGTATCGATGTGCGGTTTTTCCATTACCCCAGGCGCTCCATAATGGTCGCGGCGATCGCAGGACGGTTCATAGTGTACAGGTGCAGGCCGTCGGCACCGTGCTCCTTAAGGTCGCAAAGCTGACGAGCAGCATAATCTACACCGGCTGCCTGCAGGCTTTCGGGGTCGTTCTCGTACTTGGCGAGGATCTTGATGACGGGGGAGGGCAGCGACGCGCCGCACATAAAGACCATTCGGCTGATCTGCGACTTGCCCATAAACGGCATGATGCCCGCGGTAATGGGCACGGTGATGCCGGCCTTGTCGGCAAGCTCGCGGAAGCGATAGAAGCACTCGTTATCAAAGAAGAGCTGTGTCACAAAGAAGCTTGCGCCGGCATCTTGCTTTTGCTTGAGGTGCTCGACCGAGACGTTGAGGTCCTCGCAGGCAATGTGGCCCTCGGGGTAGGCTGCGGCGCCCACACAAAAGCCGGCGTCGACGAGCTCGGGGATGAGGTCGCGGGCGTAGGCGTAGTCCGAGGCGGGCTTGTCGTCCTCAGTCGCGCCAGCGGGCAGGTCGCCGCGCAGGGCCAGCACGTTTTCCACGCCGGCGGTGCGATACTCGTCAATCTTGGCGGCGATGTCGGCGTGGGTGCGGCCCACGCAGGTGAGATGCGCTACCGAGGGCGTATCGAATTCGCTCGAAATCATATGCGCGATGGGGGCGGTGGTGGCACCGTTACCCGAGCCGCCGGCCGAGCAGGTGACCGAGACAAAGCTCGGCGAAAGCTTGCACAGATTGCCTGCCACTTCGCGAGCCGTGTCGAGGGTTAGCTCGCCCTTGGGCGGGAACATCTCAAACGAAACGGGTGCGGTGCCCTGGGATGCTGCCTGCTTAAAAACCTCGTCGACGCGCATATCGTGCTCCTTTAGATGCCTGGGTGCGATGTTTTGTTGCAAGGATTCTACAGCACCACTGCGCTAAGGCGGAGTTTCTCTCGCTATTTGGGGATACCAATCGAAAATGCTTCGCTATCGGCATTTCCTATAACAGGGCGGTCAATGTAGGATGGGGCTATATTGAATGGTATCTGATGCGAAATACCAGTTAATAAAGCCCCGTCCCAAATTGATTACCCTTAAACCATGGGGAGAGGTCTGCAATTTATGCAGTTGATTGGCTGTTGAGGGTGGCAACGCCGCCTCGATAGGGTAACCTCAATGATTGGTTTCGCGACAGCAACATAACGGTAATGTCGCGGAAACACGGCGAGTCTAAGCTATGACTCGTTCGTTAGTAATCAACACCGCTTCTCACGCGGTGCCGATACGAAGGGAGTTCCGTATGGCCGAACTTACTGACCGCTTCGGGACCATGGTGTTCTCTGAGGAAGTCATGAAGGACTACCTCCCCAAGGACATTTGGAAGCGCCTTGCTGCAACCCTCGAGGACGGTGAGCCGCTCGACCTGGATGTGGCCAACGCCGTTGCCCACGCCATGAAGGTTTGGGCCATCTCCAAGGGCGCGACGCACTACGCGCACTGGTTCCAGCCGCTTTCGGGCATTACTTCCGAGAAGCACGACAGCTTCCTCGAGCCCAACCACGACGGCACCGCCATTACCAAGTTTACGGGCAAGAACCTCATCCAGGGCGAGCCGGACGCCTCCAGCTTCCCCAACGGCGGCCTGCGCGCCACCTTCGAGGCCCGCGGCTACACCGCCTGGGATCCCACCAGCCCCGCTTTTATCAAGGACGATGTCCTGTGCATCCCCACGGCTTTCTGCTCCTACACGGGCGAGGCCCTGGACAAGAAGACCCCGCTGCTGCGCTCCATGACCGCGCTCTCGCGTGAGTCCAAGCGCGTTTTGGCGCTGTTTGGCAAGACCCCCAAGAAGGTCGTTCCTTCCGTGGGCGATGAGCAGGAGTACTTCCTGATCAAGAAGGACGCTTACCGCAAGCGCAGGGACCTGGTCATCACCGGCCGCACCCTCTTTGGTGCTGCTCCCTGCAAGGGCCAGGAGCTCGAGGAGCACTACTTTGGCGCTATCCGCCCCACCGTCTCGGCCTATATGAAGGACCTGGACGATGAGCTGTGGGCGCTTGGTATTCCCGCCAAGACCAAGCACAACGAGGTCGCTCCTTGCCAGCATGAGCTCGCCCCTGTCTATGGCGAGGTCAACGAGGCTATCGACCAGAACCTGGTCATGATGGAGAAGATGAAGCTCATCGCCTCCCGCCACGACTTGGTCTGCCTGCTGCACGAGAAGCCCTTCGAGGGCATCAACGGTTCGGGCAAGCACAACAACTGGTCGCTTGGCACCGAGTCCGAGAATCTGCTCGATCCGGGCGACACCCCGCTCGACAACCTGCAGTTCATCGTCTTCCTCACCGCGGTGATCGAGGCCGTCGATAACTATCAGGAGCTCCTGCGTGCCTCCGTTGCCTCGGCCGGCAACGATCATCGTCTGGGCGCCAACGAGGCTCCTCCGGCGATTATGTCCATCTTCCTGGGCGACCAGCTTACCGAGGTCGTCGAGAAGATCATCGATGGCAAGGCTTCCGTCCATGCCACGCGCGGCGTGCTCGACCTGGGCGCCGATACCCTGCCCAAGCTGATGCAGGACAACACCGACCGCAACCGCACCTCCCCGTTTGCCTTCACCGGCAACAAGTTCGAGTTCCGTGCCTGCGGCTCCGAGCAGAACGTCTCCGACTCCAACCTGGTGCTCGATGCCGCCGTGGCCAAGTCGCTCAAGTCCTTCGCCGACGCGCTTGAGGGTACGCCCGAGGATGAGTTCCAGGACGCCGCGCTCGAGTACTGCAAGAAGGTGCTGACCGACCACCAGCGCATCCTCTTCTCCGGCGATGGCTACTCCGACGAGTGGCCCGTTGAGGCCGAGAAGCGTGGTCTTGCCAACAACAAGACCACGGCCGACGCCCTGCCCGCCTTTGTTTCCGATAAGGCCATTGCGCTCTTTGAGGAGACGGGTGTCCTGACCAAGGCCGAGGCCCAGTGCCGCTACGACTGCAAGCTCGAGAAGTACAACAAGCTCATGAACATCGAGGCCACCACGATGGTTCGCGAGGCGCGTCGTACCTATCGCCCGGTCATTACCGCATATGCCACCAAGGTCGCTAAGGGTCTTGAGACTATTCGTGCCGCCGGTGCTGAGGCCGCCATGCAGTGCGAGCAGAACACGCTCAACAAGCTCTGCAACGGTATCACCACCATTAACGACTCCATCAAGGCGCTCGACGCCGTGCATCAGAAGGCCGAGGCCCTCGATGGCCAGGAGCAGGCCAACGTGTATGCACATGAGGTCGTTCCCGCTATGGATACGCTGCGCGCCGCCGTGGATGCCATGGAGGAGATCGTGGCCGCCGACTACTGGCCGGTTCCGACCTACGACGACATTCTGTTCTATGTGTAACAGACACGTTTGATTTTGTGTGCGAAGGGGTCTCGCCTGTGCGAGGCCCCTTCTCTTTATGTCGCTCGGACCTGCTCTGAACTTGCAGCCGAGCAGGTGTTTCGCGCGGGGCATCTTAAAAGTTGTAACCTGTTTTGGCATGCGGACGTTTCGGGCGTTTGTTCGTAAAGGGGAGGATTGTCCGATGAAGGTATTCGATATCGTGTTTAGCCCGACCGGCGGAACGGAAAAGGCGTCTGGCTACATTGCCAATGCGTTGGAAGGGGAAACCGTTGCTGTAGATCTGACCGATAGCGGGCTTGGTTTTCGCACAGTTGCGATGACAAAAGAGGATGTAGCCGTGGTCGCGGTGCCCTCGTATGGCGGGCGAGTCCCGGCTGTGGCCGCGGAGCGCTTGGGTATGATGCGGGGAAACGGTGCGCAGGCGGTTCTGGTTTGCGTTTACGGAAATCGCGCGTATGAGGACACGCTGGTCGAGCTTGAGGATGCGGCGAAAGATGCGGGCTTTCGGGTGATCGCGGCGGTTTCTGCCATCGCCGAGCATTCTATTGTTCGCCAGTTTGCCGCCGGTCGGCCTGATGCGCAGGACGCGGCGCAGCTCGCTGGGTTTGCGGATCAGATTCAGCAAAAGATGTCTGCAGGAGATGCTTCTGAGCCGGCTATTCCGGGTAATCGTCCCTATAAGAAAGCCGGGGGTACCGGTATGGTGCCTAGGGCCACAAAGGAGTGCACCGCCTGCGGGGCTTGCGTCGCAGTGTGTCCCGTTGGCGCTATCGACAAAGACGATCCCAAGTGGGTGGACAAAAAGGCCTGTATCTCTTGCATGCGCTGTGTCGCCGTATGTCCGCGGGGCGCTCGCGCGGTAAATCCCGTCATGCTCTCTGCGGCTACCAAGATGTTGAGCAAAGCCTGCTCTGAGCGAAAAGAATGCGAGCTGTTCATCTAGCGCAAGGGCGTTGAGTACTTTTCGTCTTATAACGGCAAAAAGAACGAACCCGTCGGACCTTACATCCGGCGGGTTCGAACATTTTAAAGTTGGTGCCCCCAGCGGGATGTCCGCGTGCGGCTTCCGCCGCTCGCTTCCGCTGCGTCGCTCCGCTCCTTGCGTGCTGCGCTGGAAAACGCTTGCGCGTTTCCTCAGCTCCGCACCCTGTCGGGTTCGAATCCCGGCGCATGGGTAGCAAAAAGCCCGCTACCGAATTGGTAACGGGCTTCTCAGATTCTGTGGTGCCCCCAGCGGGATTCGAACCCGCGATATCCACCTTGAAAGGGTGGCGTCCTTGGCCGCTAGACGATGGGGACAGCGGGAAAGAGTATAGCAGACTTTTTTGCCGGCGCGTATATCGTTGGTAAACTGGAAAACCACCACACAGGAGCTGACTCTCTATCCCGATATTCAAACATCTCAATCTGTAACATCTGGGCGGGCAAATCGGCTCTATCTGTTACAGATCGAGACAGACGGCGGGCGTCGGGACGAATATCTCAATCTGTAACAGTAAGACGACTTTTAACGGTCTAGATGTTACAGATTGAGGCAAACTGCCGTGGCGGGTCAAAACCACCACAAAGGTGCCTGTGAACTGCCTCCCATTTCTTGGACATCGGGAAATGGGAGGTTTTCCATGAGTAT
>CABRZC010000070.1 GCA_902475375.1 uncultured Collinsella sp. | reverse complement strand
CTGGTGATCTCCGCCTTGAGAGGGCGGCGTCCTAAACCGCTAGACGAACGGGCCATAAGCGTCAGCAGAAAAGAAGTGGTAGCCCGTACCAGATTCGAACTGGTGATCTCCGCCTTGAGAGGGCGGCGTCCTAAACCGCTAGACGAACGGGCCACATGACATCTGCACTGCCGTGCTGCGAGGAGATATATTACGGGACAAAAAACGCGAGCGCAAGAAGAAATACCAAATTGCCCAAATTTTGTCGGGAGGTTATGGAACACGCAGGTAAACGCCATAGCTGATGATTTTTCTGGGACGGGGCTTAAAAAATCATTTTGAATGAAGTTGTGGCCTTAAAGAATCGCTCGGCAATCTGAAATGATTTTTTAAGCCCCGTCCCAGAAAAATCATCCCAGATGCAGGTGAGCCAGGAGGGCTTCGCGCTCGTTGGGAACATTGTCCTCGATCACAGCGTCGAGGGCGGCGTTGAGCAGCTGCCCCAACTCCGGCCCGGGCTTGACGCCAGCGCGGATCAAGTCGCCCCCGTTGATGGCAAGCATCTTGAGCGTATAGGGCTCCCCCGCCTCAAGCAGGTTGTGGGCGAGCGAACGCATCTCCTCGATCGTCTCGACGTAATAGAAGCACGACGGCGCCTTGCCCAGCGTATCGGCACGTTTAAGGTCCATGAGCTCGTCAATCAGGCGCGGCGTGTCGACGCACTCGCCCGAAAGCGCGCGCATCATATTGAGCAGGCAGGATCGCTCGGGACGCAGCGGCTTGTCATGGTACTTGATTAGCAGGCACACGTCGCGAATCAAATCGTGCGAAAGCGCCAGACGATCCATAAAGGCGCGCGCCTTCTTGGCGCCAAGCTCGGGATGACCGTAGAAATGGCCGCTGCCCGCATGGTCGACCGTAAAGCAATCAGGCTTGGAGACGTCGTGCAAAAACGCTGCCCACATTAAGCTCGGCGAAGGCTCCACGCCATCACACAGTGCCAACTCCCCCGCTACCGTCAACACGCGAGCGATATGCTCGTAGACATTAAAAGCATGATAGACGCTGCACTGGTCAAAGCCCCTTCCCGCAGCAAGCTCGGGCACGGCGGCGCAAATAAGCTCGGGGTAGCGCAGCATCGCGTCTCCCCCATGACCGGTCGAAAGAATGCCTTCGAGCTCAATGCCCACGCGCTCGCGTGCCACGGCATCGAGCAGCGGCGAGCACTCGGCAAGCGCCTGTTTGGTCTTAGGCTCGATCATAAAATCCAGACGGCAGGCAAAACGCACCGCGCGCAGCATGCGAAGCGCGTCCTCGTTAAAGCGACGCTTAGGATCTCCGACGGCACGGATAAGTTTACGCTCAAGGTCGCCTTGGCCATCGTAGCGGTCGACAAGACCACGATCGGGATGCCAAGCCATGGCATTAACGGTAAAGTCACGGCGCGCCAGATCGTCCTCAAGCGAAGCCGCACGCTCCACACTCTGGGGATGGCGGCCATCGGTGTAAAAACCGTCCAAGCGATACGTCGTGACCTCAATGCGCTCGCCATCGCAAATGGCCGTGATGCCGCCAAATTTAATGCCCGACTCAACCACGGCAATGTCAGCCAACTCGAGCGCCGCCTTGGACTCCTGCCACAAGCCGCTGCAGCACATATCAACATCGTGGCTGGGGCGCCCCATCAGGGCATCACGCACCCAACCGCCAACATACCAAGCCTCAAGACCGGCTGCCTCGAGCGCACGCAGGACACGGATGGAGGCATCGGTCGGCTGCGTACCGTTGAGCGAAACATTGCACATAGCTATGGCCTCCTGCGCCTGCAAACATTAATCGATGGTCCTCAAGAAGTCTAGCAAGAAACGAGCATGCGCGCACATGCAATCGTATCGTCGATTCGAACGAACGGGACAGCAAGCGCCACATGCGGCCAGAACGCAAAAAAACACCCGCCTCGGAGATCCAAAGCGGGTGTTCGACAACGACATATCGATGCGGTTAGCAGACCTGGCGAACCTCGATGTGCTTCTTATATTCGTCCACCTTGGCAAAATCGCCCAGACCGGCGCACTCCACCACGTTGGCGCCGGTGGCCATCGAGAGACGCAGGGCGTCCTCAACGCGCTCGGGGGCGTCGTGCCACACGGACAGGAAAGCGGCGAGCGAGGAGTCGCCGGCGCAGACGGTCGACAACACCTTGACTTCAAAGGTACGGTTGGCAAACCAGATGTGCTCGCCGTTAGAGAAGTACGCGCCGTTGCCACCAAGGGTCAGCAGCACGTTCTTGGCGCCCTTGGCATGCAGCTCGGCCATCGCGCCCTTGACGGACTCGTCGTCGCCACCGCTCACCTTAATGCCAAAGATGTCGAGCAGCTCGTCGTCGTTGGGCTTAATGAGCAACGGCTCCATGGCAATGAGGTCGGCCAGCTGATGACTCGAGATATCGAGCACGAACTCGGCACCCTTTGCCTTAACACGGCGCAGCACCTCGGCCAGGAAACCCTCGGAGGTGTTGGGGGGCAGCGAGCCGCTAATGACAAGGCAGGTCATGTCCTCGAGCGAATCAATGAGCTCAAACATCTCCTGCTCGTTGGCAGCATTGATGGCAGCGCCTGCATTGACCATGTTGTACTCGGTGTCGGGACCGGCGTTGAGGAAGACATTGACGCGCGTGATGCCGTCGGTCCAAACGGGCTTGACGGGCACGCCCAGGGCCTCGGCGCCCTTAACGATGAACTCGCCCGAGAAACCGGCAAAAAAGCCCAGGATCGTGGTGTCGACGCCGTAGTGATCGAGGGTGAAAGAGACGTTAAGACCCTTGCCGTTGGGCGTATAGACCGCGTTGCGCGTGCGGGTGACGGTGTTGGCGGAAAGACCGTCGCAGGCAATGTTGTAGTCAATGGCGGGATTTGCAGTGAGCGTGTAAATCATGTAGGTTCCTTTCACAAGGCAACGTGTTAGTGAAAGTATATTCCACGCTTCGGGAAAAGACCATAGCAACTCGGCGAACGGTGTAGAACGCGTGCAGGGCGGCGGGATGACGGGCAAAAGAAACAGGGTCCTTGTCCTGTCGCTCGCCCACAATATACAAAAATGGCGCCCCGGCCAAAACCGGGGCGCCATGCACGCGAAAATAATGAGTTTCGCTTACTTGCGATCGAGCTTGCGGACAGCAACGCGCTTGCTGTACTCATCGACGTGGCCGAAGTCGCCGATGCCGACGGACTCAGCGACGTTAGCGCCGGTAGCCATAGCGAGCTTCATGGCCTCCTCGACGTTGTCGCGATCCCTGTACCACTTGTGCAGGAACGCAGCGAGGGTGCAGTCGCCGGCGCAGACAGAAGAGACCAGCTTGATGTTGAACTCACGCTTGGCGTACCAGATGTCCTCGCCGTTGGAGAAGTAAGCGTCGCCGCGGCTACCACGGGTGAGCAGCACGTTCTGAACGCCGGCGTCGTGGGCGAGCTTCATGGCAACGCGGACCTCGTCGTCGGTGTCGACAGGCACGCCGAAGATGGCCTTCATCTCGTGATGGTTCGGCTTAATGAGCAGCGGCTTCTTGTGAGCGAGCTCCTTGAGCTTGTCGGAGGACAGGTCCAGGACGACGTCGGCGCCACGAGCCTGAGCGTGCTCCATAACCTGGGCCAGGAAGTCGGGCGTAGCTTTGGGAGGCACGGAGCCGGAGACAATCAGGCACTCAAGATCGCCCGCGGTGTCCAGGATGTTGTAGAGCTCCTTCTGATGCTCCGGCGTAATCGGGGCGCCGGGGTTCAGGATGCCGTACTCGTGCTGGCCATCGTTGACGTAGGTGTTGATACGCGTGATGCCGTCGGTCCAGACCGGGCGGCACAGGCAACCCAGGTTCATGACCTCCTCGACGATAAACTTGCCCGTGAAGCCAGCGAAGAAGCCGAGCGCGACGGTGTCGACGCCCATCTTCTTAAAGGCGAAGGACACGTCGAGGCCCTTGCCGTTGGCCGTGTAGCTGGCCGAGCCGGTGCGGACGTTCTCGTCGGGCTCGAGCGGAGAGCTCGAAACCGTCATGTCGACAGCCGGATTAGCGGTTAGCGTGTAGAACATTTACAGTACCCCCTGTATATGTGAGGGCCGCGTGGCCGGCCCATTCCAACCACGCGGTTACCTCTGATACCAAATTAGCGAGCTGCGGACTCGAGCAGTGCCTTGACCTCGGCGGCGGTGTTGCAGGCGAGCGCCTTCTCGGCGAGCTCGTCGCACTCGGCCTTGGTCCACTGGCTGATGGTCTTGCGGGCGCGCAGGATCGACGGAGCGCTCATCGAGAACTCCTCCAGGCCCCAGCTGATCAGCAGCGGCTCGAGCAGCGGATCGGCAGCGGCCTCGCCGCACATGCCGACCATGATGCCGGCCTTCACGCCGCTCTCGATAATGTTCTTGAGCGAGCGGAGCACGGCGGGATAGTACACCTGGTACAGGTTGGAGATGGTGTCGTTGCCACGGTCGGCGCACATTGTGTAGCCGATCAGGTCGTTGGTGCCGATGGAGAAGAAGTCAGCGACCTCGGCCAGACGATCAGCGAGCAGAGAGGCGGCAGGCGTCTCGACCATGATGCCGACCTCGATGTTCTCGTTGAACTTGCGGCCCTCTTCGGTCAGCTCGGCCTTGCACTGCTCGACGAGCTCCTTGACAGCCACGACCTCCTCGACGCAGGTGACGAGCGGGATCATGATCTTGACATCGCCGAAGGCGCTGGCGCGCAACAGAGCGCGGAGCTGGACCTTGTACTGGTCGGGATTGGCCAGGCAGTAACGCACGGCGCGGAAGCCCATGAAGGGGTTATCTTCCTTGACCATGTGCAGATACGGAATCTCCTTGTCGCCACCCACATCGAGCGTGCGGATGATGACCGGAGCGCCCTTGAGCGCGCTGGCGACCTTGCGGTAGGCGTTGAACTGCTCCTCCTCGGAAGGAAGCTCGGCGGAGTCCATGAACAGGAACTCGGAGCGGAACAGACCGATAGCCTCGGCGTCATGATCGAGTGCATTGGGCACGTCATCGGGGTTACCGATGTTGCAGGCGATGATCTTCTTGATGCCATCGGCAGTCACGGACGGCTTGCCGCGGAAAGCCTCGAGGGCCGCCTTCTCGGCAGCGAAGGCCTCAGCCTTGGCGGTGTAGGCGGCGAGCGTCTCCTCGTCGGGATCGGCCTCGACGACGCCCTTGCCACCGTCAACGACAACGGTCATGCCGTTGCGCAGTGCGGTGCAGCTGTTGGCAACCGAAAGGACAGCCGGAATCTCGAGGGCGCGCGCGATGATCGCAGAGTGCGACGTGCGGCCACCGGTCTCGGTGACGATACCGGCAACATGGGCCTTATCGATCGTAGCGGTCATGGACGGCGTGAGGTCGTGCACGACAACGACGGTGTTCTCGGGCAGGACGGAGAGGTCAACGACCTCCTTTCCCAGCAGCTCGGCAAGAATACCGGTGCGGATGTCGGCGATGTCGGCGGCGCGCAGACGGAACATCTCGTCGTCCATGGACAGGAACATGTTCTCGAACATGGTCGAGGTGTCCATGAGCGCCTGCTCGGCGCAGGTGCCACCGTCAATGGCGGCGTTGATGGCGTCAGTCATGCCCGGATCCTGAGCCAGGACAATGTGTCCGCTCATGATCTCGGCCTCGGCCTCGCCCACCGTCTCCTTCATGTGGTCGGCCTGAGCCTGGGTCTTCTCGCAGAAGACCGAAAGAGCGGACTGATAGTGCTCCTTCTCTGCTGCCGAATCAGCAACCTCGTGCGGCTCAAACGTCAAGTCGGGATCGACGGCGACCATGACGGTGCCGATACCGATACCCTCGGATGCGTTGACTCCCTGATACATTCCCATTCCTCTCTCCGTGTCATGTGATAAAGCGTTTTGCCATATCCATGACAAAAGAGCGCAGCTACCTTAATACAGGTCACTGCGCCCCCAAGTATGAACTTAATTGTTCAACATACGACCCGTTTGAGTTCTACTCGCCAAGACCGCTCTTGATGAGCTCGACGGCAGCAGCCAGAGCCTCGGCCTCGTCGGCGCCGTCGCACTTGACCTCGACCTCGGTGCCGCAGGGGATACCAGCAGCCATGAGGGCCATCGGGGACTTGCCGTTGACCTCCTTCTCGGGGGTGACGACCGTCACGTCGCAGGCGTACTTGCCCATGGTGGAGGCGAAGAGACCAGCGGGACGCATGTGAAGACCCTGAGGATTAACGAGGGTAGCCTTCTCAGAAACCATAATTGACTCCTTTTTGTGTTTAACCCCTGCCAACCATGCGACAGGAGCCATACTCACGACGTTGTTTATATTAACTCACATCAAACTGTTTTTCATTGTGTTTCGCACGAATTATTGGACGGATGTCGTTCCTGCACGCTCGCCTGCCGGGCGGGGCGGTTAAGTTTGCTGCTCTACAGTCCTGCGCAAGACGGAAAGCACATTAAGTGCTTTCCTTTGCGTGCGGAACTCGCGACAAACTTAACCGCCCCGCCCGGCAGGCGAGCTACGGAAACTTGGTCGGTCCAGAGTAATATCGTGCGAACGGAATTCTGGCTGATGAACTGTTCGCGACAAAGACTCGATAGACAGCCCCCTCTATACCCTTTTGTAAGTTGCGGTGAAATAAGGACTGAATTTGGAGTTGGATCATATAAACAGTCCCTATTTCACCGCAACTTATGGGTGGGGCAGAAAAAGGCGGAGGCCCTGAAGAGGGTCTCCGCCTTTGTTACAGGGGCGATGTTATTCGCGAACTGTGGGGTTAGACCAGACGGGCGTTGATCGTCTTGGCGATCTCGGCGGCGTCGGAGGAACCCTTGACGGTGGCACGGAAGCCTTCATCCATGAGCGCCTCGGCGACCTTGGACAGGATCTTGAGGTGCGTGGTGCCAGCCTGAGCACCGGGGATGAGCAGGGCGATAGCCACGTTGACGGGAGCGCCGTCCATGGTATCCCAACCGGTCACGCCAGAGTCGTCCTTGACGACGATGACGGCGGCCTCGGTAATGGCATCGGACTTGGCATGCGGAATAGCGAAGCCCTCCATCATGCCCGTGGTGCCCTCGGCCTCGCGGGCCAGGAAGGCGTTCATCACGGCGTCGGCGTCGTCAGCGAGACCGGCCTTGACGGCCTGGTTGGAGACAAAGCTCAGAGCCTCGTCACGAGAAGCGAAATCCTCGGCGACAAAAACGTTCTCGACCTTCACGAAGTCGGCAGCCTCGGCCTTGGGGGCCTCGACGGCAGCGGCCTTGGGAGCCTCGACCGGCTTAGCGGGAGCAGCAGGAGCGGCATTCTGGTTCTTCTCGAAATCATACTTCTTGAAAGCGACGAACAGGATGCCACCGATCACAGCGCCGATAAGGATCGCGAGGACCCACAGCGGACCGTTCTCGACAACAGGCAGGACCAGGAAGCCACCGTGGGGCGCCGGATCGTGGACGTTGAACATGATGGTCAGGATCGAGGCGATGGAGGAACCGAGCATCATGATGGGCATGACGGGCCAGATGTTCTTGGTCATGAACGGAATGGCGCCCTCGGTGATGTGAGTGCAACCAAGGATGAGGTTGACGACACCGGCGTCATGGTCCTCCTGGCTGAAGTATTTCTTGCCGACGATGACGGCGAAGGTGGTGATCAGCGGCGGAACGATGCAGGCGGCAGAGACGGCAGCCATGAAGTTGGTGCCGAAGTTGTAGGTGTCGGTGCCGACACCAGCAGCCAGGGCCTCGGTGAGCATAGCGGTACCGGTGACGTAAGCAGCCTTGTTGACCGGGCCGCCCATGTCAAAGGCGCACATGCAGCCGATAGCAAGACCCAGGACAACAGCACCGGAGGCAGACAGACCCTTGAGGAAGTCCATCATGGCGGTGTTGATGGCAGCCATGGGGCCGGAGATGCCGAGCATGACCAGACCGACAATCAGCGTGGAGAACAGTGGGTACAGGAAGATAGCCTTGAGGCCGTCCAGGTTCTTGGGCAGACCGGCAAAGACCTTCTCGAGCAGCAAGATGACATAACCAGCGAGGAAGCCGCCGACGATGCCGCCCAGGAAGCCGAAGCCCACACCAGTGCCGCCAGCGTCAATGAGCGTGGTACCGTTGGGCCCCTCGACGACAGGCAGACCCTGGATGGCAATCATACCGGCGACGAAGCCGGGGACGAGTGCCGGGCGCTTGCCGATGGACTCGGCGATGTAGGCAGAAAGCACGGGAACCATGAGGTTCATGGCAATGCCGCCGATGATCTTGAGCATAGCGGCGAAGCTGTTGTAGTCGGCAGCCGTCGAATCGAAGGACGTGATGCCCCACAGGAACGAAACGGCGGTCAGGACGCCACCGGCGACGACGAAGACCAGCATGTGGCTAACGCCGTTCATGAGGTGCTTATAGATGATGTGGCCGATGGACTCCTTCTCCTCGACCTCATCCTCGACATCGGCAGCAGCAGCAACCGTATCCTCGCCCTTGGCGGCGAGTGCGCGGTCGATCAGCTTACCTGCAGCCTCGACAGACAGGGCCTTGGAAACACCAACGGAAACCATGGGCTTACCGGCGAAACGCTCAGCCTGGACATCCTTGTCGGCTGCGACGACGACGGCCTTGGCACCAGCGATCTCGCTCTTGGTGAGCTCGTTCTCGACACCGACCTGGCCATGGGTCTCGACCTTAATGGTCAGCCCGCGCTCGGCAGCAGCCTTCTCCAGCGCCTCCTTCGCCATGAAGGTGTGCGCGATGCCGGTCGGGCAACCGGTGGCGGCGATGATGTCAAACTTAGCCATGTGTCCCTCCTTCTTGAGTACTGCGCCCGCGGGCGCTCCCCTACACGCGCTTCGATGCGCGTTTTTCCACACTTGAAAGATACCAACCCACCGCTTATATGAGAAGTAATACAGCTCATTTCTCCGGTGAAAGGTTCTTTCATAACCGTAAACGGTCAATGAAAGTTTACCATCAACCATTGAAACGGCAAGGTGTATCTTGTAGTTGAAAATGCCCCTATACTACAACATTACAAAACAAGTCCGATTTTTATGCCAGCCAGGAGCCATCCCATGTCCGATAGCAGCAAGAGCGCACTCTCCCTTATTAGCACACACAGGGGGTACAGCGAGTCCGAGCAGCGCATTGTCGACTATATCCTAGAGCACCAGTCCGAGGCACCGCGTCTGACAGCCGCCCAGCTCTCGCGCGCCGCCGCAACCTCCGAGGCAACCGTCTCGCGCTTCTGCCGCAAACTGGGTTTTGGCAGTTTTCGCAGTTTCCAGTTTTCACTAGCGCGCGATCTGGAGAGCCAGCGCAACGAAGGCCTCACCGACGAGGTCTCGCTCGACAATATGGAGCAGAGCCTCAAGAATATTCTCGCTGCCAAGGTAAGCGAACTCAATGCGACTATCGATGGTATTGACCACGACACACTGGCAGCCGTCGTGCACGCGTTTAAGAACGCAGGGGCTATCGAGTTTGCTGCCGTAGGCAACACCAACGCCGTCGCGCTCGACGCGACGTTTAAGTTTTCGCAGCTGGGCCTTCGCTGCATGGCAAGCACCATCAGCGAGACCTCGATTGGTTTTGCGCTCACGTTGCGCCCTGGAGATGTCATCGTGCTGATCTCGAACTCCGGCAAGTCGCGCCGACTGAATCGCATGGCAAAAGCAGCTCGCGACTGCGGTGCCACCGTAGTCGTCATCAGCAGCGACAGCAAGTCCCCGCTTGCTCGCCTGGCCGACTACACCTTTAATACTGTGAACCACGAGGCACTGCTCACCACGGGCGACTTTGCGTTCTCCAAGATGAGTGCCACGATGATAATCGAGGTTATCTACAACTTCCTGCTGCCCGAGATTGAAGACGCCCGCGAGCATATCAGCTACTACGAGGAGCTCATCCAGCCGGATAAGGTCGTGGAGTAGGTTTTATCAGGGGTCGTTATGTACCGTTCCGATAAAACTATGCCGGTTTACTACGATGAAATCGGAATATGCGACCACATCGTGTTTTAA
>CABRZC010000069.1 GCA_902475375.1 uncultured Collinsella sp. | reverse complement strand
CCAGAGCGACAACTTGTCATTCAAAGAGGACGGCATGACCAGAAGGTCTATGCCGTCCTCTTTTCATGCCAATTTGTTCGCTCTGGTGGGCGCTCGCTGTCGGTGCCAAAACATCGACATTGCCATGATCCAGACCTGCTAAAAGATAGTCGTTGGGGACGTTCTTGTTTGACTGGTCATTTAAGAACGTCCCCAACGACTACGTAGCATGAGAGTGGATAATCTCCCGGTATGAGCCCATATTCATGCTCAAGGTGGGAGATTATCCACTCTCGTTTCGTTTGTTGATTTCGATGCCTACATTTGTAGGAACAGTTCGTGGAGGCGGGTGTCTTCGTCGAGTTCGGGGTGGAAGGTTACGCCGAGCTGGTTGCCCTGGCGCGCGGCGACGATACGGCCGTCGACTTTCGCTAAGGCCTTTGCGTCGCCGTGGACCTCGACGATGCGGGGCGCGCGGATAAACGTCAGTGGCACTTCACCGTCGATGCCGGCTAGCTGCCCCTTGGTTCGAAAGCTGCCGAGCTGCCTGCCGTAGGCATTGCGCTCGACAAGTACATCCATGGTTGCCAAAAGCGGCGTGCCCTTATCGTCATGGGCGGCAAGGTCGTGAGCCAGCAGAATTAGGCCGGCACAGGTGCCCAGGACGGGCATGCCTTCAGAGATGCGGGCACGAAGCTCCTTGAGCATGCCCAACTCATCAAGCAGCTTCCCTTGAACGGTAGACTCGCCGCCGGGAAGTACCAGACGGTCAAAGTCCTGCTTCAAATCAGCCGCCTGCCTCAGCTCAATACAGTGTACGCCCAGCTCGGATAGTCTTGTCTCGTGCTCGACAAAAGCGCCTTGGACCGCCAGCACGGCGACCGTCTGGTCTGCATAATCGCTCATGTGCGATCCTTTCTGCTGGACTAGCGCCCGCGCTCTTCCATGATAATCTCGATCTCGTCGGCGTTGATGCCCACCATGGCCTCGCCCAGGTCCTCCGAAAGCTCGGCGATGAGCTTGGCATCGGTGAAGTTTGCCACGGCCTTGACGATGGCGGCTGCGCGCTTGGCGGGGTCGCCGCTCTTAAAGATGCCCGAGCCGACAAAGACGCCTTCGGCGCCCAGCTGCATCATCAGCGCGGCGTCGGCGGGGGTCGCTACGCCGCCGGCGGCAAAGTTCACAACGGGAAGCTTGCCCGTGGCATGGACCTCGCGCACCAGCTCGACCGGAACCTGCAGTTGCTTGGCTGCCTCAAAGAGCTCGTCGTTGCGCAGGGCAACAACGTCACGGATCTGCTTTTGGATCTTGCGCATGTGACGCACGGCCTGAACGACGTCGCCCGTACCCGGCTCACCCTTGGTGCGAATCATCGTGGCGCCTTCGGCAACACGGCGCAGCGCCTCGCCCAGATCACGGGCGCCGCAGACAAACGGCACGTCAAACTGGGTCTTGTCGATGTGATAGACGTCATCGGCAGGGGAGAGAACCTCGGACTCGTCGATGTAGTCGATCTCGATGGCCTGCAGGACCTGCGCCTCGACGATGTGACCGATGCGGCACTTGGCCATGACGGGGATGGAGACGGCCTCCTGGATGCCCTTGATCATCTTGGGGTCGCTCATGCGCGAGACGCCGCCTGCGGCACGGATGTCGGCCGGGATGCGCTCGAGGGCCATGACGGCGCAGGCGCCTGCCTCCTCGGCGATGCGTGCCTGCTCGGGCGTGGTAACGTCCATGATGACGCCGCCCTTGAGCATCTGCGCGAGCTCGCGATTGAGTTTGACGCGGTCGGCCTTGCTGTTCTGTTCTGCCATGGTTGCTCCCTTGGTTGGCATGTGCATTGCTTGACGGAACATCCTATCGGGGAGCTGGGTATGACAAAATACTCAGTTTTCGAGATAATTACAAGGTCAGACTAATACCAGATTGAATGACTTAATAAGGTCAGGTGATAGGCTCATGCTTGACTACAATTTGGAAAAACGCGGCGAAGCATCGCTCTATGAGTATGTTTACCAGCAAATTCGAGATGATATCGTAGCTGGACGCATTGTGGCGGGGGAGCATTTGCCGTCTAAGCGCGCCTTTGCCAGTCATCTGGGAATCAGTGTTATTACCATCGAGAATGCATATAGCCAGTTACTCGCTGAGGGCTATATTTGCTCAATACCACGTCGTGGCTACTACGCTTGCGAGCTTCCGGATGCACCGGTTTTGGCTTCGGCTGCGGAGGGCATCGACCGAGATGCCGTCTCTGTGGGCCCCAGCGTGCATGATGTCAACGGACAGGTCGAGCGATTCGATGCGCTTTCTCCTTCTGCTTTGGAGGCGGCGCGGCTTTGGCAAAGCGCGCTACGGGCGACGCTGGCATCCGAAGACGAGCGCGAAATCTTTTCGCCCGCACCGGCGCAGGGCACTGCTCGGCTGCGACGCGCAATTGCTCACCATCTGCACGGGACAAGGGGTATGAATGTCGACCCCAACAACATCGTTATCGGTGCGGGCGCCCAGCTGCTCGATACCATGTTGGTTCAGTTGCTTGGCGCGGATAAGGTGTATGCCGTTGAGGACCCGGGCTATTTGCGCCTGACGCGCATCTATCAGGCTATGGGCTGCGAAGTTCGACATATCCCGTTGGATGATGGGGGCGTGGACCTGAGCGCTCTGCAGAAAACCGGGACCGATGTTCTTCACCTGATGCCGTCCCATCAGTATCCGACCGGCCTGGTGACGAGCATTGCGCGTCGCTATGCCCTGCTGAGCTGGGCTGCCGAGCAGCCGGGCCGGTATCTCATCGAAGATGACTTTGATTGTGAGTTTCGCCTTGCCGGCAAGCCGATTCCCGCGCTCGCGTCGATCGATGCCGCCCAATCGGTCATCTACACCAACACCTTTTCAAAAAGTCTGTCGTCGGCCCTGCGTTTGGCGTATATGGTCCTGCCTGATGAGCTGATGGAACGGTTTAGGCGCAACCTTGGTTTTTACGCCTCGTCGGTGAGTTCTGTTGACCAGGTCGCTTTGGCTCGTTTACTGGAATCGGGCGATTACGAGCGCCATGTAAACCGGGTCCGCGTTCGCGCTCGCGAGACACGCGATGGTCTGGCGGCGCTTGTACGGAAAGCGTTTCCGGCGGGGGAGGTCTCGATCGAGCATACGGACGCGGGCCTTTACTGCACTGTTGCCCTGGCCGAGGATAAGGCAGGGGAGAGCTTCGCGAAGGCTCTCGCTGACGCTCGTATTTCCTATGTCAACATCGCCGATTGCCTGTGGACGGGTGATCGGGCATCGACTAAGAACGCTCCATCTCGCGTCCTCATACAATACGACGACCTGAGCCCTCACTCGCTCATCGCTCTTCAAGAGCAGCTGCAATAAGCCCACGAAAAAGGCCCGAACCAATACGGTCCGGGCCTCATCGAGCTAGAGGTTATGTCTCAGGCGTTTGGCTTAGCCAAAGTAGCGCTTGAGCAGACCGGCGAAAGCCTTGCCGTGGCGAGCCTCGTCGCGAGCCATCTCGTGCACGGTGTCGTGGATGGCATCGAGACCAGCGGCCTTGGCGCGCTTAGCGAGATCGGTCTTGCCAGCGGTGGCGCCGTTCTCGGCCTCAACGCGCATCTCGAGGTTCTTCTTGGTGGAATCGGTCACGACCTCGCCCAGGAGCTCAGCGAACTTGGCGGCATGCTCTGCCTCCTCGTGGGCAGCCTTCTCCCAGTACAGGCCGATCTCGGGATAGCCTTCGCGATGAGCGACGCGAGCCATGGCCAGGTACATACCGACCTCAGAGCACTCGCCCTCAAAGTTGGCGCGCAGGTCGGCAACGATGTCCTCGGAGACGCCCTCCATCTTGGCGACGCCCACGACGTGCTCGGCAGCCCACTCGAGCTGACCCTCCTCCTGCTTCAGGAAACGAGAACCGGGAACGCCGCACTGGGGGCACTTAAAATCCTCGGGCAGCTGGTCGCCGTCGAACTCTTCCACATAACCGCAAACGGGGCAAACAAATTTCATGATTCGATCCTTTCGATCGATGGCGATGGGGCGCTTGTCCGGTCCCGTAAGGGCCCTCTCCGGACGTGCGTCTTGACGAGTTCTATTATCCATAAATGCAACCAAATGTGAAGCCTATTAGGAATGATTTTTAATAAAACAATTTTGAGATATGAAGATGTTGATTGATTAACGATTGGCAGGACGTCTGCGATCTCTGCTGAGTACAATCGGTCGAGCAAATGTTGACCAATCAACAAATGAGGGAGTTTCCTTTATGCATCTAGCCCGCCGCGCCTGGTGCCGAACGTATCAAACGGTTTTTCGCATCGCATTGCCAGTGCTGCCCTATACCGAGCCGTGCATTCTGGAGCACGCTGAGGGTGTGCCCACAGTGCTTCAAAAGCGTTCGATACAACGGGTTCTTATCGTGACGGATCCCGGCATTGCCCGTCTGGGGCTCACGGCACCGCTCGAGACAGCGCTCGCGTCCAAGGGAATTGGCGCTGCGGTCTATGCCAAAACATCAGCGAATCCTACGGTCTTAAATGTGGAGGAAGCGGCGTCCCTGTATCGAGAGAGCGCCTGCCAGGCCATTATCGGCTTTGGCGGTGGCTCGGCCATGGACTGTGCCAAGGGCGTGGGAGCACGTATCGCGCAGCCAAACAAGCCCATCAACAAGATGCGCGGCCTGCTGCGGATTCATCGTCGCCTGCCGCTGCTCATTGCCGTTCCCACCACGGCAGGCACGGGAAGCGAGGTCACGCTTGCGGCGGTAATTACCGATGGCGAGACGCACTACAAGTACCCCATTAACGACTTTGTACTTATCCCGCGCTTTGCGGTGCACGACCCCGAGTTTACGCGTGGCCTGCCCGCCTCCATTACGGGGCAGACGGGCATGGACGCCCTGACGCATGCCGTCGAGGCCTTTATCGGGCTAAGCACTACGCCCTATACGCGCAAGATGGCGCGACAGGCGGTGCAGCTCATCCACGACAATTTGCTCGAGGCCTATGAACATGGCGACGACATGCGTGCGCGTCGCAACATGCTTTCGGCGGCGTATAAGGCGGGTGTTGCCTTTACGCGCTCCTATGTTGGATACGTTCATGCCATCGCACACAGCCTGGGCGGGCGTTACGGGATTCCGCACGGCTTGGCCAACGCCATCATCCTGCCGCATATGCTTCGCGCCTATGGCGAAACTGCTGCTCCTAAGCTCGCCGATCTCGCCCGCATGGCCGGTATCGCGCCGGCTAACGCGCAGGACAGCCTGGCGGCCGAGGCCTTTATCGATTGGGTCGATCGAATGAACGCCGCCCTGGGAATCCCCAAATACGTCTCGGGTATTCGCCGCTCCGATATTCCGCAAATGGCGGCCCATGCCGATGCCGAGGCCAATCCGCTATACCCCGTTCCACTTTTGATGGACCGCCTGGAGCTCGAGCATATGTACGAAGTTGTTGCAGGTGGTATGTTTGAGGACGAGAACTAGGAGGGTCCATGAACACCGAGGAAATTGCGCGCATCGTCGGCGATCAGCGCGCCTACTTTAAGACGCACGCCACGTTTGATGTCGATGCTCGGCGTCGCGCGCTCGTGAGTTTACGCGATGCAGTACGGGCCCACGAGGCCGATATCGCCCATGCGCTCAAGACCGATTTGGGAAAGTCGCATGACGAGGCCTATATGTGCGAGATCGGCACGTCGCTTTCCGAGATTCGACATCAGATCGCTCACGTGGCTCGATGGAGTCGTCCGCGCCTGCGTCCGTGCGATCTCGCTAACGCCGTGAGTGTGTGCAAAACGCAAACCGTGCCCTATGGCGTCACACTCATTATGGCTCCGTGGAACTATCCGTTTTTGTTAACGCTCGAGCCGCTCGCCGGCGCCCTTGCCGCGGGCAATACTGTGGTCATCAAGCCGAGCGCCTATGCTCCGGCATCGAGCGCGGTGCTCAGGCAAATCTGTGAAGAGGCATTTGATCCGCGCCTGGTGACGGTTGTCGAGGGCGGGCGCGCCGAAAACGAAGCGCTGCTCGATGAGCACTGGGACAAGATCTTCTTTACCGGTAGCGTTCCGGTCGGCAAACTCGTCATGGAGCGCGCAAGTAAAAACCTTACTCCTGTGACGCTTGAGCTGGGCGGAAAGAGCCCCTGCATCGTGGATGCGACGGCAAACTTGAAGGTCGCGGCACGGCGTATCGCCTTTGGTAAATGGCTCAACGTGGGGCAGACCTGCGTGGCGCCCGACTACCTGCTGGTCGATACGCGCGTGCACGACGAGCTGTTGGGCCTCATCAAGGAAGAGACCCGCCGTATGTTTGGTGAGCATCCGCTCGATAACGAGGATTACGGGCATATCGTCAACGCCAAGCATTTCGCGCGCGTGCGCGGGCTGATCGACCCCGATAAGGTTGTGCTGGGGGGCATGGCGCGCGAGTCGTCGCTCAAGATTGAGCCGACGATTTTAGACGGTGTGGCGCCTGAGGACGCCGTAATGCAGGAGGAGATTTTCGGCCCCATCTTACCGGTACTGACGTTTGAGAGCCTAGACGAGGCCGAGACGTTTATTACGGATCGTCCGACGCCGCTGGCCCTGTATATCTTTAGTCGGGATCGCGAGGTTCAGCGGCGCTTTGTGCGCTACGTGCCTTTTGGCGGCGGCTGCGTTAACGACACCATCATGCACTTGGCTACGAGCCATATGGGCTTTGGCGGCATGGGCGCGAGCGGCATGGGGCAGTACCATGGCCGCGAAAGCTTCGATACGTTTAGCCACAAGAAGAGCATCGTGAACAAGGCAACCTGGCTGGACGTGCCATTCCGCTATGCGCCCTACGCAAGCTGGAAGCACAAGTTCGTGCGCATGTTTGTACACTAGAATCAGATGGCGTAGCGACAAACGGTCGAAAAGACACGAGGTGGGGCGAATTTGTGTCCGCACGAGTTCGTAGACTTCTCAATAAGGTTAAGCGCCGGTTTATCCGGCCGTTAGGGGAGTTGCCATGTACGAGCCTTCACGTGTTCTTCTGTCGTTTCATATTGCGGGATTTCAGTATGCCGACGGCGCTTTGGTCCTAGGCGATCTTAAAGCGGGCGATAAACTGACGCTGTGCGCCGAGCGCGATAATCCCCATGACTCCGAGGCGGTTGCAATCTACTATGGCAAGACCAAACTTGGCTATGTTCCGGGAAACGAGGTCGGCCCGCTGTCCTTGATGATGTATTACGGCCACGATGACGTATTTGAGGCCCGCGTGCAACAGGTCGCTCCCGAACGCAGCCCGTGGCATCAGGTGCGCGTTGGACTCTACGTGGTGGATGCTCGCTAGTCGGTAAAGGGGACTGCCATGTTTGATGACGACGACCAGTTCGATCTGGCAGACGATCCGTTTGAGTGGGATATGCTACTCGATGACGATGAGTTGGAGCAGGATCGCAAAAAGCAAAAGGACAAGAATGCCCAGGGTGACGCTTCGAAAAAGCAAGACAAACGCCGCCGCGGACTGTTCGGCGGGCTCTTTGGATAACCGCCATATCGCTGCGTCTGTATACTTAGCACGAGTTGAACACGTTGCGAAATGAGGGCATAGACGATGATGTGGTTTACCGCCGACCTGCACCTGGGCGATACGAATATCTTGCACGACATGGATCGGCCGTTTGGCTCGGTCGAGGAGATGAATCGCAAGGTCATCGATGCCATCAATGAGTGCGTGGCTGCGGATGACCGCCTCTATATTCTGGGTGACTTTACCTATCGTTTGCCCCTGGCGGATGCTGTGCGCCTGCGCGAGCGTATCGAATGCCAAAACGTGACGCTCATACGGGGCAACCATGACGTCGATTGGGAAGATCCCGACGCACCGCAGATTTGGGAAGACGTGCGCGATTACCTGGAGATTACTCCCGGCTATGCCAAGGGCCATCGTCTGGTGATGAGCCATTACCCCATGCTCAGCTGGAATGGTAAGGCGCGTGGCGCCATCATGCTACACGGGCATATCCACAGCAGAGGAGACCGCACCAACGTGCGCAACCGCGATCGCGAGCGCCCTGTCTTTCGCTACGATGTCGGCCTCGACGCCAACGAGTACAAGCCCGTAAGCCGAGATCAAATCCTTGGCTTCTTTGGACTGTAATTCTCGAACCACCACAAAGGGAGCTGGTAACTTTGCGGTGGTTCTGGCGCCGTTGCCATTATGGTGGCGGCGCCTTTTTTGTCCGTGCGGCGCGGTAGAGTGTAAGCGGTTGAAATTTGCGTCCATCGAGGAGCTGCTATGAATGAGATCAAGTGTCCGCATTGTGGCGAAGTCTTTAAGGTCGATGCGTCTGGCTATGCGGATATCGTCAAGCAAGTACGCGATGCCGAGTTTTCGCGCGATCTGGATGAGCGTGTGAGGGCAGTCCAGCGCGAGGGCGAGCAGGCGCTGGAGCTTGAGCGCTCGCGTTCGACGGCTGCCTTGCAAAAGGCAGAGTCTCAGCGCAACGCTCAGCTTGCCGAGCAGAAGAACACTGCGGAGCAGAAGCTGGCACAAGAGGTTGCCAAGCGCGACGCTGAGCTTGCCGAGCTGCGCGCCAAGCTCGAGGGCGCTGCCACAGAGCGCGAGAGCGCAAGTCAGCGCGCGGCGGTTGAGGCCCGTGCCGACGCTCAAAAGGAGAACGCCGAGCTTCAGCGAGAAATCGACAATTTGCGTGCGCAACTGGAGCGCAAAGATGACGAAGCCAAGCTTGCCGAGTCGGCGGCGCGCAATGCTGCTCAAAACGATTTGGCTGCACGTGATGCTCAGATTGCCGAGCTGCAGGCCAGGCTTGCCGCGGCGGACAAGGCCCAGGAGATGGCGCTTGCCGCTGCCGCGGCAGAGTCGCAGCGTGAGCTCGATGCCGCTCGCAGCGAGGCCGATCGCGCGCTTGCTGACTACCGCGCGCAGGTACAAGAGAAGTTTTCCACCGCAAAGGCACAGTCTGAGCAAGAGGCCGAGGGCCTGCGTGCCCAACTGCGCGAGCAGGAACTGATGGCAAAAATGAACCTGTCAGAGGCGGTCGCCGCGGCGGAACGAGAGCGCGATGAGGCACGTGCCAAGCTGACGAGCGAGCTGGCGGTACGCGATTCTCGCGAGGAGCAAGCCAAGGCGGCACACGAGCTCGAGCTTGCGCAGGCCAAGCGCGCGAGCGATGACCTGATTCGCTACAAGGATGAAGAGATTGAGCGCCTTAAGGACATGAAGGTGCGCCTGTCCACCAAGATGGTGGGCGAGTCGCTCGAGCAGCACTGCGAGACCGAGTTTAACCGCCTACGCATGACGGCGTTTCCCAACGCGTACTTCGAGAAAGACAACGATGCGTCCGAGGGTACCAAGGGCGACTTTATCTTCCGCGAGTGCGATGCGAGCGGCAACGAGGTCATTTCGATTATGTTCGAGATGAAAAACGAGAACGACGAGACTGCGACCAAGCACAAAAACGAGGACTTCTTTAAGAAACTCGATCATGATCGTCGCCAGAAAGGCTGTGAGTACGCGGTGCTCTGCACACTGCTCGAGCCCGAGAGCGAGCTCTATAACGCGGGAATCGTGGACGTGAGCTATCGCTACGAGAAGATGTACGTGATTCGCCCACAGTTTTTCATTCCCATGATTACACTTCTTCGCAACGCCGCCATGGGTTCGCTGCGCTATAAGCAGGAGCTGGCGGAGTACAAGCAGCAGAATATCGACGTCACGAACTTCGAAGCCAAGATGGAAAAGTTCAAGAACGATTTCGGCCGCAACTACGAGATCGCGAGCCGCAAGTTCCAAACGGCAATCGATGAGATTGACAAGACGATTAGCCATCTGCAGAAAACCAAGGAGGCATTGCTGTCCTCCGAGAACAACCTGCGCCTAGCCAACAAGAAGGCCGACGATCTTACCATTCGCAAGCTCACGTGGGGCAACAAGACCATGAAGGCCGCCTTTGACGAGGCGCGCGGGGCTGCGCCAGAGACAAACGATGAGCCCGCCGAGGCGGATTCGTATGAGGTCGAGGATGCCGAGTGAGGCATAGCGTATAGTGCAAAAGCGGGGCCGATCGCGTCGAAAATGTTGGTGTAAGGGCGGCGCCCTAGCGCCCGTTTAACGAAG
>CABRZC010000068.1 GCA_902475375.1 uncultured Collinsella sp. | reverse complement strand
GCTTTTAAATAGCACTTTGGAACAAGGTGGTGCTTCTTTGCTTTAGCCATACAAATCCCAACAAAAGTCATTTTATAAATCGGTATAACTGTTTAGCCAAGCGCTCATCTCCAATGGCTTAAACTGATTACTTTTTCCAAGCAGCTCATGAGCCCACGGGTCGCAAGATACATCCGCGCGGCATCAAACATCGAAACCCTCGATCCATCTGCAATCTTGTCCGACACGCGACGAACAGTCGCTTTTGCAGGCAACCCCGGCCAATCCTGCGCCAAATGCCCCTCAAGCTCATCCTTAACGCGAGCGGCAACCGCGGCATAGTCCCCTGCATCCAAGCGCGCAAGGTCGAACACAACCAGATCCAAGAACCACGTCACAAGCTCACCGGGGCACAAATCCAGCAGTCCTCGCCTGTCCCAGCGCTCCAGCACTTCATGAAGCACCAGCAAATGGGCATCGACCTTGTCCATGCGCTTGGCGCCGGCGTTAAACACATGCGTCAGCGACTTTTCCTGCATCACGTAGTGATACAGCCTCTCGGGCGCAAGGACCGTCCTGACAGACAGCGGATACGATTCAAGTTGAAACACAACGTCCTCGGCAAACCGGACATTTTCGGCAAAACGCAAAGACATACGCTCAATCAGCTCGCGAGAGTATGCCGCACGCCAGACATAGGGCTGCGCATTCGCGGAAAACAGCAGGGCCGGATCAAATGACTCAAATCTGCGCGCTTCAGGAGAAAGTAGCTGCTTGATGCGCTCAGAAGCCAACTCGGCAGGCTCGCACTCAGCTCCAAACACAACAATCTCGGGATGCTCCTTAGCAAACGTATCGACCAAGAACTCGGCAAGATTAGGCTCGACGTAATCGTCCGAATCGACGAAGTCGATAATATCGCCGCGCGCAACATCCATGCCCGCATTACGGGCAGACGACAGTCCGCCGTTAGATTTCTCGACAACGCACACGCGAGAGTCCTTGCACACATACTTGCCAATAATCGCAGCAGAGTCATCCGGCGATCCGTCGTTAACAACCACGATCTCGATATCCGGACAGGTCTGCCCCAAAAGGGAGTCAAGACAACGAGGCAGGAATTCCTGGGTGTTATAGACCGGAACAATAAATGAAACCCTTGGGTTTGCCATAATTTCCCTACTTCTTAATTGCATCCAGGACGAATGCGGCAACCACGCCCGGGCCGCCGATGCGCGCATAATGCCTCGCGCGACCCAAAGCGCCGGCACCGGCAAAATCCTCAGATTCAGTCAGCCACTTTTGCGGATCGTTGACAATGGCCTTCAGGTTTGCGCGCTTCCACGGCTTAAGATCCGTGAGCTCAAACTCATGGACCTCAAGCGCGCCGCGGAACTCCTGGGCCATACGGTCCAAAAACTCAGCGTAAAACTTGGGATTCAGGCGAATGTAGCTCCACATATACGAATCGTATTTAATGATATTTGCAAACCTAAGCAGCTTGGCAACGTCCAGCGAAGAGTGCGTCTCGGCATAATCCTCAACAATCCAGCGATGAATCTCGGCATACTCATCATTAACGCAATGAACTTTATTGGGCGAATTGACCGAAGAGCCCTCGTTATCCTGGCGATATGAAAGCACGGAATCATGCAGGTAAACCGCGGCATCGGCAAGGGCGAACACCTTAAAGGTAAACGAGGCGTCCTGAAACGCAGCGCCAGGCGTCGGCAAGAAACGAATGGCATTACGGTTCAAGAAGTCTCGACGATACACCGCAGACCAAATCGAGGGCTTAAGCGCGAAGGCATCGACGGTGTCGCTCGGGTGAACCGGCTTGCCGCAGTCCTTGGCTTTAAAGAGTTCCATCAGCTCTCGGCGCTCCTCCGGCTTCGACCAATACAGGTCAAAATTCGCCTTCGCAAAGTCGGCACCATTGCGCTCGGCCGCTGCCACGAGCTTCTCCATCGCATCGGGCGCCATAAAGTCATCGGACTCCAGAATGCCCACGTACTTGCCACGCGCCATCTCGAGCCCGCGGTTCATCGAGTCGCCGTAGCCACTGTTGGTCTTGTCAATCATCTTGACGCGGGAGTCGCGCTCCATGTACTCGCGGATGATATCCGGCGAGCTATCAGTAGAGCCATCGTTGATGCAGATGATCTCGATGTCGTTGAGCGTCTGCGCCACGGCGGAATTGAGGCACTCGCGCAGGTAGCGCTCAACGTTGTAGATGGGAATAAGCAGCGACAGGACAGGGCTGCCAGAGGAATTAGTAGACAAATGTGCTCCTTAGGAAATACCTGCCGTTAATGGTATCAAAGGGTCGTCCCGCCCGCGGGCGTTTATATAATCTATGGAGCCCGCAGAGGCAAACCGATACGAAAGGACGTCATGCAGCCCAAAGCCGCACGCAACATATCCATCGAAGCGCTTCGCTTGGTCGCGGTCGCTGGGATTGCCGTATTCCACACGTTTCAGTGGACCTTCCAAGCCGTCTGCACCGGCCTACCGGAATATGCGCCGCTCGCCGCCTTCCCTTACTCCGGCGCACTCGGCTTTATCAATCTGCTGGGCTGTTGGGCCAACGAGGTCTTCTTTATGATCTCGGGGTACTTCCTGATTCCCTCGGCGATACGCGCCATCAAAAACGGTTCATCCGCGCAGAGTCTCACGCTCAAATCGCTTGAGCGCCTCAAGAAGATCGTCTTGCCCACGCTCTTTTATTGCTCAGCTTGCTTGCTTGTTTCGATGTACGTCTATCCCCTGCCCGAAATCTCACTACACGAGATTGGCTGGCTCACGTTGGGCATCGAGTTTATCTGGGTCTACGCGGCATCCGTGTTGCTCGTCCCAGTGATTGCGCTGATACGACAGCAGATCGGCAGCAAAAGGGCCCCGTTTGTCGTAGCGCTCCTCACGTTCACAACATTTGGAATCAACTGCTACATCGCGGCGACGGCGAACGAAGCGGCTGGCATCGTTTTATGGCGCAAGCTCATGAGCGCCGTTACCTACCTGGTCGCGTTTATTGCAGCTGGAGAAATGCGCTTTGTCCTCGAATGTCACGGCAACGCGTCCTGCGCTCAAAAATCCAAGATCGTACTCATCGGACTCGTTGCCGCCACCATCGCGCTCGAGCTTCTGCTATCGGCAAATAGCCAGTACGACGCGCTCTGGAAGCTCTCCTACAAGTCCGCTTCCGTCATATCCTTTATCTTGGCCACCGCATCCGTTGCCGCCGCAGCGCTCCATCAGCCGCGCCACGAAGTCCCAGTTGCAGACAAGACAATCATATCTCTCGCCGCAGGAACGCTCGCTTTCTACGCCGTGCAGTCGTTTACCTGCAACGTCTGGCGGCCCATCTTCGACAATGCAATCTACAGCATGGCGACGGGCATCCAAACGGGAGACCCCCGTCCAGCCGCCGCTATTTTGCTCGGAATCCTTATGAGCCTTTGCCTCGCGCTTGCCCTGCTCCTCATGGATATCGTACGCAGGGCCGTAGTCGAGGCCATCAAGGCCCACATGAACGGCTAAGCGACCTTCTGACTCCTCAGACCACGAAGCGCGCTTACGCCCGAAACAAATAAAATCGCAAAGACAATCGCCCAATTCTTGCAGCCAAATACCGGAATATGAACGATCGCATGGTCATGCATAACAACGAAATAACCCAGAACAACAACCAGAGGCAGTGCCATGAGCAGCGACTGGATCAGCACCTTGCGGCGACGACCGTCTTGCGCGCCACACCGTATTGAACATACGAGTGCGGCAATCCAGATCACCAATACGACGGCAAACGAAACAAGGCAAACGACGTTCGAGATCATCGCATAACCGGCAGTTGAGCAAATGGCGAACAGCTGCGGGCTCATGCAATAAAACTCCTTCAAAATCTGAGGCCAGTCAGCCTGGGGCAACAGTGACGAAGTCCCATGCGCAGACCAAAGGCCCATCTCGCCCAGAACGTTCGAAAAGACCTCGTCCCAGCCCAGCACAAATGCCGCGACAACCCATTTCATCGCCCAGGTAAACACAAACGAAAGTCCAAACCCAAAGAGTGCCTGCAGCATCGTGACGACGCAGCACTTGGGGCGCTCACCCTCGGGGAGCGCAATGAAGGCGAAAAAGCAATGCAGGGCAACAACAGCGGCAGGAATCGTTAAAAAGTCAAGAAACGAAAACACGACGCCCGTCGCTGTCGACCAAAGGACAAGGCGGCTTGTAAAAGCCCGTGTGTTCGGAGCCGAGTCCAAACGAAGGCTCATGCAAGACATCATGATGAGCGCCACAAAGAACGAGATGCACAGCAGCAGATCACCGATAAAATTGAAAACCAGATTGGTCGAGAACAACAGGATAGCGAGGAAACCCAACGTCAATGGCTTTGAAAACCGCTTCCGCAAGGCAACGTAAGCACAAGCGGAGCCGGCAATCGCCAGAACGGCCGCAGGCGCCACGACAACGTCGATACCACCAATAAACAGGCAGAGATTCGTAAGTAGCTGCCATCCATGCCAATACCGGTAGTACTGCTGATGCGTAATCCCGTCGGCTTTCGTAACGTCATCAATCTCGGCAACAGTCATCGTCTTAAACGGAGAACCTTGGTCCTTTTGCTGTGCGACTTCAATGATAAATCGATTGTTATCAAAGCAAACAGGGCCAGCTGCAACACGGTGGTCGTAGATATACATGTCAGACAACAGGGCCGAGGACTCCGAGCCCTGCGCATGCGACTCGATAACGGGCCTCGGCAGGCAATTCGCCGCGGTATTGCTCAGGACAAATGCGGCCTGAAGAACCAAAAACAGCAACATGACCTTGACGGGAAGGCTATCGGCAAAGGAGGCTAAACGAGTTTTATTCACAGGGCATCCAAACAGAAAGATCGCGTCCACAGGAATCGGCACCTATGTAATACCACAATGTGAGCTTGCAATCTCACCACGCACACACGTCAACCAGGCTTGCAGCAAACGTTCTTGGTGATTAGCGGAACATTACCCGCGGACGCCCGCCTACGCTTACAATAGTCGTGTCCCATGGGACATGTTGTTTATTCCGCAGGGCCGACACGCTGCCCACGCGAAAGGATATTCTCGTTCATGACTTCCACCCTTCCCACTCCCATCGATAAGCTCGCCATCGTCGTCGTCACATACAAGCGCCAAGAGCTCTTGGCCAACCTGTTCGACTCCATGACCGAGCTCACGGCCGCTCCTTGGCGCATCGTGATCGTCGATAACGAGAATTCGCGCGAGACCGAAGCCATGTGCGCGGCGTTTAACGAGCGCTTGGCTAACTTATGGGGCATCGACACTGACCAGCCCGATGCAAAGGGTGGCACCGACCGCGTCATCTACGCACCGCAACTCGAAAACGGCGGCGGTGCAGGTGGCTTCTCCGCCGGCACCAAATGTGCCTACGACCTGGGCGCCCAGTGGTTCTGGGTGATGGACGACGACGTGCTCGTCATCCCCGAGGGCATCGAGCGCCTGGCCAAGTGGACCGACCGCTACGACGTCATCCAAGGCTCGCGTCTAGACTTCGACGGTGGCGCCTTCTTTTGGCAGTATCAGCTCATCCTTTCGCTTGGTATCCCCAACCCCATCGCCAAGTGGGATCTGGGCCCCGAGGGCTACCGAGCCATGAACCAACTGTGCTTTGAGGGCGGCCTGTTCTCGCGTCGCGTAGTCGACAAGATCGGCCTGCCCGACGCTCGCTTCTTCATCTATGGCGACGACGCCTGTTACGGCTATGTCGCCAGCCAGCACTTCCCCGCCGCCGTGGTCGCCGACGTGGTCCTCAAGCGCGCCCGCGCTGTCTCTAACTGGGATATCGCCGGCAAACGCCAGCTCAACTCCACGAGCGACACCAACCGCTACTACATCATGCGCAACCGCGGCTTTTTGGCCCGTTACATGCAAATCTACGGCGACTATCATCCCGTGCTGTTCCGCTTGGGCAACGCCGCGACCTTCTGCAAAGAGTTCATCCGCTTGGCTGCGGTCGACAAATGCTTTAAGACCGGCATTCCGGCGCTGCGCCGCGGCATGAAGGACGCCCGCAAGATCATCAAGGATCCCAACTGGAAGCCCATGCCGCCCATGAAGGAAGCCGAGTAACGGAGGCCGGAAACACCCCGCTCCCTACAGCCGCTGGCACACTACGGACACGTGCTGCCCGTCAAAGCCGAAGCCCCAGCGCACGCGGCCGATACCTGGTCGTGGCACGCGAATCTCGTCGATACCGTCACGTTCGATGTCGAGCAGCGCCTGAACCGCCAACAGCTCCAGACCCAGCGCATCCACATCGGGGTCATACATCATGTTCATAGTGACAAGCGGACGTTCGTCGAGCATGCCGAGGGTATCGGCCACATCGAGCATCCTTCCCGTAGGGAACACCTGGATATCCCAGCGATCCGCCCCGCGCGTTTGATTGGATGAGGGATTGGCATACCCCGGCATACCAAAGCAGAGCCCTTGCAACTGCAGGTGGTATGGCAACGGCGAATCCATCTCGACCGCGCCAGCTCCCGCGTCACCTAGAATTCGACGCAGCGCCTGGCTTACCGCGTCTTCGTCACCGCGGCACAACCCGTCACGAAACGCATCGACGTCCCGCACATCCTCGGCGGCGCACTCAAACCATTCAATAATCACGAGACGCAACGCCTGGCGAAGCTCGCCATTGGGCAGACGCAGAGCACGGGAGCGAGCACTGTTTCCAGGCTCCTCCACCATATCCGTCGTTAGGAAGCCGGACAGGTATAACGCAGTCCAAACATCATCGACGCACGCGTCATTCGACCCGAAGGCGCCCAGACGGAGCGGGACCCCAACGCTTCCATGAGCCTCAAGCAACTCGAACAATGTCGCAAGCCGATCGAGATTCCAATCACCAACCGCCCTGCTCAGGCTATCAGCGTATCCATACAAATCGGCCCGCACTGGCGGCGTGCAACCGCGGTTCAAGAAACCGATAACGCGCGCCGGACTCGAACAATAAAACCCGCCAAATCGGTATCCCTCGAACCATTCACGCGCGTTATCCAGGAATTCCCCGCGTCCAGCATGGCTCAGCAGAGCCTGAACCTCGTCATCCGAAAAACCAAACCAACGATCGCACCACGTCGAGAGCGGCGTCGACATGCAGTACGAACACCCGCGCAAAGAAAGTGCCAACTCGGCAGGACCGGGATACTCCCCCATAAGACATGCCAGCCGCAACGAATCCCCCGCAGCGGCAATGGCGTCAAACAGCACACGGTCGAATAGCTTTGCCGGATCGGCGCCGGAAGCGCCCCTCGCGCTCGCACGGCGCGACCACGCCGCGTCGTATCCATCAACGAGCAGCACAACCTGTTCATCGCAGGCCATCTCCAGTAGCTCAATGAGCACGTCAAGCACCGAGGCAACCTCGTCCTCGCCCGCCACGCCACGCGCAACGCGCTCGATGTGGCGCACCTTGTCTCGGGGCAAATCCGGAGCCTCCAAAAGCGCCAACAGGCGAGCGCACTCACCCGTAAGAGCTTCACGCACGACGCCGCCGACGTTGGCACCGCACCTCGCGGCGCCAGAAAAGTCCAGCGATATCACAGGGTAGCAGGCAAACTCATCCCGATAGCGCCCGCCACCCGCATCCCAAATCTGGGAACCAGCAAACAGGCCCCGATCGACCTGCCCGACCGCGGGTCGCTCCAGAAAAGCCTTACGCATCGACAGGTTCATGCTCTTGCCAAAGCCTTCGGGCCGACAACACGCCACAACGGAAGCATCAGCATCCAAGACATCGGCAATAAACATCGTCTTGTCGACTAGCACGCATCGATCCATGGCCTCGGCAAAGTCATGTTCGCCGACCGGTAGCGCCCCGTTACCCGAGCGGCTGATCAACTCTACGCCATAGTAGGCAGTATCGCCATAAATCGCCTGTTCAGACACCGTAACTTCTCCCTAAAACGCAGCACGATGCCCATTGTATCGAGCAACTCAACCGCAATGATGCCGTCATGCAGACGTTTCGGGCAACGGTAGCAACATGGGGCGTGAGGGGGCATAACTAATCGTTGCACAACAAAACGGGGTCCGATGCAGTTGCACCGGACCCCGCCCCGACTCTAAAGGTATTCGGCAACCGAGAAACTACTCCTCGGAACCGTCCTCACCAGCAGCCTTGTTCTGCTGATCAAGCTTGTGCTTGCCACTCACAATGGACGTGGCGCCAAGCGTCGCCAAGCTTGCACTGGCAAGGCTCGCCATCACGATGAGGTCGCCCGTCTTAGGCATATTGCCACCCGAGGCCTTGGTCGTCGTGGTCGTGGTAGTCGTCGTGGTGTTCGAGGTGACGTTCTTGTCGTCAACCTTCTGAGCATCGGCGTCGGACTGTCTCGCGCCCGCATCGATCGTAGCGTCGGCATCGCCGTCGGTCCTGGACTCGGGAGCCTCACCAGAAGACGAGCCGATTTTGTTGCCAGCCGTCATTGAAGACCCGATCATGGCGCCAACCTGCTCGACAAAGGAGGGCTTGTTCTCGGTCGACGAATTGCTGACATTGGAGTCCTCGGTCGAGTCGGAATCAGCGCCAGAGCTCTCGCCAACATCGGTGGAGCCATTAGAGGAGCCGCTATCGGTCGAGCCAGAAACGGAACCGCCAGTCGATCCAGAGACAGAACCGCCGGTTGGACCAGAGCCCGAATCACCAGCACCGCCAGCAGACTCCGTTCCACCCGAAGCAGTCCCGCCATTAGCGGCACCATTGTTGCCAACACCAGTCGAAGGCGCACCCGTCTCGCCGCCATTGTCCGTATCGCTATCGGTTTCCACCGTTGGCCCAGCAGGCGCAGCGGGGACCTTGTTCGGGCGAGGCGCGGGCGCGGGCTCCGGCTCCGGATCGGGCTCCGAAGGCGCCTCCTCAGTAGCAGCCTCGTCCTCAGCAATGTAGACCAAGCAGTCCTTGAGCTCGTTCTTATAGCGATTCTTCCATCCATCATGGTACTGAGGCTGACTCGAATACTTGCGCGCCACGTTATCAACCACGCTGTTCGAAAGCGCCGTCACAAACTCACGGTCGGTCATGCTGTTGGAAAGGTTTGCCCAGCGGAAAAAGTCCTGGCAGCCACCCGTGCCGCACATATTGGTAATACTCCACACCATGCCTTTGACGCAATCGGCACGACCGGAAATATCAATACCCAGAGCGTTCTTAAGCCACGACTCGGTCACCGCATAGTAGGAGTTGTACGCATAGGCATCCTGCAGCGCCGAGAACTCAGCCGGATCGGTGTTGTAAGCACCCAGGAAGGCATCCTGCGCGATGCGACCCAGCTCGGTGAGCTGACCGTTCGCGTACATGGGGTTGCTTCCGTTGGAAATCTCGCTGCCGCGGTCAATCGCGGCCTTAAGCATGCCGTACTTGGCAGAATCGTAGTTGTAGACCTGCTTCATAAACGGAATGAGCGACCATCGACGGTCGAACTGGTAATAACCCAGCGCGTTATAGCAGTCGCCATACGAAAAACCCTGGTTATAGTTGCCGTGGCTCTCGTACTTGGTAAAGTACTTCATCTCATCAGTCACGCTGACAAACGAAACGCCCTGAACCGACCTCAGCACGCCCGAGAAAGACTGCTGGGTGTACAGGCCCTTATCGATATCGGTGGCATCCGAGGCAACGCCCGGCGTGGGCTCCTCGGCTATAGCGGTTGCGGGTGCGGCAACGGCGCCAAACGAAAGCGCCAGCGTCAGGCCCGCAACAATCGCGGAATGCTTGGGTTGCATACATCCTCCCTGCATTGGTGTGGTTAAAGTGCAGTTTGCAAAGATGGATTCAGTATTACAGCTCCCCGTTTGTTGCACAACAACCCATCGGTAAACGGCAACAACCCCCCGCTAAATCTTAAGGAATTAAACAAACTGGTCGTCGGGCACCAGAAGAAGCTCGCCGTATCGCTCCATCAGCCCGTCTCGCAACTGGCAGAAAGCGGGAATATAGACGTTCAAGATGCGCTGAATCAAATCTTGAGCGAGCTTGTTGTCATAGATATGGACGTTCGTATTGCGGTCTCTGAGCATATCTAGCCAGGCCGCCTCATCAATAAAGTCGTAGAACCGGTAGGACTCCTTCAAGATGGCACGAGGAGACCCCGACGCGGCAAGCGTGGCGCCCTCATACTCGAGTAGGCGCTTAAGGAGCTTCCAACTCAGTTCAAATTGAAGATTGAACTTATTA
>CABRZC010000067.1 GCA_902475375.1 uncultured Collinsella sp. | reverse complement strand
CATCAGGCGAGAAAAGAAACCCATGGTGGCATGTCCCTTCATAAATATAGCCCAACCAAAATCAATCGAATGCGCCCCTTGAGACGCACGCGATCAAAGACTTTGGTTAGGCCCACGTCCAAGGGACTCGGTAACCTTCCGCATTTCTTTTCACTGAGGTTATTGTAGACAAGCCCAAAGCCGGAACAATCATTATGACCGGCGAACGGTATTTTTTCTCCGATAAACGGTATTTATGCGGCACTTAGGGACGTTCCTTTTCTGCCGGCACCCAGGGACACTCCTTGCTCTGGCCCCTTTGCACCAATCATGAGTTGCGGTGAAATAGGGGCTGAAAAGCCGCTCAAAAGGCCAAAACAGTCCGTATTCCACCGCAGCTTCAAAACGTTGGTGCATATGAACCTGTCCCCCTTGCACCAAAAAGGGCCCCGAGCAAAACATGCCCGGAGCCCTCTGGTCGCCTCGACTTACCGCGCGACACGTGTGTTACTTGCGCTTGCCGCCGCCGTCGCCGGGACGACGGGAGCTGCCGCCGCGCTTGCCGCCGCCGTCGCCGGGACGACGGGAGCTGCCGCCGCGCTTGCCGCCACGGCTGTTGCCATAGCTGCCACGGTTATCGCGACCGCCGGCGCGGCCGCCACGGGAGCCGGCCTGGTTGCCGCCGCGACCACCACGGTAGCCGCCGCGACGCTCTTCGCGGGTATCGTCGTAGTTGCGCCAGTCATCGCGACGATCGCGGCTGGCACGAGGGTCGCGACGATCGCGCGACTCATTCGAACGACCGGAGCCGCTGCGGCCACCGTTACCGCGGGCGCCTTCACGACGCTCAGTGCCGCGGCTACCGCGCTCACCACGGCCTTCGCCGCCACGGCGCTCATCACGGCCACCGCGCTCGCCATCGCGACCGGAGCGACGACGGTCGCCCGAGCCACGCTTGCCGCCGCGCGAACCGCGACCCTCGTCCTCGCGCTCAACACGACGACGACCGCCACGGTCCTCGTCCTCGCGGCGACGGCGGTGTGCCTCGCCCTGGAACTGCTTGGCACGGCGCTCGGCACGGTTGCCGCGCGGGGCCTGCTCGACGGCAGCAGCACCGCCGCGCTCCTCGGCAGCCACCTCGCGGGCCACGCTCTCAACGGCCTCGTCCACGCGAGCCTGAACGCCCTCGCGCACGCGGGTCTTGCCGCCGCGCTTGGGACGGCTCGGACGCTCGCCGTCGCCGCGACGCTCGTCGCGACCGCGGTTGGAACGACCGGCCACATCGCCGTAGTCATCGCCGTTGCGCTTGCCGTCGCGACGTGCCTGCTCAAGCTTCTTCTTGCTCTTGGACTTGCCGCGCTTGGTCTTCTTCTTCGCCTTGAAGGCCGCAGGGTCGCGCTCGGGGTCAACCGCGGGCGGATTGGGACCCACATGCAGGTCGCCGGCCTCGTAGATGTCGGCCGTCTTGTCCATGAGCTTCTCGATCTCGTAGAACTCATCGACATCCTGCTCGGTCACAAACGTGATGGCCCAGCCCAGCTCACCGGCGCGGCCCGTACGGCCAATACGGTGGATGTAGTCGGTCGGCTCGGCCGGCACGTCAAAGTTCACGACGTAGCGCACGTCGCTGATGTCGATGCCGCGGGCGAGGACATCGGTTGCCACCAGTACGTCAACGGTGCCGTCGCGGAAGGCCGAAAGCGCGCGCTCGCGCTGGGCCTGGCTACGGTTGCCATGGATCGCGGCGGCCTTGATGCCCTTGCGCTCCAGACGACGGCAGCAACTGTCGGCGCGGTGCTTGGTGCGCATAAAGACGATGGTGCGCTCCGGGCCCTCCTTTTTGAGGAACTCGGGCAGCAGGTTATTCTTGGCCTCGATAGAGACCGGGAAGACAAACTGGTCAACAGTGTCGGCGGTCGACGTGGCCGGCGCGATCTCCACGCGGGCCGGGTCGCTCACCAGATCGGTGATCTCGCCCACGGCCTCCTCGTCGAGCGTCGCCGAGAACAGCAGCGTCTGGCGCTCGGCCGGCGTCTCGCGCACAATGCGGCGGACGGCGGGCAAAAAGCCCATGTCGAGCATACGGTCGGCCTCGTCGAGCACCAGCACCTTGACCTCGTCTAGGTGGCAGGCGCCCTGCTCGATCAGGTCGACCAGACGGCCCGGCGTGGCGACCAGGATGTCGCAGCCGTACTTGAGGGCCGCGGTCTGCGGCTTGTAGCTCACGCCGCCCACGACGGTCACGGCGACATGGCCGGTGACGTCGGCGATCTTGCTCGCAACCTCGTCGATCTGCTGGGCAAGCTCGCGCGTGGGGGTGATGACGAGCATCACGGGGCCGCGACCGTTGCCCTCGGGCTTCTTGGCGCCGCGACGGCGGTTGCGGCCGCCACGCTCGCGCACGGGCTTGGGCGGAGCGATGTGCTCCAGGTTGTTCATGGTCGGCAGCAAAAAGGCGGCCGTCTTGCCGGTGCCGGTCTGAGCGGCGGCAAGCAGGTCGCGGCCCTCGAGCACCACGGGGATCGAGCCGGCCTGCACGGGCGTGGGCGCCGTGTAACCAAGGTTCTCGATGGCACGAAGCATCTCGTCCGAAAGGCCCAGCTCGTCGAAGGCGGGCAGGCTCTCGGTCGCGGACTCGACGGTCTCGGCGGCGCTGGCCTCGTCGGCCGCATCAAAGGCAGCCTGGGTCATGGCCTCGCGGGCCTCGTCCAGAATCTCGGCGTCCGTGACGTCGGATACAGAATTACGCATATGTTGTTGTTCCTTATCTGCACGCGTTATGGGCACGGCATGCGGCCGCGCGAGCGTGCTTGGTAGTGCGCTAATACATACAAAAACAGGTGCGCACAGAGAGGACGTTGCTCAGCACGCTGGCGATCGCTTTGGCAGCCATATCACGCGCCGTCCAGACGCAGCGGCCCTAAGCGATGGAGCAGATTCGCCGCGGGTTAGTATACCCGTGCTTCGCATGCCCCCACGTAAACCACAGATGACAGGGCGGTCGGGGCCGAGCAGAGACTCCCCCGCCGGACAATGTCTCAATCTGCAACAGATACTCAGCAAAAACCGGCCTAACCGTTGCAGATTGAGATATACACAAATCTCGTAAAACAACATCTCAATCTATAATAGTTAGAGGTCATTTTCCCTGCTAGATGTTACAGATTGAGACGAAGGGCGGGGATGGTGCACCAACCCGGCAATCGACCCCCGCATCGGAATGTCTTACATTTCAACTTCTGCTGTACACCCCCAGGGGGTATGGGTGTATAGTATCAGCAGGTTAACAATTCAAACACCGAGCTACAGAAAGGAGAAGCCATGGCTCAAGAAAAGTTCGACGTGGGCGGCATGACGTGCGCCGCCTGCCAGGCACATGTGGACCGTGCCGTCAGTAAACTCGACGGCGTCCAAAACGTCGCGGTCAACCTGCTCGCCGGCTCCATGCTGGTCGACTATAACCCCACGCAGGTTACGACCGACGACATCTGCACCGCCGTCGACCGTGCGGGTTACTCGGCATCGCCCGTCAATGCGGGCACCGAAGCCGCCACAAGCGGCAGCGCGCAAGCCAGGTCCGGCGCCGCCCATATGGAGTCGCCGACCAAAAAGTTGGAGGCCGCCGCCTCTGCCATGCGCACCCGTCTCATCATCTCAATCATCTTTCTCATCCCACTGTTCTACATAGGTATGGGACATATGCTCGGCTGGCCGCTGCCCAGCATCTTCACCGACCACATCCACAGCATGACGCTCGCCCTCACCGAGCTTGTCCTGCTCATCCCCATCGTCTACGTCAACGACGCGTACTTTATCAACGGCTTCAAATCACTCGTGCACGGCGCGCCCACCATGGATGCTCTCATCGCCGTCGGAGCCACCGCATCGATCGCCTGGTCGCTCTATGCCATGTTTATCATGGCCGACCAGCTGGCCGCCGGGCAAGTCCACGATGCCATGACGACGGGCATGGACAACCTATATTTTGAGAGCGCTGGAACGATTCTGTCGCTCGTCACCGTGGACAAATACCTCGAGACGCGCAGTAAGTCCAAGACCGGCGGCGCTATCGAGGCGCTCATCGATCTGGCGCCCAAGACCGCGACCGTCGTTGCCGACGATGGCACCGAAACCACCGTCGACGTCGACAGCATCCTTCCCGGCCAGGTCCTTCGCGTGCGCCCCGGAGAGTCCATCCCCGTCGATGGCGTGGTGCTCGAGGGCAGCTCGGCCGTGGACGAGAGCGCGCTCACCGGCGAGTCCATCCCCGTGGAAAAGACCGCCGGCGACACCGTCAACGCCGCCACCGTCAACCGCACTGGCTCGTTTACCTTCCGCGCCACACGCGTGGGCGCCGACACATCGCTTGCCAAGATCATCCAGCTCGTCGAGGACGCCAATGCCACCAAGGCGCCTATCGCCCGCCTGGCCGATAAGGTCGCCGGCGTGTTTGTGCCCGTGGTGTTTGTGATCTCGGCCGTGACTTTTGTGGCGTGGATGGCGCTCACCAGCAGCATCAACGAGGCGCTCACTTCCGCTGTCGCTGTGCTGGTGATCAGTTGTCCGTGTGCGCTCGGCCTGGCCACGCCCGTCGCCATTATGGTGGGCACCGGCAAGGGCGCCGAGATGGGCATCCTGTTTAAGAGCGCTGAGGCGCTGGAGAACCTGCGCAGCGTGGGCACCGTGGTGCTCGATAAGACGGGCACGGTCACCCGCGGCAAGCCGGCCGTGACCGACGTTGTGGTTGCCGCGCGCGCCGACGGCTCGCCCGCTATGAGTGAAAAGGCGTTACTGAAGCTCGCTGCCGCGCTGGAGCGCTCAAGCGAGCACCCGCTGGCCGAGGCGATTATGGCCGAGTGCGAGGCGCGCGGAATTGTCGCGCGCACGGTCGAGGACTTTGCCGCCGTGCCCGGGCGAGGCGTTACGGCTCGCGAAGGACAAAACGCCATCGCTGCCGGCAACGTGCGCCTGATGAACGAGCTGGGCGCGGAGGTGCCCGCCGGCGTTGCCGAGCAATTTGCCACCGAGGGCAAAACGCCGCTGTTCTTTGCCAAGAACGGCAAGCTTGTCGGTACCATCGCCGTGGCCGACGAGGTCAAAGAAACGAGCGCCGAGGCCATCGCCGCGCTGCGTTCGCTCGGCGTCGATGTGCGCATGCTCACCGGCGACAACCGCGTGACGGCCGAGGCCATCGCCCGCCGCGTGGGTCTCACCAGCGAACAGGTTATCGCCGACGTCCTGCCCGCCGACAAGGAGCGCCACGTGCGCGAACTGCAGGATGCGGGCGGCAAGGTCGCCATGGTGGGCGACGGCATCAACGACTCCCCCGCCCTGGCGCGCGCCGACGTGGGCCTTGCTATCGGCACCGGCGCCGACATCGCCAAGGAGGGCGCCGACGTGGTACTCATGCGCAGCGACCTCATGGACGTCGCCCGCGCCATCGAGCTGTCGCGCGCTACGATCCGCAACATCAAGCAGGACCTGTTCTGGGCGCTGTTCTACAACGGCATCGGCATTCCGCTAGCGGCGGGCGTGTTCTTCCCGCTCACCGGGTGGCAGCTCTCACCGATGTTTGGCGCCGCGGCCATGAGCCTGTCGAGCGTGTGCGTCGTGTCCAACGCTCTGCGCCTGCGAACCTTTAAGCCGAAAGTGGCAAAATAGGCTCACCATTACGTCCATTTAGAACGGGTTTTCCAGGTGCCCGAGATTGACCTGAAAGAGGAGCGACGCGTACTTTGGTACGCGAGCGACGGCTTGAAGGTCAAGGTCGGGTGCCTGGGAAAGCCGACACAACAGAGAGGAATACCCATGCGTTACACAATCAAGACTTCCGGCCTCATGTGCGGCCACTGCGACGCTACTGTCGAGACGGCACTGCTCAACGTTGCCGGCGTGACCGATGCCGATGCCGACCACGAGACCCAGACCGTCCAGGTGGAGTGCGCCGACACCGTGACCGCCGAGCAGCTCGCCGCCGCCGTCGAGGGCGCGGGCGAGAAGTTCCACGCCCTGTCCGTAACCGCCGCGTAGCAGCTACCAGAAGCATTCGACCCCATCGACCAGAAACGAGGACCCGCCATGATGGCAGACCATAAATCGGTGACCCGCATGCTCAAGACGGCACGCGGTCAGATCGACGGCATCCTGCGGATGGTCGAGGAGGACCGCTACTGCGTCGATATTTCCACGCAGCTCATGGCAACGCAGGCGCTCATTGCGCGCATCAACGCCGATGTGCTCAAGGCTCACATTGAGGGCTGCGTGACCTCGGCAATTGAATCGGGCGACGAGGAACTCAAGACCGCCAAGCTCGCCGAGATCGAACGCGTCGTCGACAAACTCGCCAAGTAATTGGTGCATTGGGGACGGGTACGTTTGCACCACATTGGTGCAGATTAACCTGTCCCCTTTGCTCTAAATCGGGTATAAAGGCGTGCAGCATATCGAATGAAAGGCAGTGTGCATGAATGACTTTATGAAGGGTCGCAACGGCGCCGATGAGCTCACCATCGTGATGGGCTTTGCTGGAATCGTCATCGCGATGATCGGATCGATGGCCCGTATCCAGTGGCTCAGCTGGATCGCAATCGCCGTGATCGTTCTCGGCGTGCTGCGCGGCCTGTCCAGAAACATCGACGCGCGCCGAAAGGAGAACGATACCTTTGTCGCCGCGACCGCAAACGTCCCCGGCCTGGGCAAGTTCGTAGCGAGCTTGGGCGGCGGCGCCGCAGCTGCCAACGCCTCGCGCGCGGCCGGCACCAGCAAGGAAGACTTTGAGCGCGCCAAGCGAACGGCCAAGAAAATGTGGAAGGGCCGCAAGACCACGGCGTACCTCAAGTGCCCTAACTGCGGTCAGATGCTGTCCGTCCCCAAGGGCAAGGGCAAGATCCGCGTCACCTGCCCCAAGTGTCACGCTAAGATGGAAACCCGCTCCTAGGCGTCGCGCCGTAGGGCAAATGGATTAGTAGTGTTTGTCCCAAATCTGAAGCATTTTTTCGATAAATAAGCCGAGGCCTCGTGTTGAGACCCCGGCTTTTTGTGTATGGCGGCAGCATTCGACGAGCCGACCGCCCCCCGCCACACCAGCGCTTACGCCACACCGTCGCGGGCGAGTTCCTCGGCCAGTGCCTCGGCCGGCATGGCCATAATCGTGTCGAGCTCGGCGTCCACCTCGGGAATATGCTTCACCTTGAGCTTGCGTACCAGATTACCGCGACACATCACGTGTATCGGCTCACGCAGAGCGCACAGGTCATCGAGCGGGTTCTTGCGCGTCACCAGGATATCGGCGGCCTTACCGCACTCGATCGTGCCGGTCTCGCCGCCCAGCCCCAGCAGCTCGGCATTGACCTGCGTGGCCGTGTGCAGCGCAAACGCATTGCTCACGCCCACGTACTTGGCAAAATAGGCCACCTCGCGCCACGTGTCGTACTGCGTCACGAACGGACAGCTTGAATCCGTGCCCAGGCCCACCTTAACGCCAGCTTCCAGTGCGGCACGGGCGCTCTCGATGATGCCCGAGCACACGATGTCGCCGTTCTTCTTTTGCGTGTCGGTCGAATGAGTCTTCTCCGGATCGAGCAGTACAAACGGCAGTGCAGGGCTGATCGTGCAGGTCACGCTCGGCGCGCGTCCCTCGAGCTGTGTTCCCGCGGCGCCGCGGTACAGCTCCAGAATCTCGGGCGTCAACGGAGCGCCGTGCTCAATCGTATCGACGCCGGCCCGAAGCGCGGCCTTCACGCCCTCGGTGCTCTCGACATGGGCCATGACCGGCAGCCCCACGTCGTGGGCAGCCTTGCACGCCGCAGCGGCTACCTCGACCGGCATGCGCAGCACGCCCGGCTCGCCCACCTCGGTCGCATCGAACACGCCACCCGTCACGAACAGCTTGATGACGTCGGCACCGCGCGCATACAGGTCGCGCACCTGTTCGGCCGCCTCGGCGGGGGTATTGGCGACCTGCGCGAACAGCCCCGCGCCATGGCCACCCGGCACCGTGACGCCCGTTCCCGGCGCCACCAAGCGAGGGCCTTGGTACTTGCCGGCATCGACAGCATCGCGTACGGCGATATCGGCAAACAGCGGGTCACCCGCGCCGCGCACCGTGGTCACGCCGCTTGCCAACTGCTGCTGGGCACTGCCTTTGAGGATGTGGCGAACGATGGCGCGGCCCACGGGGTTGTCGAGTTTCTTCATGAGCGCGCCCGCATCGCCGGCCGAGACCGGCTTGCCCGAACCGCACAGATGCACATGCATATTGATGAGGCCCGGCATGAGATACGCACCCGCCAGGTCAATGACCTCGGCACCCGCCGGAGCTTGCGCCACAGCACTCGGCCCCATCCATGTGATGACGCCGCGCTCAACGGCCACGGCCATGTCGGGCTGTGGCTCCATATGTTCCGAACCATCCAGGACGGTCGCATTGATAAACAGCGTGGAACGATCGGCAGACGCCATATCGAGCTCCTCCCTCACGATTAACTTGAACATTTGTCCATTATCACCCAGCGCAACAGGGTTGCTGCGGACATATCGGTTAACGGGAGAAAGAGAGATATGAGGGCAAACGGAGACAGCGCGGCAATGCTCCGGTCGTTCCAGCAAAACGTCTTGATCTGTAACAGTAAGCCCGGTTTTGAGCCGCTAGATGTTACAGATCGAGATCTTTCGGCACCGCGTCCAACCTTTGTCTCAATCTGTAACAGTTAGGTCGAATTTTGGCCTCCAGACGTTACAGATCGAGATATTCTCCAGCCCCGTCGTCAAACGTCTAGATCTGTAACATGTAGACAGGTTTTCGGCCTCTAGATGTTACAGATTGAGATCTTTTAGCGGCAGCCAACCTTCTGTCTTGCTCTGTAACAGCTACGAGGCCAAACGGCCCCTTGTTGTTACAGATCGAGACAAACTCGGCAGGAACACCCACATCCGCGCCGGTTGCACCCCTCAGCGCCCATACCACTGGCGTCTCCATTCCTCAGCCAAATCGGCCCGTCGCGGAATACCCGCCAGCCTTATCTTCTCAACCAGCTTCCCCGGATTCTTGAGCTCATCAAACGTAAACCGAAGCACCTTGTGTCCGAGCATTGTCAGATGGGACTCCCGCTGACGTTCTGCCACGAACGGGTCGATCCACTCCCGACCCTCGTCGTTCTGTAAGGTATACTTCCCCTTTCCGTCCAGCTCGCCAATCACGCACGTCCCGTCCTCGAGCCTCCAAAAATAATCAACGCGAAACACTTGGCTCGGATCGAGCGGATCACGAAACTCCACCTGCAACTCCGGCACCGGAAACCCATACGCGATAAAGAATGCCCGAAAACGAGACTCGCCGCCGTTTTCGGACAGCCCGTCCGCATGCGACGCAATCACCTGCGCTCTGCGATACCCGCGCTTGCCTCCACAATCCATACGAAGCCGCTCACAAAAGTCATCGCGCGATTCGCCCTTTGCTCGCAACGCAGAATCGGCAATCGCCAGGCCATACGAAAACGGCGCGCGCAGCAGGCAATCCTCTACCGTGCGCCAAAACGGCGTCACCCGCACGCCGTCGACTTGTTCTAGCGCGCCCGCCACCTGCGGACGCAACAGCCGGCATCCCGCACTCAGCGGCACCGAGCAACCTGTCTTAACAAGAAATCGCGGCCCGAGCAGATCATTCGGCACCTCCAGACCCCACAAAAGCGCCGCGTCATAGCCCCAAAACGCCCAATCGGGATGAAACTCCGCAAGCCCTTTGATGGTACGCAGCGCTCGCTCCGCCGGCGTCAGCACAACCCAATCATGTTGCAAGCAGAACAAATACGGCTCGAGCTCCGCAATATCATCGGTTCCCACATGACGCCGCAGCCACATGAGCTCGGCATTGTCGTGCGTCACAAGCAGCACGCCTTGTTCAGCTGCCTCCGTGAGCCTGGCAAGCATCCTATTCCGCGCCAAGGTGTTACGTGTTGCATGTTTGCGTTTAAGAACGGTATGAGACACTTCCATCACCACCACATCGGACAAATGGACCTTCGCCGCTGTTGCCGCCGCTGACAAATGTCTTGATCTGTAACAGGAAGACAGTCTTTGAGCCTCTAGTTGTTACAGATCGAGATCTTTCGGCAGGCGCCAACCTTCCGTCTTGATCTGTAACAGTTAGATGGCCAAACGGCCCCTTGTTGTTACAGATCGAGACATTCAGTCGAGTCTGCATTGTTCATCTCGATCTGTAACAACTACGGGTCCAAATGGTCTCTAGACGTTACTGATCGAGATATAAAGGCGGAAGGCAAGGCAGGCGACAGCTGCCCATCCCCTACTCCCATTCCTGTTCGTAGATGTTGAGGGACTTTACGTAGCGCCCCTGGGCACCCATGATGTCGCGGACCAACCTCAAAAAGAAGCTGATACACGAGGTGTCGAAACCGTCCTCTAGGTCCTCGGGATGCACCGCGCCGGGCCCGTCGACCGCCGTATCGCTCAGGCGCGCAATGTCGTAGAGGTAGAGCTGCCCCGCCGTCAGCCAAATATCGTCAACGCACGCGATGCGCACCGCAATCGCACCTTCGCGCCAGTGCTCTTTTTGCACGATATGTGGGTCGTAGACATCAAAACGTCGGTCGGTGCGCGTGTCGCGCAGCGCGACCATACCAGTCACAGGATCCTTGTCCAAAATGCCAAAGCGCGAGAAATACTGCGTGTCGCGCACCTGTTCGAGCCGTCTGAGCGAAGCAGGCGAAAGCGACGTCGGCGGCTCGTCCACATACAGCTCCAGCAGCGTCTTGTCATGGTAATAGGGACGCTCGAACAGCAGCCAATCGGTAAATGCCATGTTATAGGCCATGATTTCGTTTTGCGAGGGCTCCTCGCAATAGCTGAGCCA
>CABRZC010000066.1 GCA_902475375.1 uncultured Collinsella sp. | reverse complement strand
GGCCCTTGCGGCGTAGTCGCTATTTATTCAGTCCAAGTTTCGGGGCGCAGTTCACTGTCCCCATTGTGGTGGCTTGCAGACGAGTTGACTTATTCGACTATCGCGCGCCGGCCGTGCCCGAGTCTAGAGCGTGGCAAGTCGCTTGGATTCGCGGACGGCGAGGGCGATGGAGATAAGACCAGTGATGGCGTCAGCCGCCACCAAGGCAAACCAGACACCCTGAACGCCCATCATGTTGCCAAGCAGGTACATAAGCGGCACGGAGCAGATCACGTAGCGGAGCAGACCGGTGAACGTGGCGATACCCACCTTCTCAACCGCCTGGAAGTACATCGACATGGTCATGGCCAGGTAACCAAGGGCCACGGCGAGCACCACGATGCGCGTTGCGGACGCGGCAACCTCAACAAGCTCGGGGTCACTGCCAGCAAAGAACGCGCAGACCGGCGTGGCAGCGAGCCACAGCGCAATGGTCACGAGCGCAAGCGTCACGACCTGGTACTTAAGCGTGCAAGAGAGCGTTTCCTTGAGGCGCGTCCACGCCTTGGCGCCGGCGTTGAAGGCGGCAATGGGCTGCAGGCCGTACGAGAAGCACTGGGCGACCATCATGGTTATGTAGAGGATATAGCCGTTGATCACACCAAAGGCCGCGATGTAGAGCGAACCCATGTCGCCGCCGAGCTGGCCAAGCAACGAGTTGGCAACGGTGTTGAAGATGAACGTGGCAGCTTGCACCAAAAAGAACGGGAAACCAATCTTGATGATCTGGCCGCAGATGGCCATGTCGAGTTTGAGGTCGGCGGCGCTGATCTGGAGCTGCGACTTCTTACCACCGATGAACCAGAAGATACCGATGGCCCAGATGCCGATGGAAAGCCCGTAATACACGCCAGCGCCCATAACGCCGAGCTTGAGTACAAACGTCGAAAGCGCAAGCCAGCAGATGGCGACGATGGCAGACACGGTCATGAGATTGGCCTGGATCTGAACCTTCTCGTCCACGCGCATGACGGCGGTGACCATCTGGCCGATGACCGTGAGCGGCAGCAGCACGGCGAAGGTACGCACACCGGCAACGGTATCGGCCATGATGTCGGGCGTGGCGCCAAAAAATGCACAGATGGGCTCGGTAAACACGGCCATCACCACAGCTAGCAGCACACTCACGATCGTGGTGAGCCAGAAGCCCTGGCTAAAAGCCTTGCTTGCGCCCTTGATGTCGCCGGCACCCAAAAGGTTACCAACCACGGCGGGTACGCCGGTGCCAAATAGGTTGCCAAAGGCCAGGTTGATGTACTCGACCGACATAATGATCGAGACACAGGCCAGGCCGTGGGCACCCAGGCCCCAACCCATCACGAGGCCCTCAAGGACCACCATGATAATCTGGGCGAGCATACCCTGGCCGGTGATGATGGTGTACTTGCGCACCAGGCCGGGAATCGGCTGCGAGGCAAGCTCACGCTCCTCCTCAACAGCGGCGGTTGTTTCTTCTGCCATTGTTCTCCCCTTTCCATGAGAGATTGATGAATGGATGGATGGGCGGCACGCACAGGCTGCTGCACCGCCCAGCGATGCAGCAGCCCCGCTAGGCCTCGTAGACCACCTTGCCGGCAATCATCGTGAGAGACGCCGTGGCCTCGAGGACCTCAGCCGGTTCGCAGTCAAAGAGGTTGCGGTCGAGCACACAGATATCAGCCTGTTTGCCGCATGCGAGCGTACCGATGCGATCCTCGGCATGCATGGCGTAGGCGCTGCCGTAGGTGTAGGCGCACAGGGCCTCAGCCATGGTGATGCGCTCCTGCGGGAACCACCCTTCTGGGTTGGAACCGTCCTCGAGCATGCGGAAGACTGCGCCGTACACCTCCTCCATGGGCTCCAAGCCCACAACGGGGAAGTCGCTGCCCAAGTGCACCACGGCACCGCTTGCAAGCAGGCTGTGCAGGGGCCACGAAAGCGCTGCACGCTCGGGGCCCACGGCATCGTCCTTGGCAAGGTCAGCCATATCGAGCAGCATGTGCCACGGTTGCATGCCGGGGCATATACCAAGCTCCGCGTAGCGCGGCAGATCCTCGGGCTGAACCGTCTCGTTGTGCTCCATGGAGTGGCGGCAACCTCGCTTACCATGCAAGCGCTCGCCCTCCTCAAAGCAATCAAGCACAAAACGCACCGAGCGATCGCCGATCGTATGGACGCGCGTGTCAACGCCCCATTCCTGCGCCCTGACAATGGCGGCACGGATGCGCTCTGGATCCTCCGCGGGCTCACCGCAGGTATCGGGCGCGTTGGAATAGGGTTCAAGCATCCAAGCGGTGTGGTCGGAGCACACGCCATCAAGAAACTGCTTAAAGCCGTGCCACTCAACCAGCGTGCCAGGGAAGTTGTACTTGGCCTTGATTTGATCGAGCGTCATGCTCTCGTTCTCAAACAGATCGGTGTACAAAAAGACGCGCAGCGGCAATTCGTCCTTGGCATTAAGATCCGCAAGCACTGCATACGGGTTTTCCATGCTCACAAACGTAGGATTGACCATGCCGACAGTGGTGATGCCAAAGCTGTTAGCGCGCTTTGCCGTCTTGGTAAACGAGGCTTCCGCAACGTCCATCGCGGGGTCGTAGACCTCATCCATAAAGAAGGAGCCGGCATTGTTGGAAAACACGCCCGTCAGGTTGCCGTCGGCATCCTTAAGGATCTTGCCGCCTGCGGGATCGGGCGTCTGCGAAGTCACTCCCACCTTGTTGATGGCACAGGTATTGGCGCTAAAGGTATGCAGGTCAACCTGCTGCAGGAAGACCGGGCGGTCGGAGATGTATTCATCGATCATCGCGGCCGTGGGCATCTCGGGGATATCCCACTGGAACTGAATGATTTGGCAGCCCAGAATCCACTCATTATCGGGATGGGCGTTCGCAAACGCTACAACACGCTCCATCGCCATCTCAAAACTGGTGCAATCGATAAGGTTGACGGCAAAATCGGGGTCGGTCATAAACGCACCCTGAGCAAAATGCGTGTGCGAGTCAATCAGACCAGGCATAACGAGCTGATCGCCAAAGTCGCGCACCTCAGTATCGGGGCCGATAAACGGCGCCAAGTGGGCATCGTCACCGCAGGCAACGATCTTATCGCCACGCACGGCAACGCCGCCCTTAAACGGTTCGATCCCATCGCCGGTAAAAACGGCATTGCTCTTGATTACTACATCAGCCTTCTCCATGTGAGCCTCCTCAGACGTTTTAGGATGTAACGCGGGTACACCGCCCGCGCTGGCTTTCGGTCGGGAGCAAAGCACTCCCGCATCGGCGCGTGCCTGTAAGCCGTACTCAGATGTCTGTCCCACGTCCGCGGCTTCGCGCTATATCCATTGATACACAGGGGCAAACCCATGCCAAGGTCAGGGGCCGCAAACGGTCAGTTTAAGCCGGTTTACACTTTTTACCTGCGGGTTTATTGTCTGAGATTAATGCCGCTTCATTACGCCCAACGGCGCCCGCCTTATCGGCAAGGCTCGCATTCAAGGAAAAATAGGGCTAGGAGCGCCAAAAGGCATCTATAAGGTCGTCTCGGGTGGAGACGCCGCTTTTGACGTAGATGCGATGTAAGTGGGCCTTGACGGTGCCCGGACTGATGACCAACTCGCTGGCGATGTTTTGGGCGTCGTTGCCCTTCAGCACCAGCGTGAGAACCTCCTGCTCGCGCCGCGACAGCTTATGAGCATCGGCATAGATCACCACACGTGTCGTAAGGTCGTCTTCAGAGTGTGTGCTCTCGGCCGCCACGTCCTCATCGGCACGCGGATGGCGGGCATACACGCGCAGTATGTGGCTAAACCGGCAAAAGAGCTGGACCGCGCATGCAACAAGTAGCACGTTTTCAGAGATGTTACGCTCGGACAGGTACCATAAAAAGAGAGCGATGGCGGGGTTTTGAAAGTTAGGACGGCAGAGCAAGATCATGTAGGTGTCCTCGGCGATTATGCAAAACGCAAGAACGAGGGCCACCTTCCAAAAGAGCTTTGAGCGGTCAAGGTCGAGCTTCTCAACACGCGTGGCCCTGTGCCGGTAATGCCAGGCGGCATAGGCGAGGCATCCTACATTGCCCAGGTCGCGCGTGAGCCAAAAGAGATACTGCTGCGCTTCTCCGGCAGCGCCGCTGCGGGGCACCAGCACCAACTGTAAAATTGAAAAGGGCACGATAGCGAGTCCGAGCATGCGCGACGTCGGCCTTATGCGCAAGCGCGAATACATCCACAGCACCATGCAGAAATAGATGGCAATACCGAGCACGCAACGCAGCAAGGGGTGCTGCAGCGGCTCGGTAAAGGTAACGGCGTAGTCGTATTTTAGCCGATTGTACTCGTCAAAAAGGATGACCGACATATCTAGCATGTAGAGCAAAAATCCCGCCGCAGCTACCAGGCTATCGCGACGGTGCGTCATGAGCCAAATCACCAATGCCACGGCACTGGTCACCAGGGCCACGCCCATGATAATTGTGGTGTAGACATAGAATGCGAAGCTCATGTCCTCCCCCTGTTCAGATGCTGTGAGGATGTTGACAGATTCTTTGCCGCAATATTAGACTCACCGTTTAAACGTAAAGTATCGTTTAAACAGACAAACTGCGTCTCGCCGATGAAAGGAGATGCCATGGCGCCTATCGCACCGCTCAAAATACTCGTTGCCCCTGCCGCCAAGGCCATCGTCCACCTGAGCGACTCACTTACCTACAATGACGTCCCCTGTGTCGTCGAGGAGCGTTCGGACAGCTGCCCCTACCTGGGCCACGTCCCCTACTTTGCGCCTAAGCTCGTTTCCGATCCCGAGCACCGCGAACAATAATCCAAGATGCACCAAGCGCTGCGCAACTCGCGGCGCTTACTGTTTTGGTGCAAAGTAACCTGACCCCCGTGCACCAACGCCGGGATTGTCGACGCTTCGGCCGCGGCGCGATATGAGGCGCGAAACCTCGCCCAACAACAGGCCAATCACTACGCCCGCGAGAATCGGCAACTTTGCCATCTCGGCAGGTGAGCTGTTGAGCGGCACAATCGTAGCAACAATCGAAAGCACGAGCTCCACCACGGGAATCGCAAGCGCCACCGCGAGCACCTTGCCCTCGAAAGGCGCACGGAACACACGCGAGCGATTATCGTGCTTGCGCAGACGCCAAAACGCTGGAAACATGGGGATATAGCTCATGAGCAGAAAGACGACGTTCATCGAGAAGAAGACCCAAAAGACGTCGGAACCCTCACCCAGCGGAATCTGGAGCAGCAGCACCAGGCTGGCAAAACAGCCGTTAATGAGCGCCGAGCCGTTGGGCATGCCGGTCTTTTTGGACACCAACGCAAAGGGACGCGGCATGTTGCCATGGCGCGCGGCATAGCTCGCTACGTTGTTGACGCCAAAGCTCCAGCAGATCATATTGGCGAACAGCGTCACCAAAAAGGCCATGCCCACGACCATCGTCAGCGGGTGGGTGCGCCCCACCATAGCGGCGACTGCGTCCACAATGCCCGAATCGAGTGAAAGCTGCTCGGTGGGAACCGCGGCTCCAATGCCAATGCCGCAAATGATGTAAATTGCCGCAATGGCCACGCCACCGGCAATAACCGCCTTGGGGATATCGCGCGACGGGTTCTTCATCGTGCTAGCAAAGGTCGCGACCACTTCGAAGCCCATAAAGTTGAACAGGATAATCGATAGGTACGTCAACGAATTGGTGGCGCCCAGATCTGGAATGAAGGTCTTAAACGACATGTCGTTGGCAAAGCCGTTATTGCAGGCAAACCAAATGCCGACGATTCCCACCACAGCGGTAATGAGCACCTTGATGACGGCGCCGCCGTCCATGACCCAATCGGCCTCGGCCACCGGCTGCATTGCCATGACCGTGACGCCCCATACAAAGGCAAGCTCGATGGCAATTCGGATCCCGAGTGAAAACTCGATACCCCACACCGCATTGATGACACTGGGGAACATGCAGGCGATACTTGCCACCCACAGGGGAAAGTTGACCCAATAGCACCAGGAGCAGCGAGCGCCCCAACGGTCGCCCAAGCCCAGGCGAACCCAATCGTACAGGCCACCCTCGGAGTCGAACGCCGTACCCAGCTCGGCCACCACCAGACCATAGGGAAGCAAAAACGTAATGATAAGGAAGATCCACCAGAAGAACTGCACGTTGCCCATGGCAGATGCCGGAGCCGCCGCCTCGATGGTAAACACGACGCAGATAACCGAAAGGATAACCTCGATCAGGGAGAACTTTTTACCTGCCATGGCGCGCTCCCCCTGCAGCAAAAAGGATGGCATCTGTACCGAAGGCGCAGCCCAAGGTAGGGTTGCAGGCCGCGTCACCGGTACAGGTGCCATCCCAAAGAGAGGAGAGGATGCAGTTGTTGGACCAACGCTCGCGGAACAGACGCGTGTAGATGACGATACGCTGGTACATAGATACTCCGATCAAAACGGCCGCGTTCGCGACCGGGAACTTTCGGCGATTGAAGACGCGTCTGACCTGGGAAATTCAAGCGAACAATTGGCCTAACCCGCAAAAAATCCCAGGCCAGACGCGTATTCAATCAAAGAAAAAAGGCACTCCGATGTGGAGGCAACGGAGTGCCCAAAGAAAACCCAACCGACCAATCAGGTAGCCCCTGTCCGATTGATTGGCTGGGTTTTCGAGGTGCCCCAGGTCGCCGCGAAAGAGGAGCGAAGCGTACTTTGGTACGCGAGCGACGGTTTGAGCGGCGAGATGGGGTGCCTCGGAAAGTCAGACGATTAAGCGGACGGCTCCTGCTGGGTAATGCAGTGGATGTTTCCGCCGCCGAAGACGACCTGCTCGGACTGAACGCCGACGCACTTGTAGACACCCTCGCCCCAGACCTCGTCATAGATCTTCTGGAGCGTGTCAACGGCCAGCTGGTCGTTCTCGTCGCCGTACTGCGGGACGATAACGCCGTGGTTGGTGACCAGGTAGTTCATGTAGGAGGCGATCAGCGGCTCGTCGGGAACGCGCGGCTCGGCGTTCTCATCGGCGTCGATGGTGTCGCAGGAAGCCTGGTCCATGAACAGCGGGTTCACGGGCATGCAGAGCTTGTAGACCTTCATCTTGCGGCCCTTGGCGTCAACGGCGTTGGAGAGGGTCTCGTAGGCAGCGTGGCACTGCTCGTAGAACGGATACTCGGGATCGTCGGTCCAGATGCAGGCCATGACGCCCGGGGCGATGAACGTGGCGACGTCATCGATGTGGCCGTTGGTCTCCTCGGGGTCGATGCCCTCCTTGACCCAGATGACCTTCTCGACACCCAGGTAATCCTTGAGGTGCTCGTCCATGTAGGCGCGAAGCTCCTCGCTCCAGGGCTCAAACTTCTTGTGGTACTTGGGCCAGATGGACTCGGGATCCTCTTCCTCCTCCAGAACCGCAGAGCAGGTGCGGCCCGGGGAAAGCAGGCACTGGTCGGTCACGACAAGGGTGCCCTCGCCGTCGACGGTGATGGAGCCGCCCTCGAGGATCATGTCATCGGGACGATAGCGACGGCAGCCGGAGAGCTCGGCCATCTTAAGGGCGATCTGCTCGTCCTTGTCCCACGGGAAATAAAGGCCGTCGACGAGACCGCCGTAGGCGTTGAAGTGCCAGTGGTTGGCGCGCTTCTCGCCCTTGCCGTTGATGACGTAGGTGGCGGCGGTGTCGCGGAACCAGGCGTCGTCGGTGGTCATCTCGATAACGGTGACGTTCTCGTCGTCCTCGAAGACGGCCTTGCAGTTGGCGTAGTCGGCCTGGTTGGCGCACATGGTGACCGGGGTGAACTCGGCGATGGCGCGGGCGATGGCGGCATACTGCTTCTGAGCCGGCTTGGCGCCGTGGGCCCAGGTGTCGGTGCGGTGGGGCCAGCCCATCCACACGCGATCCTGCGGGGCGAACTCAGCAGGCATGAAGAAGCCGTCGGCCTTGGGAGTGGACTCGGACTCGGTGATCGTACGCATAAGATTTCCTCCAAATCGAACGATCGCTTGCCGCGGGCGGGTTACCCGCGGCCTAAAACCAAGAGATAGTGGGCGCCCGTCCCCCGGCAAAGGTCGGGGCGCCCGGTGCCGGTTTTCACGGAGCCGCACCGGCGAGCGACGACGTAGCCAAGTGCGCGGAGACATGCGCACGAAGGATACGAAAGAGAGAGGTTGGGGCGGGAGGTGGTTACCGGAGCTATCGCTCGCACCCGCCCCAGGGAATGGTTAGACAATTGAGAAGTAGGGATCCCAATTCTGGGTGCTCTAGTCCTCTTCGGCCTCGGCGGCCTCCTCAGCGAGACGCTGAGCAGCCAGCTCGGGGGTGAGACCCTTGTACTCGGTCTCGCGGCCCTTGGCGCTGACGACGCGGACGATCTCGCCGATGAGCACGAGCACGATGAAGATGACGATCATCGGGATCTTGTCGGCAATTTCATCGACGGAGAACGGAGCCAGCGTTGCAACGATGGCCAGGATCAGCTCGATGCAGGGGATGGCCAGCATAACCTTCATCATGGCGCCCTTGAACGGGAACGTGAAGATGCGCTCACGGTTCGGGTCGTTCTTGCGAAGGTTGAGGAACGCCGGGAACATCGGGATGTAGGTGAGCAGCAGGAAGACGACGGAGGTGCCGAAGAGCATCCAGAAGACACCGTTGGAGATGGCGTCGATGGGAACCAGCTGCAGGCACAGCACCAGGGAGGCAACTACGGCGTTGACCAGGTTGGCGCCGTTGGGCATATCGTCGTCAGAGATCATCGAGGCGAAAACCTTGGGCATGTTGCCGTGCTCGGCAGCGTAGCGAGCGACGGAGTTGACGCCGAAGGACCAGGCGGCCATGTTTGCGAACAGGGTGATCAGGAAGGCGATGCAGATGACCTTGAAGATCATGGAGTCGCCCACCATGGTCTGGACTGCGACGATCATGCCGTAGTCGGGGTCGATGGAATCGGCCGGCACAGCAGCACCGATGCCAAAGCCGGCGAACAGGTAGATCACGGCGATGGACAGGCCACCGACGATGATAGCCTTGGGGATATCGCGAGCGGGATCGGCCATGTCGTCGGTCATGGTGCAGATGACCTCGAAGCCCATGAAGTTAAAGATGATGATCGACAGGTAACCGAGAGCGTTGGTGTTGGTGAGCTCGGGCAGGAAGGTGGCAGCGGACATGTCGTTCGCAAAACCGTTCTCCATGGCATACCAAATGCCCAAAGCGCCAACGATAACGGCGACGGTGACCTTGATGATGGCGCCACCGTTAAGGACCCACTCGGAGTCGGCCGCCTTGGAGCGGCCCATGAGGTAGACGATCCACACAAAGGCAAGTTCGATACCCATCTTGGCGACCAAGTTGAACTCGACGCCAAAGGCCATGCCCAGGATGTCGGGGAACATGGTAGCCAGCGAGGCGATCCACAGCGGGTAGTTGACCCAGTAGTAGTACGAGATGCGGGCGCCCCACTTGTCGCCCAGGCCATCGCGCACCCAGTCGTAAATGCCGCCCTCACCGTCATAGGTGGTGCCGAGCTCGGCGACAACCATACCGTAAGGGAGCAGGAAGGTCAGGATCAGGAAGATCCACCAGAAGAACTGCTGGTTGCCAATGGCAGCAGCAGGAGCGGCGGCCTCGCAAACGAAGACGACGCAGATGATGGTCGAAATGACCGTCAAAAAGGAAAGCTTTTTCTTTCCGTCGCTCATGATGAGCTCCTTCGCTCAGTCTTGGACAGATCCGAGGCCCAAGGTACTAAGGCAATTGCTTGAGCCTCGGTGGGCGGGCGACAGGAGACGAGCATCCGCCGCCCGCAAACGTGCTTTTAGGCGCCTTGGGGCTTAGAGCTGCTCGAGAGCCTCGAGAGCGGCGTGAAGCTCGGCCTTGGCGGAGTACTCGACACCCTCGTCGTTGAGCGGGGTGCGCTTGCCCAGGGCAGCGAGGAGAGCACGGATGGAGTGCTTGCGGTTCTCGGCCTCGACCCAGCACAGGGAGCGCTCGGGATCGTCCATAACCTCGTCGACGACTTCCTCGTTGCGGGTGGCCGGCAGGCAGTGCATGAACTTGGAGTTGGGGCCGGCGAAGTTCATCATGTCCATGGTGACCTGATACTTGGGATAGAACACGTCCATGTAGTTCTCGCCCGAGACCTCCTCGTCGTACAGGCCATACCACACGTCGGTGTAGATGAAGTCGGCGCCCTTGATGCACTCGATGTCGTCGGAGATGACGACGGAGCCACCGGAGACCTTGCAGTTCTCCTCGGCGATGGCCATCATCTGCTTGCCGAACTCGGCGCGCTCCTCAACGGTGCCAACGTGCAGGCCGCCGTCGGGGATCTGGTGGCCCTTAGGTCCAAACTGGACAAACTTCATGCCGACCTTGGAGGCGATGAACATGAGGGAGACGCAGACCTGGGTGGCGTCGCCGATGAAGGCCAGGGTGCAGTCCTCGATCTTCTTGCCCTCGGGGAGGTTCTCGAGCATGGTCATGAGGTCGCCCATCTCCTGCGTGGGATGGTTGAACTCAGACATGCCATTGATGACGGGCACAGCTGAGCCCTCGGCGAGGCCGACGACGTCCTTGTGACGGTCAACGCGAGCCATCATGATGTCGAGCAGGTCGCCCATGACGCGAGCGGTGTCGCCCAGGGACTCGTGACCACCGAGCTGAATGGTGCCAGGGCCATAGAACTGAGCGTGGCCGCCGAGGTCGCACATGGCGGTCTCGAAGGAAAGGCGGGTGCGGGTGGAAACCTGCTGGAAGATCATGCCAAGGCTCTTGTTGCGGAGCAGGTGCGGATAATAACCGTCAACCTTGATGGCCTTCTTCATTGCCAGGCCAAGATCCTCGATAGCCAGGATCTGCTCTTTGGTGAAGTCGTTGGTGTCGATGAAATCCTTAGGCAGTGCCATGTCGATTTCCTTTCCGCCGGTCATGCCGACTATTACTATGAGGCGCTCGAACATCACGCCTCGTGTTGACAAGACCATC
>CABRZC010000065.1 GCA_902475375.1 uncultured Collinsella sp. | reverse complement strand
GCCTGGAGCAGTCGCTCGCCAAGAGCTACGCCGAGATCCTGCATCTTGAGTGGGGCGCCAAGGTGACCATCGACCGCACCACCGGCAAGATCTACGTCTACCGCCTGGAGCCGATCGACGATTCCATGGACGAGGAAGGCAACTTCACCGAGTTCGAGGAGATCGACGTCACCCCCAAGAACACGAGCCGCATCGCCGCCCAGCACGCCAAGGCCGAGATTAACGCCATCGTGCGCAACTCCGCCCGCGAGCAGATCTACGAGGAGTTCTCCGGCCGTATCGGTGACCTCATCAGCGGTACCGTGCTGCAGTCCACGCCCGACTTCACGATCGTCAAAATCCGCGATGGCGTCGAGGCCGAGCTGCCGCATTTTGACCAGCGCCGTTACGAGAACGAGCGCAACGAGCGTCCGATGGGCGAGCGCTACCTGCACAACCAGCACATCAAAGCCGTGATCATCGACGTCCGCGACCCCAACTCCAACCTGCAGCCGGTTCGCGGCGAGCACAGCCGTCCGCCGATCGTCATCTCCCGCACCCACCCCGAGCTCATGCGTCGTCTGTTTGAGCAGGAGGTGCCCGAGATCTATGAGGGCACCGTCCAGATTAAGTCGATTGCCCGCGAGCCCGGCCAGCGTTCCAAGGTCGCCGTCCACTCGCTCGACGACCGCCTGGATCCCGTGGGCGCCTGCGTCGGCCCCAAGGGCAGCCGCGTTCGCGCCGTCGTGGGCGAGCTCCGCGGCGAGCGCGTCGACGTCATCCTGTGGGATGCCGATCCGGCCGTCTACGTCGCCAACGCCCTGTCGCCCGCCAAGGTCACCCGCGTCCTCATCGACGAGGAGAAGGCCTACGCCGGCGTCATCGTGCCCGACGACCAGCTTTCGCTCGCCATCGGCAAGGAGGGCCAGAATGCCCGCCTCGCCGCTCGCCTGACCGGCTGGCACATCGACATCAAGTCCGAGACCCTTGCCGCCGACATCCTCAAGAACGTCCCCGTTCACGAGGAGCCCGCCGCCGACCTGATCGGTGACGAGGAGGACGACGACGTCCGTCGCTGCGAGTACGTGTCCGAGGACGGCATTCAGTGCCGCAACCAGGCCCGCCCCGGCTCCCGTTTCTGCGGTGTCCACGACACCGACGCCTTCGATGATGCGGAGGACCTGATCTAGCGCGCGGTCGCGTCGGGCGGGTCCCGGCGCATCTCGCACGCTCGTTCAGTCTCTAGGCACCCAAGGTGCCAGAAAGGGTAGGTGAAGTCATATGGCAAAAGTCCGTGTGTCCACCCTGGCCAAAGAGTTCGGCATGACCTCCAAGGAACTGATGGGTCATCTCGCCGAAATGAAGATTCCCGCTAAGTCCGCTTCCTCCGCCCTGGAGGACGCTTACGTCGCCATGGTCCGCAAGCAGCTCGCCTCGGTGATCGAGGCCCGCGCCAAGGAAGTCGAGGCCGCCAAGCAGGCCGAGGAGGAGGCAGCCGCCGCCGAGGAGGCAGCGCGCGCTGCCGAGGCCGAGCGTGAGCGCATCGCCGCCGAGAAGGCACGCGAGGAGGAGCGCCGCCAGTTCGCCGCCGCCCAGGCTGCCGAGGAGGCCGCCCGCGCCGAGGCCGAGGCCAAGAAGAAGGCCGAGCAGGAGCGCCTTGCCCGCGAGAAGGAGGAGGCTGCCCGCGAGGCCCAGCGCCGCGCCGTTCCCGCTTCCGACTCCGGTTCGCGCTTCCGTTCGCTGCTCGACCAGATCGCCGCACAGGAGACCGTGCTCAAGGAGAAGAAGGACGCCGAGGAGAAGGCCAAGGCCGAGCGCGCCTCCGAGCGCGGCAACCGTCGTGGCGGCAACAACGACCGTCGCGGTGGTCGTCGCAACGATCGCAACGCCTCCGACAACAACTCCGATCGCAACGCCTCCGAGAGCCGTCCGCATAGCCATCGCACCAACGCCAGCAACAACGTCGCTGCCGGCATGGACTTCCCCAACCCCGATAAGCAGGGTAAGGGCAAGAAGCGCAAGGGCGGTCACGGCAACGATGAGGACCACTACAGCCGCATGGCTCGTGAGGCCGAGGAGTACAGTCGCGAGAAGGTGCTCGAGGAGGCTCGCGCCGCCGTCGAGGAGGCCTCTCGCGAGTCGACCGGTCGCCGCAAGAAGCGCAAGGAGAAGCGCGAGCGCGAGGCTGCTAAGGCTCAGGAGGAGCGCAAGATTGAGGAGGCGCTGGCCCAGGGCGTGAACCCCGAGGAGCTCGACGCTATCAAGGTCTCCCAGGGCGTTACCGTCCAGGAGCTCGCCGAGGCGCTTGACGTTCCGGCCAACGACATCATCAAGCGCCTGTTCCTGCTGGGCACGCCGCTCACGATGACGCAGTCCATGTCCGACGACCTCGTCGAGCTCGTTGCCGACGACCTGGGCCGTCAGATCAAGATCATCACCCCCGAGGAGGAGAACACCTTCTCGTTCTACGACGATCCCGCCGACCTTAAGCCGCGTGCCCCGGTCGTCACCGTCATGGGCCACGTCGACCACGGCAAGACGTCGCTGCTCGACGCCATTCGTCACACCGGCGTTGCTGCCGGCGAGGCGGGCGGCATTACGCAGGCAATCGGCGCTTCGCAGGTCATGATCAACGACCGCAAGATCACCTTCATCGATACCCCTGGTCACGCGACCTTTACGGCCATGCGTGCCCGCGGTGCCAAGGTGACCGACATCGTCATCCTGATCGTCGCCGCCGATGACGGCGTCATGCCCCAGACCATCGAGTCGATCAACCACGCCAAGGCCGCCGGCGTACCCATTGTCGTCGCCGTCAACAAGATCGATAAGCCGGGCGCCAACCCCGACCGCGTGCGCCAGGAGCTCACCGAGTACGGCATCATCCCCGAGGAGTGGGGCGGACAGAACATGTTCGTCAACATCTCGGCCAAGCAGAAGATCGGTATCGATGACCTGCTCGAGACCGTGCTGCTCCAGGCCGACGTGCTCGAGCTCAAGGCCAACCCGGACACCTTTGCCTCCGGTAACGTCCTCGAGGCTAAGCTCGACAAGGGCCGCGGTTCGGTTGCCACGGTTCTCGTGACCCGCGGTACCCTGCACGTGGGCGATACGCTGGTCGCCGGCCTTACCTACGGCCGCGTCCGTGCCATGCTCGATCCCAAGGGCAACGCCGTCACCGAGGCCGGCCCCTCCGACGCCGTCGAGATCTTGGGCCTGCAGTCCGTGCCCAACGCCGGCGACGAGTTCCGCGTGTTCGAGGACGAGCGCGAGGCTCGCGCCCTGGCCGATGAGCGTTCGCTCAAGGCCCGTATCGAGGAGCAGAGCCGCGTGAAGCACGTCACGCTCGAGAACCTCTTCGAGACCATCGCCGACGCCGAGGTCAAGGAGCTCAACCTGATCATCAAGGCCGACGTCCAGGGTTCCATCGAGGCTCTTCAGGACTCGCTCGACAAGATGGATCAGTCCGAGGTCCGCATCAACACGATCCACTCCGCCGTCGGTGCCATCAACGAGACCGACGTCGTCCTGGCCGACGCCTCCAACGCCATCATCATCGGCTTTGGCGTGCGCCCCGACGGCAAGGCCCGCTCCGCTGCCGAGCGCGAGGGCGTCGAGATCCGTTGCTACGACGTCATCTACAAGTGCCTCGAGGAGCTCGACGCTGCCCGCATCGGCATGCTCAAACCCACCGAGGTCGAGGTCTCCACGGGTACCGCGACCGTCCTGGACACCTTCAAGGTGCCCAAAGTCGGTATCGCCGCTGGTGTCCGCGTGGAGGAGGGCGAGATCGCCGCGACCGATTCCGTTCGCCTGGTGCGTGACGGCATCGTGGTCTTCAACGGCAAGATCGCCTCGATGCGCCACTACAAGGACGAGGCCAAGAGCCTCAAGAGCGGTTCCGAGGGTGGCATTGGCCTGGAGAACTTCCAGGACATCAAGCCCGGCGACCAGATCGAGGGTTACCGCATCGACCAGGTTGCCCGTACCGAGTAGGGGGTAGCGCTATGAAGCAAACGCAGGCAACCCGCCGTTTGGGCGAGCAGCTTCGCGAGAAGCTCGGTTATATCCTGCTCTTTGAGGTTTCCGATCCGCGTCTTGACCTGGTCACCCTGACCGCGGTCGAGGTCGCGGTGGACCGTTCGTTCGCGCGCGTGTACGTGTCGTGCGATGCGAGCCGCTACGATGAGGTCATGGAGGCGCTCTCAAGCGCCAAGGGCCGTATTCGCAGCCTGTTGGCTCGCTCGCTCGATTGGCGCGTCACACCCGAGCTCGATTTTCGCATCGATCGCTCGACCGATGAGGCCGAGCGCATCACGCGTGCGCTGGAAAACGTTCCGGCCACGCTTGCGATCGAAAAGGACGAGGACGGCTACCCAATTGTGGATGCCGCCCAGGAGGCAGCTTTAGATGACTAATTCCGCCGATCTTGCCTCGTGCGAGTCTGCAGATATTAAACGACGCATCCTCGAGCTCATCGAGGGTGCGTCCTCCATTGCAATCTCGGGTCACACCTCTCCCGACGGCGATGCCCTGGGCTCCGTGTTGGGCCTGGGCCTTTCGCTTATGAAGGTGTTCCCCGATAAGGACATCGCCCTGCTGCTGGCAGATGACGATCCCGTTCCGCGCATCTACCGTTTTATGGAGGGCTCCGATCTGCTGGTGCCGGCATCTACCTACACCGGCAGCCCGGACCTGTTCATCTCGGTGGACGTGCCGGTCGTCGAGCGCCTCAATAACTCCGCCGAGGTGTTGCGTCGTTCGGCCCACGTGGCGTGCTTTGACCATCATCCGGCACGCGAGGAGTTTGCCGAGGTCAGCCTCAGGTGCGTCAATGCCGCTGCTTGTGCCATGATCATCGACCGCTTTTTGGCCGATTGCGGCATCACCGCAAGCGACAGCATCGCCACCTGCCTGCTGTGCGGCCTGGTCACCGATACCGGTCGTTTTCAGTATCAGAATGCCGACGCTGCCGCGTTTCATGCAGCCTCGCGCCTGGTGGCGCACGGCGCCGATCCGGCGCGCGTCGCGCTCGAGGTTTACCAGAGCATGCGTGTCGAGTTCTTGCACCTTAAGTCCATCGTCATGGGTCGTATTAAGACGGTCGCGCACGGGCGCGTGGCGTATAGCTATGCGTACGAAAGTGACCTTAAGGAATGCGGTGTCACCTCGGACGAGTGCGACGGCCTGGTCGATGTGGTGCGCTCGGTGATGGGCGTCGAGGTCTGCCTGTTCCTTAAGGGCGTCGAGGGCGATACCAAGGTGCGTGGCAACCTGCGCTCTAAGGGCGAACTTGATGTTTCCGAGATTGCGGCCAACTTTGGCGGAGGTGGGCACCACGCTGCCGCCGGCTTTACCAACGCCGGAACGATTTCCGAGACGCTCACCGCGGCACTTCCCATGCTGGCCGAGCTGGTAGGGGAGGATCCCGCTTCGGTGACCGTCGAGCTCTAACTTTTTGGATGGTACATGGCTCGTCGTACACCTTCTCAACTTAATATGCTGCTTGCCGTCGATAAGCCGGTGGGCTGCACGTCCCACGACGTGGTTTCGCAATGCCGACGCGCCCTCCATGAGCGGCGTGTCGGTCATGCCGGAACGCTCGACCCCATGGCATCGGGTGTCATGGTGGTGGGCGTGGGCCAGGCCACGCGTCTGTTGGGCATGCTCACGCTCGATACCAAAAGCTACGTCGCCGACATTTCGTTTGGCGTCGAGACCAATACCGATGATGCGGAAGGCGAGGCTGTCCGCACAGCGCCTGTTGCCGCCGACTTGCGCGATCCGGCCTATGCCCGCGAACGCCTGTCCTCCATGCTGGGCCCGCAGATGCAGGTGCCGCCGGCGTTTTCGGCCATTTCGGTCAACGGCGTGCGCGCCTATAAGGCTGCACGCGAAGGCAATGCCGTTGAGTTGCCCCCGCGTCCGGTCGAGGTGTATTCCGCCGATCTGATTGCCGTGAGTGGCGAGGGCGATGCGTGCGTATGGACCGTGGCGTTTTCGGTGAGCAAGGGCACCTATATCCGTGCGCTCGCCCGCGATCTGGGCCGTGCCTGCGATAACGCGGCACATATTTCCGCGCTGCGCCGTACGGCTTCCGGTGTTGTTTCCATCGGTGCCTGCCATGCGGTCGAGGAGCTTTCTGCCGAGTCCGCTACCGGTTTTGCCCTGGACCCCATTGCGGCGCTTGGTGCCACGCGCGTCGACTTACCGGGTGATCTTGCCGACGATCTACTGTGCGGACGTCGTATTCCTATTGAGCGCGCGCTTGCGGGCTTCGATGCGTCGAAGGCGCCGTTTGCGCTGGTGCTCGATGGCGGGCTCAAGGCGCTTGCCCGTATCGAGGGCGGTCGCTTTGTGATGGAGCACGTCTTTCCGCAGGCGATCGGCGGTGTTCGATGATGCTGGCCTCCCACGAGCTCGCGCGTATCTTTTTCGCGGGCGAGTCGGACGAGGCCCAAATCGTTGCCGCCGATGCATTTGATGATTGCGCGTGCCTGGGCGCCGCGTCGATCGCCATCGGCGTGTTCGATGGTGTGCATCGGGGGCATCGCGAACTGATCGACGCGGTCGTTCGCGATGCGCATAACCACGGCTGCAAGGCGGTCGTGGTCACTTTCGATCCCGACCCGGACGTAGTGGTGAGCCCCTCGCCCGCTCAAAAACTGATGACGACGGCCGACCGTCTTCATGCCCTGGCTCTCACCGGGGTCGATGCGGTCGTGGCCGTTCCCTTTACGCCTGCGGTGGCGGCTCTCGACCATGCGGGCTTTCTTAAGCTGCTGTCGCGCGTCGTCGATATCCGCTCGATTCGCGTGGGCAGTGATTTTAGGTTGGGTCGCGGCGGCGCCTCGGGCGTTGCCGAGATGCAGGCGTGGGGAGCCACGCGCGGTGTAGACGTCTTTGGTCACGAGCTGCTGTGCGTCGATGGGCAGACGATCTGTGCTACCCGTATTCGCCAGGAGCTCCGCCAGGGTCATGTTGAGCTTGCCGCCGAGCTGCTCGGCCGCCCGTACATGCTGCGAGGTATTGTTGCCGGCGGTCGCCACCAGGGCTCCGACATGGGTTTTCCCACGGCAAACATCCAGGTGCCCGAGGGCATTCAGGTGCCTGCCGATGGCGTTTACGAGGGCCTGGTGCTGGTCGACGATACTGTATGGCCTGCTGCCGTCAACGTGGGCCTGCCGCCGACGTATGCCGACGATGCTGCCTCGGCGCATCTCGAGGCCAACTTGATCGGGTATGCGGGCGACCTGTACGGCGCCTCAGTGTCTCTGGCGTTTACGCGTTGGCTGCGCCCGTCGCGCGTGTTCGATTCGCTGGACGAGCTTATCGCGACCGTCGAGGCTAACATTGACGATATCCGTCATCATTTGGGTGAGCAGGGGGTGAGCATCCGTGATTAGCGATGAGGAAAAAGACCAGGTGCGCGCTGCGTCCGATCTGGTTGCCATTGTGCAGGAAACGGTTGAGCTCAAGCCCCGCGGCCATGAGTTTTGGGGTTGCTGCCCCTTCCATGGCGAAAAGACCCCGTCGTTTCACATTATCCCCGCCACGCAGGTGTGGCACTGCTTTGGCTGTGGCGAGGGCGGCGATGTCTTCACCTACATCATGAAGCGCGAGAACCTGAGCTTCCCTGAGTCGATTCGCTACCTGGCCGACCGTGCCGGCATTGAGCTGCACGATACCGGCGCCTATCGCGAGCGCGGCACCAAGCGCGCCCGCATCTATGACCTGTGCGCCGAGACCGCCCAGTTCTATCACACCATGCTTATGCGCGGTAAGGACAGCCGTCCGCGCGAGTACTTTGCCAGCCGCGGTATGGGCGGCGACGTCTGCCGCCGCTACTGCCTGGGCTTTGCTCCGGGTCGCAACGCGCTGGTGTCGCATCTGTCGCAGGCGGGCTTTACCCCGCAGGAGATGATCGACGCCAACGTGGCCGTGAGCCGTGGGCGTGGGCAGCTCGCCGACCGTTTTTACGACCGTGTGATGTTTCCCATCTTTGACGAGCAGGGTCATAACATCGCCTTTGGCGGGCGCATTATGGGCGACGGACAGCCTAAGTACCTCAACACCGCCGAGACGAGCGTGTTCCATAAAAAGCGAAACCTTTACGGCTTTAACTGGGCCAAGGAGTTTATCGTCGCGCAGGATACCGCCATCGTGGTGGAGGGCTATACCGACTGCATCGCCTGCTGGGAGGCGGGGATTAAAAACGTCGTGGCCACGCTGGGCACGGCGCTCACGGAGCATCACGTAAAGACGCTCACCCGCTTTGCCAAGCGCATTGTATATATGTTCGATGGCGACGCCGCCGGTCAAAAAGCCGCGCGCCGCGCGATTCAGTTTATTGAGCAGGATTCGATGGACCTGCGCTGCGTGGTGCTGCCCGACGGCAACGACCCCATGGAGTTCATCACGGCGCATGGCGGGGAGGCGCTGCAGGCACGTATCAATGCGGCCGAGCCCCTCATGGACTTTGTGTACCGCTCACTGCAGGAGTCGAGCGACATCACCACGCCGGGCGGTCGTGCCAAGGCGCTCGAGGATGCGCTGACGCTCATCTATCCGCTGCGCGATAGCTACATGATCGATACGTACTTTATCCAGATTGCCGACCTGCTGGGTTTGGATCTGGAGACGGTGCGCTCAAGCTCGGGACGCGTGTTTCGCGATGTTGCCAAGCGCGAGGACGCCGAGCGTCGTCGCGAGCAGAACTACGAGCGCCAGCGGGCGCAGGCCGAGCGTGCGGGCAGCGCGGGAGGTCGGACGTCTGGTTCGCAGGGGGCGTCTCGCGGTGCCTGGGCGTCGGGTGCGACGCCGTCGGTGTCCACACCGGTCGAGGAAGAGCCGTACGACTATGTGCCGCTCGAGGCCTACGGGGCCGCGCCGGTCGAGGTTGTCGACGATATGCCGCCGATCGATGTGCCGGTTGGCATGGATGGCGCGGCGCCGGTTGCCGGCACAGCGGGCGCGTCTGCGGCACCGACGATGCCGATCGTGCTGACCGACCTGGAACGAAAGTCTTTGGCGGGGGAGCGCGAGCTGCTGACGATGCTCACGAGCTATCCCGACCTGTTCCGCACGTATGCCGACCGCATCTGCTCGATCGAGTGGGTGGATCCGCGCCACGAGTCCATCGCGTGGGCCGTGCTCGCGACGCCGCCGGGCACCGACCCCACGGCGTGCATGGATGCGGCGCGCGCGGTGTGTCCCGAGGCAGCGTCGCTTGTCAGTGCCGGGCGCATTTCGTCGACGAGCAAACACCCCACCGAGACGAACATCGTGTTTATGCTCGATACCCTCGAGCTCTACACCATTAAGCGCCGCATGCGCGCCGCACAGGCCAAGCTGCGACAGGACCGTTCGCTCGATGATGAGGCCCGTCGCGCGCTGACCGTGCAGGCCGCGCAGGATTCGCAGCGTCAACGCGAGCTGCAAAAGTCGATCGGCGGCGTGGCGGACCCGTTCCGTTTGATTGGTTTGGAGACCGCAGGAACCGAACAGGCCTAGATGTTGTGGTCAACCAGCGTATTCTCGCCTATATCCAGTCCTCTTTTTGGGTATAGACGTCAATGTGTGTGCTAAAGTATTGAGTCCTGTGGACTATGAAGGGAGAATCTGTGCCAAATAAGACTGAGAGCACGGGTACTGGGCTGGAATCCTACGTTGCAAAGCTCATGGGCAACGGCTCAAACAGGACTTCGGTAACCGAGGACGAGATTCAGGTCGCCCTGAAGGATATCGATGTAACTGATGAGCAGCTCACCGCGGTGTATTCCGCGCTGCGCAACAGCGGCATCCAGATTATCTCCGCGAGCGGTAACGACGACGCCCCCATGGACGTCGACGATGACGATAACGATACCGATACCGACGATTTCGATGACGACGAGCACGATTCCGGCTCGCTCGACGATCACGAGCTCAAGATGGCCCGCCAGGCCGACGCCGAGATGGGTTCTTCCAAGAGCAAGAAGAAGCGCACCGTGCGGACGTCCCGTTCGCGTTCGCGCGTGCGCGGCATCGATGCCTCCACGGTGATGCTGACCGGCGATCCGGTCCGTATGTACCTCAAGGAGATCGGCAAGGTCGACCTGCTGACCGCCTCCGAAGAGGTCGATCTGGCTATGAAGATCGAGGCCGGTCTTGAGGCCACCGAGAAGCTCGAGGCTGCCGATGCTGGTGAGCTCGAACTCACGCGTGCCGAGATGCGTCGTCTTACGCGCATTGAGAACGTGGGCCTCGAAGCCAAGCAGGCGCTCATCAGTGCAAACCTGCGTCTGGTCGTCTCCATCGCCAAGCGCTATGTTGGTCGCGGCATGCTGTTCCTGGACCTGATCCAGGAGGGCAACCTCGGTCTGATCCGCGCCGTCGAGAAGTTCGACTACCAGAAGGGCTTTAAGTTCTCCACCTATGCCACGTGGTGGATCCGTCAGGCTATTACGCGCGCTATCGCCGACCAGGCCCGTACCATCCGTATTCCCGTGCATATGGTCGAGACCATCAACAAACTCGTCCGCGTGCAGCGCCAGCTTCTTCAGGACCTTGGTCGCGACCCGACCCCCGAGGAGATCGGTGCCGAGATGGACATGAGCGCCGACCGCGTCCGCGAGATCCAGAAGATCTCGCAGGAGCCTGTGTCGCTCGAGACCCCCATCGGCGAGGAAGAGGATTCCCAGCTGGGCGACTTTATCGAGGACTCCCAGGCCATCGTTCCGCCCGATGCGGCCAGCTTCTCCATGCTGCAGGAGCAGCTCACCCAGGTGCTCGATTCGCTTGCCGATCGTGAGCGCAAGGTTATCGAGCTGCGCTTTGGCCTTGTCGACGGACATCCCCGTACGCTCGAGGAAGTCGGCCGCGAGTTTGGCGTCACGCGCGAGCGCATCCGCCAGATCGAGTCCAAGACCCTGGCCAAGCTCCGCCACCCGAGCCGCAGCAGCAAGCTCAAGGACTATATCGAAAGCTAGTCAAGCAAGAGGCGCCCTCAAGCACATTCGCTTGGGGGCGCTTTCATGTAGTCGTTGGGGACGTTCTTGAATGACTAGTCGTTTAAGAACGTCCCCAATGACTATCCTCGTGACCCCTCTTCCTCC
>CABRZC010000064.1 GCA_902475375.1 uncultured Collinsella sp. | reverse complement strand
CCTTGGCCGGCTTCTTGGGGTCGAAGCAGGCGGGGTTCTCGGCCATGTAGGCCATGAAGCCCTTGGTGTAGGCCTGACGCAGCTCAGTGGCGTAGTTGACCTTGCAGATGCCGTTCTTCACGGCCTCGGCGACCTGCTCATCGGGCACACCGGAAGTGCCGTGCAGAACCAGCGGCACGTCGACGGCGTCGCGGATGGCCTTGACCACAGACTGCTCGATGTGAGGATCGCTCGTGTACACGCCGTGGCTGGTGCCAACGCCAATGGCCAGCGAGGTGCAGCCGGTGCGCTCGACGAACTCCTTGGCCTCGGCCGGATCGGTGTAGGGGCTCTCGCCCTCAACCGCGGGACCGTCGTCCTCCTTGCCGCCAACCTTGCCAAGCTCGGCCTCGACGGGCACACCCATGGCGCGGCCAGCGTCGGCGACGGACTTGGTCAGGGCGATGTTGTCCTCAAAGGACTCGTGCGAACCGTCGATCATGACAGAGGTGTAGCCAGTGCGGAAAGCCTGCATGCAGCGGTCATAGCCATCGCCGTGATCGAGGTGCAGAGCGACGGGCACGGAAGCGCGCTCGGCGGCAGCCTTGACCATGCCGTAGAAGTAGTCCAGACCAGCGGTCTTGATGGTGCCCGGGGTGGTCTGCATGATGACGGGGGACTTGGTCTCCTCGGCAGCGGCCAGAACGGCCATAACAAACTCGAGGTTCTCGACGTTGAACGCGCCAACGGCGTAATGGCCGGCCTGAGCGTCCTTGAGCATCTTTTCGGTGGTAACAAGTGCCATGAGCGTTTGCTCCTCTCCCTCGCCCGCATCTGGACATCGGGCGTACGTGTCCGCAAGGCGTTTTACCTTGCGTTTTGCTGCGTCCATTGTATGAAATTCAGCGGCTTTGCATGTGCGAGATATTGAGCCCATGCAGGTCAATACAGTCGTTTTTGAAAAGTAAACGGAAGGAATTGGAGCCGAGTGGGCGTATTCGATATTGAATTTTGGGCGTTCAGCGTCTTTCTTTTATAGAAAAGATAAGTAATCGAAAGGCGTTTTCTTACTCAAAAAGAAAATGAACAAATAGGCTCAACACAATTCCTACAAATTTAGCCGAGAATGGAGCAAACATGGCCCACGCAACAACCCGAGCTTTCGCCGATGAGCGTCGTTCCGCCATCATGGAGATGCTCGAGCATAACGCCTCGGTGCAAGTGGCAGAAATCGCCCAGACCTTTGGCGTGTCCTCCGTTACCGCCCGCGCCGACCTGGACGCGCTCGCCGAGTCCGGCAAGTTGCGCCGCACGCATGGTGGCGCTGTGTCTCTCCAGAAGCGACTGACCGTATCCACCCAGGATCGCCGCATCAACGTCAATGTCGCCGCCAAGCAGGCCATCGCGCAAAGCGCCATCGAGCTCGTCGGCAATGGCGACACGCTGCTCGTCGACTCGGGCACCACGGCGCTCGAGTTCGTCCGGCTCCTCGATCAGCGCGACGGCATCACCGTCATCACGGCCGACATTACCATCGCCGATTATATCGACGAGAGCATGCCCTCGGTCGATGTCGTCATGCTGGGTGGGGCACTGCGCAAAGGTCATCGCTATCTGTACGGTCCACTTACCATGCAGGCGCTCCAAATGGTCCACGCCGACCTTGCCGTCATGTGCCCCGGCGCTTTTGTCCCCCGCTGCGGCTTTACGACCGACTTTCCCCAAATGGCCGAGACCAAAACGGCCATGATCGCCGCAGCCCATCAAAGCGTCGCCCTCATGGACGCCAGCAAGGTTAACGGACGCGGCATGTACCGCTTTGCCGAGCTGGCAGATGTCGACACCATCGTGATGGACCGTGACCCCGATCATGCCGTTGCCACCTCAATCGCCGAGATCGTCGACGACGCCCGCCCAAATCTCCTCATCGCTGGCGCTTAAACAAAAACCACCACAAAGGTGCCTGCCCCCTTTGTGGTGGTTGAGCGTTAAAAGCGAAATATCGCTACTTGGAAAGCTCGTCGGCGAGGGCCTCGATCTGGGCGCGCGATGCGTCGTTGAGCGAACCCATGACGGTCACTTTGTTCTGCGTCAGGGCGATGTCCTTCATGCCCTCGAGCTCCTTGGTCATAACCTTGGCAGCGGTGGGCGCCCAGGAGCCGGCCTCGACGAGCGCCACGGTGCGGTTCTGGTAGGCATGCTCGGCGAGCGTGTGGATAAAGGTGCTCATGAACGGGAAGATCTCGCCCTGATAGGTGATAGAGGCGAGCACCAGACGGTCATAGCGGAACGCATCCTCAACAGCCTCGGCCATATCGTCGCGAGCCAGGTCAAAGACGGAAACCTTCTGGCCGCGGGCCTCGAGCGCAGATGCGAGCTCTTCAACGGCAGCCTTCAGATGCCCATACACACTCGCATAGGCAATCGTGATGCCCTCGTCCTCGGGCTGATAGCTCGACCAGGTGTTGTAGGTGTCGAGGTAATAGCCCAGGTTCTCGGTCAGCACGGGGCCGTGAAGCGGGCAAATGATCTGGATGTCCAGATTGGCGGCCTTCTTGAGCGCGGCCTGCACAAACTTGCCGAACTTGCCCACGATGCCAAAGTAGTAACGGCGCGCTTCGCAAGCCCAGCCCTCGGGATCCTCGATGTCGTTGGCGCCAAACTTGCCAAAGCCGTCGGCACTAAAGAGCACCTTGTCGGTGGCCTCGTAGGAGAACAACACCTCGGGCCAGTGAACATTGGGGGCACCGACAAAGGTTAGGCTGTGGCCGCCCAGGTCGAGCACGTCGCCATCTTTGACGACCATCTTGCGCTCGGAGAAGTCGGTGCCAAAGTAGTTGACCATCATGCGGAAAGCACCCATGCTAGCCACAATCTGCGCCTGGGGATAGCGCTCCATAAAGGCGGCGATACCGGCGGAGTGATCGGGCTCCATGTGATGGACGACCAGGTAGTCGGGCGTACGGCCATCGAGCGCGGCCTCGAGGTTGCCGAGCCACTCGTCGACAAAGCCAGCGTCGACCGAATCGGCGACAGCAATTTTATCGCCCAAGATAACATAGCTGTTGTATGCCATGCCGTTCTCGGACACGTCGTACTGGCCCTCGAACAGGTCAATGTCGTGATCGTTGACGCCAATGTAGCGGATATCCTTGGTGATCTCCATCAGGCAAAGCCTCCTAGATAGACAAAAGAACCCGTCTATCATAACACTCGCCTTTAGAGCCACAGCTATCTACCGGCATCCTTATCGATTGTTATTGATGCGGAATATACCGCTTTTGACCTGCAAAAACTATGCGCGAGGCTCTGCCGTGCTATGTCGAACGATGAGCTGACCGGGGATGCGAATGGCGACGGTTTTGTCCGTTGCCCCCGCCTTGGGAACCGCGTGCTCGAATACCTCGCGCCCACGCTGATGCAAATCGAATCGAACGGTCGTGAGCTCGTTATGCGCGACAAAATCATCGAGCGAATCGTCGACGCCGACCACGCTTACGTCCTCGGGCACGCGCAAGCCGCTATCGCGCAGCGCTGCAATGGCGCCGTTTGCCATCTGGTCGTTTGCCGCATAAATCGCCGTCATGGTGCGATCGTGCTCGGCCAGGTACCTGCCGGCCTCGTAACCGCTGTTAGCAGACCAGTCACCCTCGAGCGGCTCTACCGGCTCGATGTGTTTACGCTCGAGAGCATCTTGCCAACCGGCGCGACGAAATTGCTCGTCGACCGAGAACGACGGGCCGCCGATAAAGCGAATCTGCTCGTGTCCCAGCTCAAACAGATGATCCATGAGCAGCAGCGAGCAACCGTAATGATCGGAGTCGACTGTGGTCACCCGCGGGTGCGCATACATGGTGACGATAACCGTGCCGATACCCGGCAACGGATCAAACGTCTCAAAATCGGGAGCCATACGGCTCATGCCGATAATGATGCCGTCCACGGGCAGCGCGGCCATACGACGCGTTGCCTCGGCAAGCGAAAACTCCTCGGTCTTGGACATCTCGACCAGCGTGATGGCGCAATTATGCTCGCGAGCAGCGCTGGCGATGCCATCGATCATTGAGAGGTTACCAAACTTAGTGACATCGTTGACGCACAGGCCGACCGAATGGTAACGGCCGTCGCGCAGCGAGCGACCGGCATAACTCGGACGAAAGCCGAGCTCTTGCATAGCGGCTTGCACGCGCTGGCGCGTCTGCTCGTTGACGTTAGGCAAGCCGTTGGCGACGCGAGAAACCGTCTGCTGCGAAACGCCAGCAGCGCGGGCAACGTCGGCCATGGAAACCGGACGCGTACCTGTATCGTTGGAAGGGCGCCTTGCCACAAAATCACCTTCGCTCTCGCAAGATCTGAATAGCGTGAATGTCGGCCCGAGCGGAAACACGCCCCGCACCGAGGCGCGCTATCGTGGGACGCATGTTAACGTACTCTACTTTTTCTATCAGCGGTTCTTTTGCTCCATATGTCCATACAGCCACACCGTTCACGGCCGAAAATCTACCGATTACCAGATTCTCAAAAAGTGACAAGCGTTGTGTTATGAGTACGTTAACATAGCCCGTAACGTGCGGTATCGTGAACACCTGGTTCATGCCGCTTCAAGTTGTTAACGTACTCATAACGACGCAAAACTCACCCGTACGCGCCAAGGAAAGGACTCCCATGACCACCCCCGACGATAAGACATTTGCCACGCTCGCCAAGCTGTTTGAGGAGGAGTTTGGCCCCATCGGCGACCGCCAGGTGCTCTACGTGCACGCGCCCGGCCGTTCCGAGATCAGCGGCAATCACACCGATCACGAAGGCGGCCACGTTATCGCCGGCTCGCTCGATGTCGCCGTTGACGGTATCGCCGTGGCAACCGATTCCAACAAGGTCCGCATCGCCGACGAGGGCTACCCCACATTTGAGATTACCCTCGACACGCTGAATGTTCAGGAGTCCGAGAAGGGCACGTCCGCAAGCCTCGTGCGCGGTATGGCCCACGAGGTCGCAGCGCTTGGTGTTGAGCCCCAGGGCTTCGACTTCGCCTTTACCTGCTCCGTCCCCTCGGGCGGCGGTCTTTCGAGCTCCGCTGCTGTCGAGGCGGCATACGGCCGCGCTATGGAGACGCTTTGGGGCGCGCCCGCGATTGAGCCCGTCGCACTCGCCCAGATGAGCCAACGCACCGAGAACAACTACTATGGCAAGCCCTGCGGTCTTATGGATCAGGCCGCCGTTTGCCTGGGCGGCCTCGCCTACATGGACTTTGAGGATCAGGCCCAGCCTAAAACTCAGAAGCTCGAACTCAACTTTGAGGATCACGGCTACGCGCTCGTACTCGTTAAGGTCGGCGCCGACCACGTGGCCGCCACCGACGACTACGCCGCAGTTCCGCGCGAGATGCAAGACGTCGCTGCCGAGTTTGGCAAGACACGCCTGTGCGAGGTCGACGTGGCGGACTTTGACGCCAAGCTCCCCGAGCTGCGTGCCAAGCTGGGCGACCGTGCCTGCCTGCGCGCCGTTCACTACTGGTATGAAAACGGCCTGGTCGATAAGCGCTGGGCAGCCCTTAACGCCGGCGATATCGATCAGTTCCTGGTCCTGACGCGCAAGTCGGGCGCCAGCTCTGCCATGTACCTGCAAAACGTCGTTGCCAAGCTGGGCTCCGAACAGCCCTCGATGTATGCCCTGGCACTGGCCGAGCATGTACTCGACGGCCGCGGCGCCGTCCGCATCCACGGCGGCGGCTTTGGCGGCACCATCCAGGCCTTTGTGCCGCTCGATCTGGTCGACACCTTTATTACCAAGATGAACAGCTGGCTGGGCGAGGGTTCTGCCCGCCACTACGCAATTTCTGACAAGGGGGCTTATGCGGCATGGCTGTAATGACCGACGTGCGCGAGGCTGCGCAGGGCCTCATCGAATATGCCATCCACCGATCGATGATCGGACAGGATGACCGCATCTGGGCCTACAACACCATTCTCGAGTGCATCGGTGCTACGGGCCCAGCGCTTGACATGGCCTGGGCGCTCCAGGTTGAGAAACTCTCACTTTTGCACCCCGATACCCTGCCCGACTTTGACCTTGAAGGCACGCTTGCCGTGCTTTCCGAGGCCGCCGTTGCCAACGGCGCTGCCAAGGACACGGCGTCGGGCCGCGACCGCATCGCCATGCGCATCATGGGCGCGCTCATGCCGAGGCCTTCGGTTGTAAACGAGGAGTTCAACGGACGTATGGGCGTCAATGAGCCCCGCACCGCGACCGACTGGTTCTACGGCCTGTGCTGCGACGCCGGCTACGTGCGCCGTGCCGCCATCGCGCGCAACATCAAATGGAGCACCCCTACCAACTGGGGCGATCTTGAGATCACCATCAACCTGTCCAAGCCCGAAAAGGACCCGCGCGATATCGCCGCGGCCGGTGCGGCCAAGAACACGGGCGAGAAGTATCCCGCCTGCCAGCTCTGTATCGAAAACGAGGGCTATCCAGGACGTTCCGCAACAGCCGACGGCGGCGCCCACCCCGCCCGTCAGAACCTGCGCGTTATCCCCATCCAGCTCGACGGCGAGCGCTGGGGCTTCCAGTACAGCCCGTACGCGTACTTTAACGAGCATTGCATTGCCATGAGCTCCGAGCATCGTCCGATGCACGTGGATCGCAAGAGCCTCTCCTGTTTGCTCGACTTTGTGGACCTGTTCCCGCACTACTTTATCGGCTCTAATGCCGACCTGCCCATCGTGGGCGGCTCGATTCTGTCGCACGACCACTTCCAAGGCGGCGCGCACGAGTTCCCCATGATGCATGCCACCGAAGTCTCGCAGTTTAGCGTGCCCGGCTTTGACCAGGTCAGCGGTACCGTGCTGCAGTGGCCGCTTTCGGTGCTGCGCCTGCGCTCGCACGACCGCGCTCAGCTGCTCGATGCCGCCGAGAAGATTATTCTCGCCTGGCGCGAGTGGACCGATGAGTCGGTTGGCGTCATCGCGCACACAGTCGACGGCACGGCGCACAACACCGTGACGCCCGTCATCCGCCGCGTCGACTCCCGCGGCAATGCCGGCGGCGAGATCTACGAGGCTTACCTGGCGCTTCGCTGCAATATCACGACCGACGAGCATCCGCTGGGCGTATTCCACCCGCATGCCGAGTATCACCATATTAAAAAGGAGAACATCGGCCTGATCGAAGTCATGGGCCTGGCCATTTTGCCGCCGCGCTTGGTTCCCGAGCTCGACGCTGTCCGCGAGCACCTGCTAGCGGCCAAAGCCGATGCCAGCTACGCCCTTGCCAGCGCGCTCGAGGGCGACGACCTTTGCCGCAGCCACGCCGCATGGGCCGAAGATGTTTTTGCCCGCCGCGCCGACGAGCTTACGGCGGACAACGCCATCGATATCCTGCACGAGGAGGTCGGCGTGGTGTTTGGCCACGTGCTCGACAACGCCGGCGTCTTTAAGTGGGACGAAGCCGGCCGCGCCGCCCAACAGCGCTTTATCGACTCACTGTAATGATCCCTTGGGGACAGAGGAAAACGAATCATTTCGTCTTCAAGACAACGGCGCCCGCCGGCAACATCGCCGGCGGGCGCCGTTTTATTGGTTAGTCATTGGGGATGTTCTTAAACGACTAGTCATTAAAGAACATCCCCGACGACTAATGACTCGAGCGTGGAAAATCTCCCACTTTGAGCTCGTATGGGCACCAAAAGCGGGAGATTATCCACGCTCATTCTATTAGGAGTCGCAACCGCTACAACTCTACGACCTCAACGCTGTTGTAGATCTCGTCCCAGCGGTCCATGACCAGGTGGCCGGTCTTGGGATCCATGGCGTTGAGCTTGCCGCAGGTATTGGCAGTCTTGAGCACCGTGACGTCATCGGCACCAGCAGCAATGGCATGCGCAAAGCCGGCGATGGTCGAGTCGCCGGAACCCGTCGCGTTCACAGCCGCAATCGCGGGCGTCTTGGCGCGGAACGCGCGACCCTCATGGAAGCCCACCGAACCGGCAGCGCCCATCGAAACGACGACCCAGGGAATACCGGCAAAGCGGCCATCGGCGGCAAGCGCCTCGCGCAGGGCATCGACATCATCGGTCGTAAAGGACGTACCCAGCAGGCCGTTAATCTCGGTCAGGTTGGGCTTTACGAGCTCAGGCTTAGCGTCGGACTCCAGCGCGGCCTCCAGCGATGCGCCCGAGGTGTCGAGCAGCACCTTGGCGCCCGCCTCTTCGGCGATCTTGACGAGCTCGGCATAGTAGCCGGCATCGACGCCACGCGGCAGCGAGCCCGAAAGCGTCACAACGTCAGCCTTCGCTGCAAGCTCGGCGAACTTGGCCGTAAAGGCCTCGAGCTCGGCTGGGACGATCTGTGGGCCGCTCTCCAGCAGCTCGGTCTGATTACCCTCGTGCAGAATATTCAGGCAAATGCGCGTCTCACCGGCGATGGGCACAAAGTCATTCTTGACACCATCGGCATCCATGAGCTCGGCCATATAGGCACCCATGTGCCCGCCAAGCAAGCCGGTTGCAAGTACGTCGTCGCCCAGCTGCAACAGCACGCGGCTCACGTTGAGGCCCTTGCCGCCAGCGGTCTTTTCGGGCGTCACGCGGTTAACATCGTCGATGATCAGCTTGTCGAGCTGATAGCGCGTATCAATCGACGGGTTCATGGTAACGGTCAGAATCATATTGAACTCCTGTTTAGAAAACCGGCCCGCGCCCCCTCACAGAAACGCGAGCCGTCAATTAAAAAGCCGCAGAATGCCGGGTACCGCCAAAACGAAGCACACAAGCTCAGCAAGCAAAAGTGTTATCAGAGCAGTTCGCTTGCCAGACGGCTTCGCAACAACAGGGGCGACCCCACAGGCACCCCCAACGTCAGCGTGAAGCCAGCTGGCGAGGCAAGGTGCCTTGAAGCGAGGCGGCATTGACCTTCTGGCCATGCCGCTGAAGCTGAACGGCAGCTCGCCCGCCAGATGGCTTCGCAGCGTCGACTGGTCTGGCGTTCGGTAGAACGCCGGAACCTCCTTAGTCGTGGTATTCGCCGCGGTCCCACTTCTCCAGGAACTCGTCAAAGAAGTGCGGGTCAGCCTGAGCCTCGGCGTCGGCCTTGTTGCAGGCATCAATCTTGGCAATCAGGGCATCGTGCTCGGGGGTCTTCTCGTAGGGCTCCTCCAGGAAGGCAAGCATGATGTCAGCCATCAGGAACTCGCCGGTGATCTTGCCGCCAAAGCCCACGATGTTGGCGTTGAGCTCGCGACGGGCATACAGGGCAGAGGTCATGTCGCGAACCAGGGCGCAGCGGGCGCCGGGAACCTTGTTGACGGCGTTGGTGATGCCGATGCCGGTGCCGCACAGGGCCACGCCAAAGTCGGCCTTGCCGCTGGCAACAGCCTCGCCCACGGCCTTACCGTAGATGGGATAGTGCGTACGGGTGTGGCTGTAGGTGCCGCAGTCGAGCACCTTGTAGCCAGCCTGCTCCAGGCGGTCGGCCAGATAGATCTTCTCGTCCGTAACGATATGGTCGCAACCGATTGCGATGGTCTTCTTCATCAGAACGTCCTTTCGTCTGAATTCACAAGTTGAGGTAGAAGTTCGAGTTCTCGGTGGCTCTCGTTAGGCCATCTTGTTGAGCATGTCGACACGGATCTGGTGACGGCCGCCGGCGTACTGGGCGCGCAGGAACTCGCGGGCGATCTTCTTGGCGACCTCGGTGCCCACAACGCCCGGACCCATGGTGACCATGCGCGAGCCGTTGTGCTCGCGGGTCATGTAAGCGGAACGCTCATCGGAAATGTTGGCGACGACCATGCCCTTGATCTTGACGGCGGCCATATAGGAGCCGACGCCGTACTTATCGAATGCGAAGCCCTGAGAATCCTTGTGCTCCAGCAGGTCCTTGGCAACGGCGGTGGCGGAATCGACAAAGTCCGCGGCAGGGGTCTCGGAATAGTCGACGACCTCGTGACCGTCGGCGATGAGCATCTCCTTGATGGACTCCTTCATCGACATACCGTCGGCATCGGAAGCGATTACAACCCTCATGACATCCTCCTTGAGAGATACGCAGGTGCGCAGTTTCTGTTTGGAAGTGTTGAACCGCGTTCAGGTCCGGGCATCTGAATGTGCGGTTCTTCACTGTTCATGTTTATTTGAACACATTCGAACAGAGACTGCAACAATAATTTGTTTGTCTTTGTTCTTTTTTGAACAAATACCGTTCGCGGATGATTGGCGACCGTTTGGGCCCGGCGCGAACGTAGCGACCATGTGCTCAACAAACAAAAGGGCGGCCGAGAACGTGTCTCGGCCGCCCTTCGGCGGTATGCCCCGGTATATACAGCTGTTTTAGTTACTCGGACTGCCCACCTTTTTGGTGTGCTTGGACGGAGTGCTCAGAAAGCGGCCCGTCAAATAGCTCGCTGGACCGGAAATATCGATCCCCAACAGCGTGTGTCCCAGCCACAGAAACGCCGCGAGCACCAGCAATGGGATAACACACGAGGTCACGATCATCACGATGACGCCTTCGATCAGATCGGTCACCTGCTGCACAATCTCATCGGTCATCTGCTTGGCGCCGCTGGTCACCGACGTGACAAGACCCGAGGCGCCGTCGGCAAGCTGCTCAAGCACATTCTTGGACTCTGTGGACTCGGTCTTTTTCTTGCTTGCTTTGGAGCTGTCGCTATCTGCCGCATCCGCAGCCTTTTGCTGAGCTTGCTCAATACTTACGCGATACGTTTCATCGACCTTCTGCGACACCCATACGCTTGCAGGCACCAACACCATGCCAATTATGGCGACCACCAGCACACGCGTTGCCACGCGGCGAATGACTGTGCTCGTGCTCCAGCGTCCGTGAATGCCAAGTGAGATCGCAAAGAGCACCAGCGCAAACGGGATCAGGATGCCCAGGCCAACCGACCACAAAATCGTAAGCAAATATTTCTCTAGGTATAGCACGGCAAGCACGATACCAAGGTTGCCTGAAAGCTGCGCGAGCTGCTCGGCGACTGGCGTTCCCGTATCGCCCGGCAGCGCGGTAATACCCGCAGATAGGGCAACGCACGAGGTCGTGAGCGCCAAAACGTTGCCCTTCTTTTGGTCGATAACCTCGATGGTGGAGTCCCATGTTTTGGTATCGGCGAAATGCGGACGAGCTACAAAGCCCGACAGCAGCGCCAGTACCACGAGCGCAACGATAAAGCCAATCTGCAGCTTTTTGTTTGCGCACACGACATCGGACAGGCTGGGCTGTAGCTCGGTTACCGTCGTATGCTCAGTTATCTGGACAGGACGCCCATGGGCCATCTCGTGCGCACCTCTTTTTTGTATTGACCCGTTATCCGGCATTTGGATTCCTCCTCATTCCGGCCTGTATTGCGGATGAGAGTATACCCATCCAGCGAAAAACCGAACGGGAGGGCGTGCAGAAGCTCCATAACGCTGCTAGTCGAACAGTGCCATTTCAAAACTATGCCGGTTTACTACCGTAAAACCGATAGGACCGACC
>CABRZC010000063.1 GCA_902475375.1 uncultured Collinsella sp. | reverse complement strand
CACGCAAGGCATCAATAATCTCTTTGTAACCGATTGCCTGCATCGATGTGAGTGCATCACCCAAGCCCTGGTCCAAAAGGCCACGGACCTCATCAACCAGTCCCTGCTCAAACATAAGGTCGACTCGCAGGTTAATGCGCTCATAGAGCACTTCACGGCTACGCGTCAGACCAAACCACAAGGCATGATAACGCTCGCGCGGGACGCTGAATTTCGACTTCTGCTCGGCATACGACACACCGTCATCATGCATCTCGAGCGCACGAATCACACGACGCACGTTATGGGGATGAATCACGGCAGCAGATTCCGGATCGCGCTCGGCAAGCAGGGCATGCAGCGCCTCCTCGCCAATACGCTCGGCAAGTTCCTGATAGCCCGTGCGGCGTTCGTCCTCGAGTTCTCCCGAAGGAAAATCCATTTCATCGAGTGCAGCCTTGAGATACAGGCCCGTACCGCCGCAAAAGACCGGAAGACGTTGCTCGCCAAGCAAACGCTCGATATGCGCCCGGGCATCCGTCTGATAGAGCGCAGCTGAATACGCGACGCCCGGATCCACGATATCGACAAGGCGCAGGGGCACCGAGCACTCCTCGGGCATCATCTTGGCCGTACCGATGTCCATGCCACGATAGATTTGCATCGCGTCACAAGACAACACTTCGGACGAAAGACGAGCGGCCAGGCGGTCGGCAACATCGCTTTTGCCGACCGCCGTCGGACCGACAATCGCTACGGCAGAAAGGCTTGCACCGGTGGAAATCATTAGCGAGGCTCGCCCACGACGGAGCCAGACAGATACCACGTTTTGGCGACATCAATATCAACGTCGACGATTTTGCCGACGAGCTGATCGATGCTATAGCCAGCGGGAATCGGCGCATGCACCGTCTGGTTCTTGGGGCTTTTCCCCAGAAGAACAGCGTCGTTCTTCTTGCTCGTACCCTCAATAAGCGCAGGCACCACGGTGTGAAGCTCGCCCTGGTTATACTCATGAGCCGTCGTCTCGATAACCTTGACCAGACGGTTAAAGCGCTCAAGGATAACCTCATGCGGGGTGGGATCATAAATCTCAGCTGCCGGGGTACCGGCGCGCTTGGAGTAAATAAACGTGTAGGCTTGGGCATAGCGCACAGTCTCGGCAAGCGACAGCGTCTGCTCAAAGTCTTCCTCGGTCTCGCCCGGGAAACCCACGATGATGTCGGTCGAAAGCGCAATATCGGGCATACGGTTACGAATACGATCGACCAGACCCAGATAATCCTCGCGCGTATAACGACGATTCATCTCTTTAAGGATGCGCGTGGAACCCGACTGAACGGCCAGGTGGAGCTGCGGCATGACGGCAGGTGTCTCGGCCATGGCGTCAATGGTCTCAGGCAGCAGATCCTTAGGATGCGAAGAGGTAAAGAAAATACGCTCGACGCCCGTATCGCCCACAGCGCGCAGCAAGTCGGCAAAGCGCGGCTTGCCAAAGAGATCGCGACCGTAGGAGTTCACGTTTTGGCCCAGAAGCGTAATCTCGCGCACGCCCTGACGCACGAGCCCGGTCACCTCGTCGACAATCTCTTCGAAGGGACGGCTCTTCTCGCGACCACGGACGTATGGCACGATGCAGTACGTACAAAAGTTGTTGCAGCCCGTCATGATGGGCACCCATGCGTGATACTGCGTCTCGCGATGCCACGGCATACTCATGGCGTCGGTATCCTCATGCTCATTCGTACGGATATGGCGCTTGCCATCCAAAAACGCCTCGGCAATGAGCTCGGCCACGTGCGCAATAGAATGGGTGCCAAAAATGACGTTGACGTTATCGACGTTGGTGAGCAAGCCCTCGCCATCGCGCTGGGCGATGCAGCCGCCCACGGCGACCACGCGCTTACCCGAAGGAGAAGGAGGAAGGCTCTTGCAGGAATTGCACTGACCATACAGGCGCGTATCGGCAGCCTCGCGTACACAGCACGTCATGAACACGACAACATCGGCATGCTCGGGATCGAGCGCCATAAGACAGCCAAACGAATCGAGCAGGCCACTCACGCGCTCGGAGTCGTGCTGGTTCATCTGGCAGCCGAATGTGCGGATAAAGTAGGTTTTACCGGCAAGAATATCGCGTACGGAACGCTGGTCCATGAGCTTACATCCTAACGATGGTATCGACGGGCGCATAGGTGCTACGAGCGTGCAGATGGCTCGCTTACGCAACAGGCTTGACGTCGTCCATGACGACATTATCCATAGCAGCCCGATTAATCTGGTGAACGTAGATAGAGAGACGAATTGCCGTGCGCGACTCTCCGTTAATAAGAATGTCGGAGAACACCGGCGCGCAGGAGACATCGAAGCCGGTCGGAATCAGAAAGCCGCGCGCAATGGCGACGGCCTTGATGGCCTGGTTGACGGCGCCAGCGCCGACGCATTGAATGTTGACGGGGACGCCATCTTTGACCATGCCGGCAATGGCGCCGGCAACGGACGCGGGCGATGATTTGCTTGATACCTTCAGGCAATCCATGAAGAAACTCCTGCGTTTAAAAGTACGTTTTAACTGCAATAACTGTATCGTACCGAGCGGACTCGGTAAAGATTTTATTCCTCTTTGGCAAGATCGAACGTCACCGTGATGCGATCACGCGAAACGCGAATCTTAGGGTCGCCGCACAGATTGAGGTAATACCGGGCGGCAAGGTCGTTAAAGTCACGCTCGACAGCACGCGAAAACTGCGCCATGTCATCCTTGGCGATGCGAAGGCCTCGACGGTCCTTGGCAAGATCGACGGGAGCCGGCGCATGCGAGGTGGAATCGCGCTCGCGCAGCAGACGCGCGGTCACGCCGCGGACGGGCTTAATCTGTCCCGACAGAATACGGTGGGCAGTGCGCTCGGACATCTCGAGACCCAGCCCGGAGCAGATCCGGATAAAGTCCTCGGCATCAGAAGCAAGGCCCAAACGATCGATAACCGGAAGCTCGCACTCGTCGTCGATAAAGAGCAGGCGCGACGTATCGAGACGGTTCGAAGCCTGAGCGTACAGGGTCGCAGCAATCTCGGACGGAGAGCCCAGATACACATCGCAGCCACGCAGCTCCTCAAGGGCAAACTCACAGGCTGCGCGAATGATGTTATGAGGACCACGAGCGCATACATAGCGGCCGTCTTCGTCTTTAACCGCCTGAGGCCAGCTCGACTGGTCGGCGCGCTCGCCCAAGCGATCGGTGGCAACGCACACCTTAAACGCGGAACCCAAATCGACGCCCGATGTAACAACGCGTGCCTCATCCGTGTTCTGCTTGATAGAGAACAGCGCCATACCACGACCGTGAACACCCCAACGGTCCATTTTCATGCTCTCGAGCTTAGAGGTAACACGGGCATCGAAGATACGCTCCTGCATATCCTGCGGAACACCCGAACCGTTATCCAGGAAGAGGAGGGTGCGAATACCCTCCTCCTTGGTCGTGGCAAGATAGACCTTATCGGCTCCGGCATCACGAGCATTACGCAGCATCTCGATGACAATATCCTCTACATGCTGAATGTCATGCTTGGCCTGACGGCGCTCGGCCTCCGAAACGCGAAGGCGGACATACCCCTCGCCAAGGTTTTCCTCGACGCGAAGGTTGCCCTCCCCCGACATCGACGCGATAAATGAGATGAGCTCGTTCGCGTCGTTCATGTTATTTAGCGATATCGACGGCACGGCTCTCGCGAATCACGACAACGCGCACCTGACCGGGATACTCCATCTCTTCCTCGATCTGATGGGCGATATCGTGCGCAAGCACCGTGGACTGGGCATCGGAGATCTTGTCCGGCTGGACCATGACATGAACCTCGCGACCGGCCTGCATGGCATAGGTACGCTCGACGCCGTCGTGAGAATTGGCGATCTCCTCGAGCTTCTCAAGACGCTTGATGTAGTTCTCGGCCGACTCGCGGCGGGCGCCAGGACGAGAAGCGGAAACGGCATCGGCAGCCTGGACCAGAACGTCGAGCACCGTGTTGGGATCGACGTCGGCATGATGGGCCTCGATCGCGTGGACGATAACGGGCTTCTCGCCATAACGGCGGGCAAGCTCGGCGCCAATGACGGCATGCGGACCCTCAACGTCGTGGTCGATGGCCTTGCCCAGGTCGTGCAGAAGACCGGCACGCTTGGCGGTCACAACGTCCAGACCAAGCTCGGAGGCCATAACGCCGCACAGGTCAGAAACCTCAAGCGAGTGCTGCAGAACGTTCTGACCAAACGAGGTGCGGTAGCGAAGAGCACCCAGGGTCTTGACGATCTCGGGATGCAGGTCGTGGATACCGGTATCGAAGGCGGCCTGCTCGCCAGCCTCGCGCACACGCTGCTGAACCAAGTCGGCAGCCTTGTGGTACATCTCCTCGATGCGGGCGGGATGAATACGGCCGTCGGCAATAAGGTTCTCGAGCGCAACGCGGGCGGTCTCACGACGGACCGGATCGAAGCTCGAAAGCACGACGGTCTCGGGGGTGTCGTCAATCACGAGGTTGACGCCAGACACCTGCTCAAAGGTGCGGATGTTGCGACCCTCGCGACCGATGATGCGACCCTTGAGGTCATCGGAGGGAATGTGCACGGAAGTAACGGTGACCTCGGCGGTATGGTCGGCGGCGCAACGCTGAATCGCCAAGGAGAGAATCTCCTGAGCGGTCTTGTGGCACTCGGCGCGGACCTGCTGCTCGGACTCGCGGATGATGGTGGCAGCCTCGTGGGTAACCTCGCCGCGGACCTTGTCGAGCAGCTCCTTGTGAGCGTCCTCGCGCGTAAGGTCGGCAATACGCTCAAGCTCGGAAGTCTGCTTGGCGCAGAGCTCCTCAAGCTCGCGAGAGCGCTTCTCGACCTGGCCGGCCTGGCTGGACAGCTGATGCTCGCGCTTATCGAGCGCATCGTTGCGGCGATCGAGCGATTCCTCGCGCTGCATCACGCGGTTTTCGAGCGTGCGAATCTCACTCTTACGCTGCTTGTCCTCGGCCTCGGCGGCCTGCTTGTTCTTGATGATCTCTTCCTTAGCCTCGAGCAGAGCCTCTTTTTTGAGGGTCTCGGCCTGACGCTTTGCATCACCGATCAAGGACTCTGCCTGCGCGTGTGCCGACTGAATCTTTTCGTCGGCCTCGTGAAGACTACCCTGCTTGGCGGTGCGCATGTAGGCAATGGCGGCGATGGCACCCAAAACGAGGCCAACGAGCGCTGCAATGATAGGCATGCTCACTCCTTTTTATGGATTCGTTACACAGCAAAGCGAACCGTCCTTACGAACGGCTCGCGACATTTGAGTAATATGGGCGCAGCTTATGCGGGTCGGATACAGATAAACAAATAAACAAACTCATCACAGATGAGCACATATCACAAAGCAAATGACGGTATTTATCCTACGTTGAACCGCAACAACTGTCAAATAAACGCACCCGGCACGGCGCCAATCGAGCGGTGAACGGCAAGGGCGTAACAGGTGCACGTTTACACGGCACACTCCTCGCTTAAGGCATCGAGACGTGCCTTAACGGCATCGGCGGCGATGTGATACGAAAAACCCTTACCCATCAAGAATCTGACGAGCTTTTCGAATGCACGCACCTCGGGAATGCGACGTTTAGCGAGCAAGGCCGATGCACGAGTCAAGTCGTCATCCACGGTAAAATACGCCTCGGGATACCCGGGGATATCGTCAAGCACGACATGACGACGCTTGAGCTCAACCTCGATTTTGCGCTGTCCCCAGCCGCGACGTTTGCGCTCTTCGATGAAGTACGAGCAAAAACGGTTCTCGTCCAAAAACCGATACTCGGTCGCTCGAGCAACCGCAAAATCGATCGCGGGCTGTCGAAAGCCATAGCGCGCCAACTTATCGCGCACCTCACCCGTGGCATGATCGCGGCGCGAAAGCATCTCGGTCACCATGGTGAGTGCACATTTGCATTCGATAAGCTGCACCGTCTCGCGAAAGTCATCCCAATCACAGGGAAGATCGGGGCGGTTCTTAACGTACAGGCGCGCCACGCGCACGGGAATCCAAATGGAACGTTCGTAACCGCCCTCAAGATCGCAATCGATATGCGCACAGGGCTTTTTAGACGCATAACCGCTCGAGAACGAGGAGGCCGCTTTCTTATCGGGAAAGACGACCGTGGCCTCGGTCACCGTATACGACATGTCGGCATCCGCTACTCGTCGTCATCGTCGAGCATTGCGGAGCCATCGATGGCGTACAGCTCATCAAACTCCTCGGGGGCGGGCTGATCGGTCAACTCAACCTCAGAGGGGGCATCGTCGTCATACTCAAGACCGCAGGCAAGGCGAACCTTGTGCTCGATCTCGTCGGCACAATCGGGGTGCTCGCGCAGGAACGTCTTGGCGGCCTCGCGACCATTGCCGAGCTTGTCCTCGCCATAGGCAAACCAGGACCCCATCTTTTTGCAGATGCCGCACTCGACGGCCATATCCAGAATCGAGCCCTCTTTGGAGATGCCGGTGCCATACATGATGTCAAATTCGGCCGAGCGGAACGGAGCGGCCACCTTGTTCTTAACAACCTTGGCACGCACGCGATTGCCGATAACCTCGTCCTTGAGCTTGATGGTATCGATTTTGCGAATATCGATTCGCACGGAAGAGAAGAACTTGAGCGCACGGCCGCCCGTGGTGGTCTCGGGGTTACCGAACATGACGCCGATCTTCTCGCGCAGTTGGTTAATGAAGATGCAGGTCGTGTTGGACTTGGCAAGCGAGCCGGCAAGCTTGCGGAGCGCCTGGCTCATCAAGCGAGCCTGCAGACCCACCGTCGTGTCACCGATCTCGCCCTCGATCTCGGCACGCGGAGTCAAGGCGGCAACAGAGTCGACGACGATGGCGTCGATGGCACCGGAGCGCACAAGCATATCGACGATCTCGAGCGCCTGCTCGCCCGTATCGGGCTGGGAAATCAAGACCTCATCGATATCAACACCGATGCGCGCGGCATAGGTGGGATCAAGCGCGTGCTCGGCATCGATAAATGCAACAACACCGCCCATGGCCTGCGCCTCTGCAAGGATCTCGAGCGAAAGCGTCGTCTTACCGGAGGACTCGGGGCCATAAATCTCGACGATACGGCCGCGCGGCACGCCGCCGATACCCAAGGCGGCATCGAGCGCCAGAGAGCCCGTCGGAATCGCCTCGACCTCGAGCTCGGGACCGCCGTCGCCGTACCTCATAATAGAGCCCTGGCCGAACTTCTTCTCGATCTCGGCCTTGGTGGTGGCGATCATCTCATCGCGCTCTTTACCCGTCGTGCGTGCATGAACGGTACGTACGGGACCTGAATTCTTGGCCATGAATAGCCCTCCTCTTAACAACCTGAAACGATAATAAACGAACGGCTGTTCGTGGTCAACCGTTCAGATTCATCATATGCACCCGACCATTCCAAAACCCGACCAAACGCCAACCAATCACCGACCAAACGCTTGACCACGCCAATCACAAATACGGATGCACGAACAAATTTAGGCCATGTACCAGCGCAAACGTAATTCCGGTCAATGGTCCCTATCTCCACAATTAAGGGGCCCTAAGGCCCCTTAAACCACGTCTATTCCATAGAATTGAGAACAGAGACAATGCGCCCCAAAGCCTCCGCGACCGCATGGGCACGAACGCACGACCGATCGCCCTCGAAATGACAGCGCGCAGACTCGACAACCGGCGCTCCCCCATCGGCAGCGCGATACGCCCAGCCAATATAGAACGTACCGGCGGGGTCTTGTTCGGTGCCACCACCGGGCCCAGCGTAGCCCGTTGCGCTTACGGCTATATCGCTCTGATAGAGGCCCAGCGAGCCCGCGGCCATCTCACGCGCCGTCTGATGCGACACGGCGCTAAACCGATCGAGCGTTTCCTGCTCGACGCCGAGCACGCGATGCTTGATCTCATCGCAATAGGTCACCGCACCGCCGCGCAGCACCGCCGAGGCACCCGGGATATCGGCAATCGTCGAGGCGATCATGCCCGCCGTCAGCGACTCCGCCGTCGACACCGTCACCCCAAGGGCAGTCGCGCGCTCGACAATATCGCGCGCCAGCTCCTCGTTATGTGCGGAAATCTGCTCAAAAGAGTCCGTCATACCCACCAGGACCTAGACCGAAAAGACGATCTTGCGGCAGTTCCAGAAGTACTGAGCGCCCGAGATAACGGTCAGGACAACGGCAACAGCGTACAGGAAGCGTGAGACGCCATAGACACCGAGCAACAGCTCCGCAGGCCCCAACTGGAGGCCGGTCATAGCAAAGACGCACAGATAGCCGCAGATGGAGACCATCGTGGTCGCCGTCTTATACTTGCCGAGCTTATCGGCGGCAACGACCACGCCGGCCGCACTCGCGACCATGCGAAGAGCGCTCACCAGCAGCTCGCGGAACAAGATGATGAATACGGACCACACGGTCACCGCACCAAAATCCAAGAACAGCAGCAGGGCCGAGAACACCAGCAGCTTGTCGGCGATAGGGTCCAAGAACTTACCGAAATCGGTGATCTCGTTGCGCGAGCGCGCCAGATAGCCGTCGACCTTGTCGGTGCACGACAGAATCACATACAGAATGAAGGCAGCAGCGGCGAGTGGGCCGTCGAAGGTGCTCCAGTCCGTACCGGCAACGCTCGCGTGAGACAGGGCCGAGACGATCATGAACACCGGGATAAAGACGATGCGAACGCACGTCACGATGTTGGCGGGCGTCCAAACACTCGTCAGTTCCTTATTGCTCTCGTTTGCCACGACGCTCTCCTACTCCACAACATGGCCGATAAGCTCATAGCAGAAGCTATCGGTAAACTCGACGGTCAGAATATCGCCCACGGACGCCTCGCTGGCGTCCAGATGCACCGCGCCATCGGAATCGGGCGCCTGGAACCAGGCATGACCAATCAGCTCGGCGCCGTCCTCGGTCTCCTCGATGCCGTCGACGATCACCTGGGCACGCTCGCCCACATGGGCTGCCGTGGCGGCAAAACCGAGCGACTCGGCCAGATCCATGGCCTCCTGGGCGCGCTCGAGCTTGACCTCCTCATCGACCTGGCCCTCCATCTTGGCGGCCAGGCTGCCCTCCTCACGCGAGTAGGCGAAAACGCTCGTGTAGTCAAAGCCAACGGTGTCCATAAAGTCGATAAGATCGCGGAACTCGTCGTCAGTTTCGGTCGGGAAGCCGACCATGGCCGTGGAACGAATCACGATGCCGGGGATGCGCTCGCGAAGATCACGGAACAGATCCTCGAGCTCCTGACGCGAGCCGGAGCGGTGCATGGCCTTGAGGATGCGCGCGTCACAGTGCTGCACGGGGATATCGATATAAGGCAGCACCTCAGGCGTATCGCGAATCGTCTCAATAAGCTCGTCGGTCATGCCCTCGGGCTGCAGATAGAGCACGCGGACCCAGACGTTGTGCGGGCGCACAGCCTCGGCGACGGCACGCAGCAGCTGCGCCAAATTGCGCGGCGCGCCCTCGGCGACGTCCTCGTCGGCAAAGTCGGTGCCCCAAATGCCCGTGTCCTGGCCGATCAGCACGATCTCGCGTACACCGCCGGCAACCAGGTCGCGCACCTCGGAGATAATGCTCTCGGCATTGCGCGAATGATAGCGACCGCGAATGTAGGGGATCATGCAGAAGCTGCAAAAACGATTGCAGCCATCGGAGATCTTGACGTAGGCAACGGCACCCTCGACGGTACGCTTGACCTGCGGGATATAGGCTGCGATCTCACGCTCCACGCCCAGTACGCCATCGATGACGGAAACGATACCGTCTTCCTCATCGGCCTTCACAAAGGCCGCGACCTCGGGAAGCTCGTCGGGCAGGTCATCGCCGTAACGAGACGGCACACAACCGCACATGACGATGGGGCAGGCGCGAACGCCGTCCTGCACCTCGTTAGCGAGCTCGAGCGTGGTCTCGATGCTCTCGGACGTCGCAGAGGCGAGAAACGAGCACGTGTTGACGATAGCGATATCGGCATCCTGCGGATCGAATGCCTCCTCGTAGCCCGCAGCGGTCAGCAACGAACGCATGCGGTCGGTATCGACCTCGTTCTTGGCGCAGCCAAGCGTGATGTAGAGTACAGAACCCAACGGAGTATCCATGTTGGAGAACGGTCCTTTCGAGTAAATTAGCGGTAGTTGGTAAACTGCAGCGGCTGGCCGTAGTCCTGGTTGCGCAGGAACTGAATCACGGACTGCAGCGCGTCCTTAGAAGCCGAGGAAACGCGCAGCTTATCGGCCTCGATGGTCACCTTGACCTTGAGCTTTTGATCCTTGATGTCCTTATTGATCTTCTTGGCGGTCGCTTGGTCGATACCCTCGACGATATGGCCGAGCACGCGCACGGTACCGCCCGAAGCCGCCTGCGGCGCATCCCAGGAGACAGCCTTAAGGTCGATGCCGCGCTTGATGAGCTTTGAGCTCAGTACGTCAATAATCTGCTTGGAGACAAAATCGGCCGGGGCATTGATCGTAAAGAGCTTGTCGCCCTTCGAAAGCTCGATGGTAGCGCCGGAGTCCTTGAGGTCATAGCGCTGAGAGATCTCGCGGGTGGTCTGCTGGAAGGCGTTGTCGACCTCCTGCATATTGACCTCGGACACAACGTCGAAGCTGGAATCTTTAGCCATGGTTCTTCCTTTCGGTACAGGGGGCCTTAATAGCTGTCGTACGAATAGCCATCTGAATCGTTTGCAGTCTGACCATCGGATGCCGTGTCGGTGCCGTCGGCAGACTGAGCATCGGCGCCGCCGGCAGACTGGGCGTCGGTGCCGTCGGCAGCATCGGTGCCGTCGGTACTCTCGCCATCCTTGGAGTCTGTGGTCTCCTTCTTGGGAACGGTAATGGTCACGCGCGCCACACCCGATGTTTTGGTGTCATAGCGAACCTTTTCGCCGTTCTTGGTGACGGTGACGTCAGAGGGCTTGGACGTGGTGATCTCAATCGAGGACTCGGGCGTGTACTCTTGCTCAAAGGGACCGGTCGCCTGGGCGCCGTAGACCGATTTACCGTCGACCTTGACCTCAATCCAAGCGGTCTTGCCCTTGGCAACGGAGACCTTGACCTTGATGACCTCGTCCTCTTCCTTTTTCGCCGTCGCCTTGGCGGCATCGGAATCGGCAGAGTCCGTCGCCTCGTCGGTGCCTTCATCCTCGTCAACGGATTCGGTCTTCTTGGAAGACTTCTTGGTCGTCGTCTTGGTAGCCGCGGGCGTCTCGGGCGTCGACTCGGGTGCAGAAGAGCCGCAGCCACGCAGGAGGACCACGATAAGCAAAATCAGCAAAAGCGCCACGGCACCGATGCCGGCGTAGATGACGCGCGGATCAAGTCCATTGTTCTGGGGAGCACGTCCGCCGCCGCGTCCGCGATTGGAGCCGCCACGGCCATTCCCGTGCGGCATACGACCGCGACCGCTATCGGGACGACCACGATAGCCGCCCTGGCGCTGCGAGCAACGCTGGCCCGAACGCGGCGCAAGCTCACCACGGTTCTGATAGCCACGCTGGTCAGAGCGAGGCGCCGAAGAGCGCTGCCCGTAAGGCTGCGATTGCGAACGGAGGCGCGGCGTCACCTGTGTGGTATCGGCGTCGGCATATCCACCGTGGGAACGCCCGGCTGAAACTCCGCGATAACCACGACCGGAGTAGCCACCGTCGCCGTAACCGGCGCGGGGATCGCGACTCAACCCGCGAGCGGCGGGAAGCGCACGATCATCCGGCATGGGCGTACTGCGAAAGCGATCTCGCTGAGAACGAATCTCCTCGCTGGAGCCCGTCTCGGTGATATAGCCCGCCTGCGGAGGGCGCTGGCCGTACCGCGTCGAGCGACCACCCTGAACCATCAGAAAGCGTCCATTATCGACCGACGAACGCGAGTTAACGTAGCCGGCAGCATCCTGAAAACGACCGCCCCGCTGCGAGGTCTCGCGTTCATATGCCATGAGGTCATCAAAATAAGCGTTGACGACCTCGCGCGGGTTAAGCCCCAAAAAGCGAGCATAGCTCGAAATCATGCCCTGCGCATAGCCACGCGGGGGCATCGATGCAAAGTTACCGGTCTCGAAAAACTCGATGATCTGCGGCCTGATTTTGATGGTGTTGGCGACCTGCTGGATGGAAAGGCCCATCCGGCGACGCTGCTCGAGCAGCATGTCACCAAAGCGTGCAGCCATCAGAATCCTCCAAACTCACGATCTTCACGTGCCATCTCGGCGTCGACAGACTCCAACGCGGCGAGCCCCTCCTCGTCCAGCAGGACCTCGCGCGGCTTGGAACCGTCGGGCGGGC
>CABRZC010000062.1 GCA_902475375.1 uncultured Collinsella sp. | reverse complement strand
TCGACACCGCCGAGTTCGCGATCCCCGGCCTTGACGACGAGTTCCGCGTCATCGTGTCTCCGTGGATTCTCTCCTCGCTGATCACCGATCGCCTTGCCGCTTACTACGAGACGGTCACCAAGCACAACCTCAACTATCGCCGCTACTATCACCAGTTCGATTACTAAGAGTAAATAACGTTTGTGTAATTGGGCCTCGCTCCTATATGGAACGGGGCCTCGTTTGGGTTGGAGAGTACTTATGAGCTATCCCCAGCTTGCCGTCATGAATATCAGCCATCACTATTTTGACCTTGAGGAATTCTTTTCCTCGGCAGCGGCCTCGGGCTACACGTGTTGCGAGCTTTGGACCGGGGCGATGCACCTATATGTGGACTACCATGGTTACGATTCGCTCGAATGCGTACGGGAACTATCGGATCGATATGGCGTTAAGGTTATCGGGCTCTGTCCCGAGCAAAACAACCCTAAGCCGTGGAACATCGCGGCGCGGGGAGAGACAGCTCGAGCGCGCACACTCGCATACTTTAAGAACGTCGTTGATATCGCGGCGGAGCTAGGCGCCGGGCAGGTTATGGTATCGAGCGGCTGGGCTTTTTTGAACGAGCCGGTCGAGGACGCATGGGGGCGCAGCGCCTCGATGCTGCGTTCGATTGCCGAGCATGCGGGGAAGCGCGACGTTCGCTTGGTGCTCGAGGCTTTGCAGACGGTTGAGTCTCTGATTGTGAATACCGCCGAGGATACGAAGCGCATGCTTGAAGCCGTCGATCATCCTGCACTCAAGGCCTGTCTTGATATGGGTGCCATGGCGGTGGCGGGGGATACCATTGACGGATATTTTGATGTGCTCGGCGACGATGTTGCCCACGTACATTTTGTCGATGTTGCGGCAGACGGTACCACGCACCTTGCCTGGGGTGACGGCGGTCGCGATATGCGCGCCGACCTGGATAGACTGGTGGCGCGTGGCTACAAGGGCGTAGTTTCTGCAGAGACCTATGACGAACAGTACTTTGCCAATCCGGCGGCAGCCGATGCTCAGGTCATGGCGGAGTATCGACGCGCGATTGGCGCCTAAGCGGGGCGGGCGTTGGGCTACCTGTCGGTCGAGGATTTCAGCCTAGTGCTCTCCGGGAAAATGAGATGCGCCTTCCGGTCGAGGCTTCTGGCGGAAAGTTCATCTCGGACTTGCGGCTCGGCTGACTATCCCACTCGTAGCCACGCTGTGCGGGTAGGCATCCGGGACGGTCTCACGCTGGGACCTTGCCCGGCGGGGTGGCCTTGCTCCGGGAAGTGGGCTTCGCGAACTTCTCAGAGCAAGGCAACCCGCCCGGAGGCGGCCCTCTCGGCCGTTTCGTGTCCCCCTGGATCCTGTCCGCGCTGACCACCGACCGCCTCTCGCGCAACTACGAGCTGGTCACCAAGCACAACCTCAAGTACCGCCACTACTACCACCAGTTCGACTACTGAGGGCTGGCCGAAGGTCCGATATCTTGGCTGGTTGATATCTCGATCCTACACAAGGGCGTCCGCATTTGAGCGGGCGCCCTTTTTACGTTGCTGTTGGCGCAGGGTGTCCTCGGCGGAAAGTTCACCCCGGAATTTCAGCGTAGAATGGGATGGAGGACGGTGAGAGCGTCGGCGTTGGGATGAAGTTTTTCCCATCGGCATCCGGTTTGTATCTGCCCTTGCGCTCTGGCGCCGATGCGCGGGCGTCATGGGTGTCTGCCTTATGGGCGTAGCTCCGCTTCCCGCGGAGTGCAACAAGGCCGAGGCCGTTGCGGGAGAGGCGTCGTTTGCCCTTGCCCGCGCAAGGGCGCTTGAGGAGCGCGAGAAGATTGGCGTCGACGCAGTCGAGCCGTATGGATGCACGTTTTGGTTTATGCTGCCCTTGCATCATATGGAGAATGGAGATATAGATCATGTCGGTTGAGAGCCATGCAAAGATCCTTGTTGTCGAGGATGACGCTATGGTTAGAAACCTGGTGCTCACGACGCTTGAAGCTCAAAGTTTCGATCTTTTTGCCGAGTCTACGGGGCGAGGCGCCATCGCTTCTGCCGCCACGAATGCGCCCGATGTGGTTTTGCTCGACCTGGGGCTTCCCGATATCGACGGCATCGAGGTCGTTCGCGCTATACGCGTATGGTCCCAGATGCCGATCATTGTGGTGTCCGCCCGAGACGAAGACGCCGATAAGATCGATGCGCTCGACGCGGGGACTGATGACTATCTCACTAAGCCGTTTTCGATAGGCGAGTTCCAAGCGCGTATCCGCGCGACCCTGCGCCGTTCGAGCTACCTTTCGAATGCCCCTGCGCGTGAGAGCTCCATCTTCGAGAACGGAGATCTTCGTATCGACTGCTCGGCGGGCGTGGCATACCTGTCCGGCGAGGAACTGCATTTGACGTCCATCGAGTACAAGCTCTTGTGCTTGCTGTCCCATAACGTGGACAGGGTTCTTACGCATAGCGTCATCTTGAATGAGGTTTGGGGCGCCGAGCACCAGGCGGACCTTGCGACGCTGCGCGTATTCATGGGCGCGCTTCGTAAGAAAATCGAGTCCGATCCGGTGCATCCCCGCTATATCCAAACTCATGTGGGCGTGGGCTATCGCATGATTCGCGCCACTGCGACTAAAGATTAAAAACAGTCACTGACCTGGGGTCTTTTAGCCTTCTTTATCCGAGTTTAACGGCACTTTTATGCCTGGAACATGTTGAATCGCGCAAGGGCGACAGCCTTGTTTTGGAGAGGCCCAAGGATGGCTATTCTTCGTTTGCGTTGGCGGAATTGCCGCCGACCGCGCATGCCCGTCGGGCACGTGCGCAATCAAAGAAAGGAGGACCCTTGGATACTGCGTCCGAATCGTATGAGGAGAAGATTTCACAACTCTCCTCGCTTACCGGCGCGGCTGCGCTTGCAGCTATGGGCAGCAGCGCTGCTGGACTGACGAGCGGCCAGGCGGCAGAGCTGCAGGCCAAGCACGGCAAGAACCTCATCCAGGCGGCCAAGAAGAAATCTCCGGTCCTGGCATTTCTCTCCAACTTCACGCATCTCATGGCCATTTTGTTGTGGGTTGCAGGCATTATTGCCTTGGTGGCGGGCATGCCCGAGCTGTGCGTTGCCGTGTGGTTGGTCAACCTGATCAATGGGTGCTTTAGTTTTTGGCAGGAGCATCAGGCCGATAAAGCCACCGAGGCACTCAAGAAGATGCTTCCGTCTTATGTCAACGTTATTCGAGACGGCCAGCAGTCTCAGGTGCTTGCGGAGGACCTCGTGCCTGGCGACATCATGGTTCTAGCAGAAGGCGACAAGATTTCTGCCGATGGTCGCGTTGTTCGCGCTTCCGATTTGCAGGTGGACCAGTCGACGCTTACCGGCGAGTCCAACCCGGTGCGAAAGACCGCCGATGCCGTGCTCGAGTCCGATCTTACCGCTGCCGAAACGCCCAACCTCGTGTTCGCAGGAACCTCTGTTTCCGAGGGTAACGGCCGTGTTGTCGTCACGAAGATCGGCATGGCAACGGAGTTTGGCAAGATCGCGAGCCTGACGCAGAACATGGAGGACTCCGAGAGCCCCCTGCAACGCCAGCTCGATCGCTTGACCAAGCAGGTTACGCTGTTCGCCATGTGCATGGGCATCGCGTTTTTCCTGCTTGACGTGCTCTTTGTGCGCAATGGCCTTGCGTCTTCGTTCATCTTCGCCTTGGGCATGGTTTTTGCCTTTATTCCCGAGGGCCTGCTGCCCACGGTTACGCTGTCGCTCGCCATGGCGGTTCAGCGCATGAGCAAGCGCAATGCCCTGGTGAAGAAACTCAGCTCTGTCGAGGCCTTGGGCTCTACGAGTGTTATCTGCACCGACAAGACCGGCACGCTCACCCAAAACGAGATGACTGTCAACCATCTGTGGACATGCGAGCGCGAGTACGAGGTTACCGGCGTTGGCTATGCTCCCGAGGGCGACGTCGAGGCTGACGGCGAGAAATGGCTTGCTGCCGACAACAACGAGCTTCGTCTGCTGGTGGCAGGTGGTGCTCTGTGCTCCAATGCGCGCCTTGTTGCTCCTGAGGAAGAGGGCGGCCGTTATACCGTTTTGGGCGATCCTACCGAGGCATGCCTGCTTGTGAGCGCTCAGAAGGCCGGGCTTGCGCTCGAGGACCTTGAGCACGAGATGCCGCGCGTGAGGGAGCTTCCCTTTGAGAGCCGCCGCAAGCGCATGACGACCATCCATCAGCTCAAGCGTCCGTTTGAAGGCGCTTCTCGTATCGCATTTGTGAAAGGCGCTCCTAACGAGGTTGTCCGTCTTTCAGAGAGCGTGCGCTGTCGCGGCGCGGTCGCTCCCATGAGCGATGAAATGCGTGAGCGCATCATGGCTGCAAACGATGGCTATGCAGCAAATGGCCTGCGCGTCCTCGCTTTGGCATATCGTCCGCTGCGCGCCGACGACGATTCCCTTCCTCGCTCGATGAGCGATTACACTCCCGATAACATCGAGTGCGGCCTTACCTTTGTTGGACTGCTTGTCATGCAAGACCCGCCGCGGCCCGAGGTTGCGGCCGCTGTTTCCGAGTGCCGTCGCGCTGGTATCCGCGTTGTGATGATCACGGGCGACTACGGTCTTACCGCGGTGTCCATTGCCCGTAAGATCGGTATCGTTCAGGGCGAGCACCCGCGCGTCTTCTCGGGCGTTGAACTCGAGAAGACCTCAGACGAGGAGCTCAAAGAGGCATTGAAGGGCGAGGTTGTCTTCGCTCGCATGGCGCCGGAGCAAAAGCTGCGCGTCGTCGAGAACCTGCAGCAGATGGGCGAGATCGTGGCCGTCACCGGAGACGGTGTGAACGACTCTCCTGCGCTTAAGAAGGCAGACATCGGCGTTGCCATGGGCATTACCGGCACGGACGTGGCCAAGGAGGCCGCGGACATGATCTTGACCGACGACAACTTCGCCTCGATCGTCCATGCCATCGAAGAGGGCCGTGCGGTCTACGCCAACATCAGGAAGTTCATGCTCTATATCTTGAACTCCAATGTCCCCGAGGCTGTTCCTTCTGCAATCTACCTGCTCTCGGGCGGAGCGGTGCCTCTGCCGCTTACGACGATGCAGATCCTCACCATCGACCTGGGCACCGATATGCTGCCTGCCCTTGGTTTGGGTACCGAGCCTCCCGAGGCCGACGTTATGAGCAGGCCCCCTCGTGATCCGAATGAGCCCTTGCTTTCGGGCAAGGTCATGCGCAAGGCCTTCCTGTGGTACGGCATGCTTGGCGCGCTCTTTTCCTTCGCTGCGTTCATGTTCTGCCAGATCATGAATGGCTGGCATCCCGGCATCGCGATGTTTGGCGTGGGCGCTGACCTCGATCCGGTCTATGTCCGCGCAACGACCATGGCGCTCGCCGCCATCGTCTTCACGCAGATTGGCGAGGTTTGGAACTGCCGCACGGAGACTGCTTCGGTTTTTGCCACGGGCTTGTTCTCGAATAAACAGATCAACAAGGGTATTCTGTTCGAGATCGCGCTCATTGTTTTCATCACGTTGTTCCCGCCGTTCCAGGGCGTCTTCCACACCAGTCCGTTGCTGCTGAACGACTACGTGTTCTTGGTGCTGCTTCCGCCCGTCATCTTGTTGATTGAGGAGTGCCGCAAGGCCATCGTTCGCAAGAAGAACCATATCGACCGTAATGGCGTCGCGCTTTCTCAGACGCCGGAAAAGAGGTAGCCATGAACGTAATCGTCGTGGGTATGGGACGCATGGGCGTGAGCCTCGCCCGCAAACTTGACAGGCAGGGCCATGAGGTTTGTGCCATCGACCAGGATCCTGAGCGTCTTGAATCTTTGGGTGCGTCATTTGGCGGCCGCACTGTCGAGGGTATTGGATTTGACCGAGCGGTTTTGGAGGCTGCAGGTATCGACCGTGCCAGCGCCGTGATCGCCTGCACCTCGTCCGACGAGACGAACATCGTTGTCGCGCGCATCTCGCGTCAGACCTATCGCGTCCCACGCGTTATCGCCCGCCTGTACGAGATCTCCAATGCCGAGACGTATCGCAGGCTTGGCATCCAAAGCATTTCTACCACCGACTGGGGCGTGCGTCGCGTTTGCGAGCTGCTGACGTTCAATGAGCTGGACGATGTTGTCGAACTTGGGTCCGGCGATGTGCGCCTCGTGCGCGCCGACGTCCCGGCGCTTCTTGAAGGAAGCCCGGTGCGCGAGCTCACTGTTGTGGGCGAGATCAGCATCGTCGCGGTTTCGCACGACAACGAGACCTTCGTGCCCACGCAGGGCACGGTGCTCGATCACGGAGACATCGTCTATGCAGCGGTCACGTCGAGCGCGGCGGGCAAGTTCCGCACCATGCTCGGGTTGGCCGAGTAAGGAGGCAACCATGAATATCATTATCGTTGGCGGTGGCAAGACCGGCTCGTATCTCGCCTCCCTGCTGAGCGGCCGCGGCGACACGGTGCGCGTTATCGAATCGAGAAAAACAGTGGTGCAGCGTCTTGAGGCAAAGCTGCCCGAGGGCACGGTCGTGCGCGGCATGGGCTCGAGCCCCGATGTCCTCGAGGCGGCAGATGTGCTGCATTCGGACGTCGTGATTGCCGTTACGGGTAACGACGAGGTTAACCTTGTGGTTTCGATGCTCGCAAAGATGGAGTATGGCGTTGGCCGCGTGGTCGCACGCGTCAACAACCCGGCGAATGCCTGGATGTTTGATGCCTCTATGGGTGTCGATGTGGCCATCGACCAGGCCGATCTGATTACGCGCTCCGTCGAGGAAGGCCTTGATATCGAGGACGTCTACACGATTATGCGCTTGGGCAAGAGCGGCCACGCTATTGTCCAAGGCGAGGTGCGTCCCCGTTCCTCGGTGGTCGGGAAGGCGGTGCGCGACCTGCAGCTGCCCGAGGACCTTGTGCTTGTAGCCGTTGAGCGTGACGGGGATATTGTTATCCCCAATGGCGGCACGGAGCTGTGCGCAGGTGATCGCGTGGTCGCGTTCTCCAACGATTCTGGCAGGGATTTTTTGAGCCACGCTTTGCAGTAATCGTGTGAACTGTCTTCAGGCAGCGTTGGGCGCACTCGGGCCGAGATGGGACGGTCCGAGTGCGCCTTTTTGTTTCGATTGTGATTTGCGGGCTCCGTGGCGCGAGGGCGGAACTAACGTCGCCGGCGCATTGTGATTGAGGGATATTGGTGCCGACACCAAGCCGATGATGCAGGGCACGTTCATCTCTATCGTGGCGAGTATCTTGACCATTCCCTTTGTGATGATGCTTGTCGGAGCGTGATAGCGGAGCGCGCCGCGCAAGCAAAACCGCGGCGGCTGTTCGCGCTTCCTGCAATCAATACGAAATAATCGCAGAATATACTCTAGTATGCTAAAGTACCAAACACTGGACGAGCCAGTTGCTAGTTGGGTGGAAAGAAGCGGCAGAGGAGATGTGCGCACGTATGACAGCCACACCGTGGGGATTCCGGGACATATTGCCCGAGGAGGCTCAGGCGCGCGAGGAGATTGCGCTGACGGTGAAGGGCTGCTTCAGGGAGCATCATTACCTGCCGGTCGAGACGCCGCTGCTCGAGGACAAGGGTTCGCTCGAGGAGGGTGGCCGCATTGCGGATACGCCGTTTAAGCTCTTTGATGATGACGGTCGCCTGTTGGTGGTCCGTCCCGACAACACGCTGCCGATTGTGCGCTTGGTCTCGACCCGCATGCGCGCGGCCGATCTGCCGCTGCGCCTTCGCTACGAGGCGCCGGTGGTTCGTGAGTGCCAGCGCAATGCCGGCGGCTCGCGCCAGTTTACACAGCTGGGCTTTGAGCTTATCGGTGCGGGCGATACCGCGGGCGATGTTGAGATTGTGTCGCTCGTGGCCGAGGCCGTGCGCAAGCTCGCACTGCCCGATGCGCGCATTATCGCAGGTAGCGTGCGTCCGTTTAAGGAGCTGCTTGCGGCGTGCGAGGATCGCGAGCTGGCTGCCGAGGCGCTGCACTGCGTGCACGCCAACGACTTTGTGGGCCTCGATGCCCGCGTGGCGGCAAGCGCCGAGTCCGAGGCCGTCAAGGCCGCCATTAGCGAGCTGCCGCGTCTGCACGGCGGCGCCGAGGTACTCGACCGCGTGGATGCGCTTCTGACGGCGGCGGGCATTGTCGCGCCGCTCACGCGCGAGCTGCGTGCCCTGGTCGAGGGCCTGGCTCCCGAGGACGCCCAGGTGCTGTCGTTCGACTTCTCCATCATGAACTCTTTCGATTACTACACGGGCTTGGTTTTTAAGGCCTATGCCGGCGGCCTGCCCGATCCGGTGGGCTCGGGCGGCCGCTACGACTCCATCTTTACCGGCGCATTTGGCGCCGGCATCGAGGTGCCGGCGGCGGGCTTCGCCTTTTCGCTCGAGCGTCTGGAGGTCGCGCGCACCTCGGCCGAGGACGCCGCCTCGGACGGCGATCACGCAGCGGGCCGTGGCGCCGAGGGCCCGCTGCGCATCGCCGTGCCCAAGGGCTCGCTCAAGGCCGACACGCTCGACGTGCTCGAGGCCGCGGGCCTGGACGTCTCTGAACTGCGTGACCCCGGCCGTCACCTCATCGTGCGCGGTCGCGACACGCGTGCCGGCGAGGGCACGGTCGGAGATATCGAGTTTGTTATCGTGCGTCCCAGCGACGCGCCCGCCTTTGTGGGCTGCGGCGGCGCCGACTGCGGCATCTGCGGCTGGGACTCGCTTATCGAGGCCGACCTCAACCTGCTGCAGCTGGTCGATTTGGGCTATGGCCTGTGCACCTTTATCGAGGCGGAGCCCGCGTGGCGCGCCGGCCAGGCCGAGCGCAACTATGCCCGTCGCGGGTCGCTTCGCGTGGCCACCAAGTATCCGCGCATCGCGAGCGCCTGGTATGCCGAGCGCGGCGTGAATGCCGATATCGTTTCGCTGCACGGTAACATCGAGCTGGGCCCCATCGTCGGCATGACCGACCGCATCGTGGACATTACCGCCACGGGTGCCACGCTGCGCGACAACGACCTGGTCATCACCGGCCGCATTATGGACTGCACGGCCCGCTTCTTCGTCAATCCGGGTGCCGCGCGCCTGGATCCGCGCGTGCGCAACTTGGCCGATCGCTTGGCAGCTGCCGTGAAGGACAAGCATTTTGAGCCCGTTGCGGGCTCGGCACAATAGCGCGAGCACGCACGGGCGCCCCAACGTCCGGGCGGCGGGCCGACTGACGCCGCCGCCCGGTCTCTCGTTTTTCGAACAAAACCTCGACCGATAGGGGATACCGATATGAAGACTATCAAGCTTGCTCCCGGTGAGCGCCTCGTTACCAACCAGCTCAACCGCAAGGGCGTGCTGCCGCAAAACATCGTCGACGCTGCCCGCGATATTGTGGCCAACGTGCGTGCCAACGGCGATGCTGCGGTGCGCGATTACTGCCAGCGTTTTGACGGTGTTGAGCTGCAGAGCTTCCGTCTGCCGCAAGAGCAAATCGATGCCGCGCTCGAAGGCCTCGACCCGGCCGTTGTCGCTGCGCTCGAGAAGGCCGCGCGTCAGATTCGCGAATTCCACCAGCGCGAGGTCGAGCAGAGCTGGTTTACCACGCGCCCGGACGGCACGATGCTCGGCGTTAAGGTGACCCCGCTTGCCGCTGCCGGCATCTACGTGCCGGGTGGCCGCGCGCAGTATCCTTCCACCGTGCTCATGAACGCCATCCCCGCCAAGGTGGCTGGCGTTAAGCGCGTGGTTATGGTGACCCCGCCGCAAAAGGATGGCCTGATCAGCCCCTACACGCTTGCCGCGGCCAAGCTCGGCGGCGTGGACGAGATCTATATGGTGGGCGGCGCTCAGGCCGTGGCCGCGCTGGCGTACGGCACCGAGACCATTCCGCGCGTCGACAAAATCACCGGACCGGGTAACGCCTTTGTTGCCGCGGCCAAGCAGATCGTCTCGGGTGACGTGGGTATCGATATGGTCGCCGGTCCCTCCGAGGTCTGCGTGCTGGCCGACGCCACGGCCAAGCCTATGGTGGTCGCGGCAGACCTGATGGCCCAGGCCGAGCACGATCCGCTGGCAGCCTGCTATCTGGTGACTTGCGACGAGCAGTTTGCGCGCGAGGTCGAGGCTGGCATCGACATCCTGGTGGCGCAGTCGCCGCGTGCCGAGATCACGCGCGCTTCGCTCGACAACGAAGGCACCATCGTGGTGGCCGCCGACATGGCTGCCGCCGTCGAGGCCGTGAACACCGTGGCGCCCGAACACCTGGAGCTGCACTGCAAGGACGCGATGGGCCTGCTCGGCGGTATTCGCAACGCCGGTGCCATCTTTGTGGGCGCTTGGAGCTCCGAGCCGCTCGGCGATTATGTTGCTGGCCCCAACCACACGCTGCCGACCGGCGGCACGGCCATGTTCTCCAACCCGCTTTCGGTCGAAGAGTTCGTCAAGCGCTCGAGCGTCATTTGCTATACGCCCGAGGGCCTGCTCTCCGACGCTCCCGCCACACAGCGCCTGGCCGAGGCCGAGGGCCTGTGGGCACACGCGCTTTCGGCTGCGCTGCGCCGCCGCATGTTGAAGCAGGGCGAGGATGCCGTGAGCGCCGAGTCGCTGGCGGCGGCCGACCTGACTAAGGTTGCCTGGCCGGGCGACGCCGTGGCGACGGTTGCCGAGGGCGTGGACCTGGCGGCTGCAGGCGCGGATGGCGCCGGCGCGGTCGTCGAGGAGGCCTAATATGGCCGAGCTGACGCCCCACATGAAGGAGCTCGTCCAGCCTTACCTGGCCGGTATTGAGCCCTACGATCCTAACTTTACGCCCACGCGCATCAACCTTTCGGCCAACGAGAACACCTATCCCGTGCCGGCCGGCGTGCGCGAGGCGATCGACGCTGCCTTGGCTGCCACACCGCTCAACCGCTATCCCGATCCCATGTCAAACGACCTGCGCGACGAGCTTGCCGCTTGGCATGGCGTGACGCGCGAGCACATCTGCGTGGGCAACGGCGGCGACGAGCTGCTCTATAACTATCTGCTGGCGTTTGGCGGCGCGGGGAGGACTCTGCTCAACTGCCCGCCGTGCTTTAGCGAGTACGCGTTCTTTGCGTCGCTCTGTCAGACCGAGGTGCGCGACGTGTGGCGCGACCCGGCGACCTTTGAACTCGACCAAGCTGCTGTGCTCGCGGCAGCGCCGGCGTGCAACCTAGCAATCATGACCTCGCCCAACAATCCCACGGGCGACGTGGCTCCGCTCGACTTTGTCGCGGCCCTGTGCGATGCGTGCCCCGGCATGGTGATGGTTGACGAGGCCTACGTTGAGTTTGCCGACGATTCGTTTGGCGCGGCCACCACGGCGCAGGGGCTTATTGCCGAGCATCCCAACCTGGTAATTCTGCATACGCTGTCCAAGGCGTTTGGCGCCGCCGGCACGCGTCTGGGTTACGTGATCGCGGCGCCCGAGGTCATCGACGTGTTCGCGGCGATTCGCCAGATCTATTCGGTCAACGTGCTGAGCCAGGCCGCCGCTCTTGCCTGTGTGCGTGCCCGTGATGCCTATGCGCCCGTGGTGGCGCAGGTTGCATCCGAGCGCGAGCGCGAGCTGTGCGCCCTGCGCGCAATGGCTGCCGAGGGCTTGCCCGTGGAGGCATGGCCGAGCGCGGCGAACTTTGTGCTCGTACGCACGCCGCATGCCACGCGCGTGCGCGAGCGTCTGCGCGATGAGTATTCGATTTTGGTGCGCGACTTTAGCTACGCGCCGGGGCTCGCGGATTGTCTGCGCATTACCGTGGGTACCCCGCAGGAAAACGATGAAGTGCTGGCGGCGTTTGCCGCGCTGGTGAAGGAGGAGATGTAGATGGGCCGCTATGCCGAGGTGACCCGCAAGACGGGCGAGACCGACATTGTCGTAAAGCTCGACCTGGACGGAAGCGGCGTGTGCGATATTTCGACCGGCGTGCCGTTTTTCGACCACATGCTCAACGCCTTTGGCCGCCATGGTCTGTTCGATCTGACGGTGCACGCAGCGGGCGACGTCGAGGTCGATGCGCATCACACCGTCGAGGACACGGGCATTGTGCTGGGCGAGGCGTTTTGCCAAGCGCTGGGCGACAAGGCGGGCATTACGCGCTTTGCCGACGCGGCGATTGCCATGGACGAGACGCTCGTGATGGCCGCCGTTGACATCTCTGGCCGCGGGCAGGCCTACTGCGAGCTGCCCGTGCCGACCGAGCGCGTGGGCACCTTCGATACCGAGCTAGCTGTCGAGTTCTTCTACGCCTTCGCGCGCGACGCCAAGCTCACGCTGCACGTGCGCGAACTGGCGGGCGGCAACTCGCACCACATTATCGAGGCTGCCTTTAAGGCCGTGGGCCGCACGATGCGCCGCGCCTGCGAGCTCGATCCCCGCGTGCAGGGCATCCCCAGCACCAAGGGCTCGCTGTAACCGCCACAAGGGTAAAACCACCACAAAGGGGACAGTGAACTGCCTCCCATTTCTTGGACATCGGGAAATGGGAGGTTTTCCATGAGTAT
>CABRZC010000061.1 GCA_902475375.1 uncultured Collinsella sp. | reverse complement strand
TTATCGCCCGCGGCCACGACGTAGTAACCATCGGAATCGCGCCAAAAGCCCTCGGAATCCTGGGTCCACTCGCCCGTGCGGTGGTGATACAACACGTTGCTGCTGTAATAGGTCTCACGACGACCGTTATAGTTATTGACGCCGCTCGAGCGCGTCAGGCCCGAGCCGTTCGCGTAATACGCAGCAGACGCGTAAGACGAGCCGGAGCCGGCGTTGTAATACGAAGCCTGAACGGCCTCAGCGGCCTCGGCTTCGGCAGCCGCAGCCTCGAGCGCCTCGCGCTTAGCATCCTCGAGCGCGGAGCGAAGCTCGTCGAGCTCGGCCGACTTCGCGTCGACCTCCTCCATCGTCAAAAGACTGCCCGCACCATCGATACAACCTTGCAGTACAGCGCGCTCGTCATCGGTGGCATAGTCGCCGTACATGTTCATGATGATCTGGGCGCGGACCTCCAGGGAATCGCGCTTGGCCCCCATAGTGGCGTTCCACTCCTGCATGGAGCCAAAGCCGTCGCCGCGATAGTCGACGGGCTGCATCAGCGTCGCCTCGGACGGCGTGGATCCGACCGTATCGGATAGTGTTGCCGCGTGGGCATCAGTTGCGCCGGCGCCCGTCAAAAGTGCCACGGTCAGAGCGGCGGAAAGGGCGGCGGCTTTCGGTTTTCGTGAATCAATCCTCATGTAGCTGGAAACCTCCGTAGTGCGTTTTTGCTGCGTTTGAGCTGCGTGTGATTCGATCGCGCTGCATAGTACCCCGAGCAAATCGCGACCTGCGGTTTTTCTCAAAAGGCGCACGTCATTTGCGTAAAACTCACATCCTCTCAACAGGAGTTTTCCACATCTCGATTGCATAAAGCGTGCCAAAAACCCTGTTTTTGCACCCTCTCTATGCAAAAAAGGCGCCTGTGCGACCATTGTTCGCACAGGCGCCTTGAGCAGGCATTTTATGCAGTTATACCTATCGAGTCGCAAGGGGTCCTTGCACAAGTCGCCTTACTCGTCCAGTGCGGCAAAGGCCTGCTTCAGATCCCAAATGATGTCCTCGGCGTTCTCGGTACCGATGGAAAGACGGATCGTGGAGGGCGTGATGTTCTGCTCGGCGAGCTCCTCGGCAGAGAGCTGGGAGTGCGTGGTGGTAGCCGGGTGCACGACGAGCGACTTGACGTCGGCCACGTTGGCGAGCAGCGAGAACACCTGCAGATGATCGATGAACTTCCAAGCTGCCTCCTGGCCACCCTTAATCTCAAAGGTAAAGATCGAGGCACCGCCGTTGGGGAAGTACTTCTGGTACAGCTCATGGTCGGGATGCTCGGGCAGGCTCGGGTGGTTCACCTTGGCGACGTGGCTGTCACCGGTCAGGAACTCAACGACCTTCTTGGTGTTCTCGACATGACGGTCAACGCGCAGCGACAGAGTCTCGGTGCCCTGGAGCAGGACCCAGGCGTTGAACGGGCTGATGCAGGCACCCTCGTCACGCAGCAGGATAGCGCGGACATAGGTTGCAAAGGCGGCGGGACCGGCAGCCTCGGCAAACGAAACACCGTGGTAGGAGGGGTTGGGCTCAGCGATCTGGGCGTACTTGCCACTCGCCTTCCAATCGAAGTTACCGCCGTCGACGATCACACCGCCCAGCGGGGTGCCGTGGCCGCCGATAAACTTGGTTGCGGAGTGGACGACGATGTTGGCACCATGCTCCAGCGGACGGAACAGATACGGGGTGCCGAAGGTGTTGTCGACGACAACCGGCAGGCCATGCTTCTTGGCGATCTCGGAGATGGCGTCGATGTTGGGGATGTCGGAGTTGGGGTTACCGAGCGTCTCGAGATAGATGACCGTGGTGTTGTCCTTGATGGCGCCCTCGACCTCGTCCAGGTTATGGGCATCGACGAAGGTGGTCTCGACACCAAACTGGGAGAGCGTGTGCTCCAGCAGGTTGTAGGAACCGCCGTAGATGGTCTTCTGGGCGACCACGTGGTCACCGGCCTGGGCGAGGGCCTGCAGGGTATAGGTGATGGCGGCGGCGCCAGAGGCGACGGCGAGGCCAGCAACGCCGCCCTCGAGCGCAGCGATACGGTCCTCGAAGACGCCCTGGGTGGAGTTGGTCAGACGGCCGTAGATGTTACCGGCGTCGGCAAGACCAAAGCGGTCGGCGGCGTGCTGGGAGTTGCGGAACACATAGCTCGTGGTTTGATAGATAGGCACAGCACGGGAGTCGGATGCAGGATCGGCGCTCTCCTGGCCAACGTGCAGCTGCAGGGTATCGAAACCAAAGGTGTGCTCGGGGTTGTTGATAAACTGGCTCATGATGATCTCCTTGATCGAAGAAAGTAATAAGAGTAAGAGAAGTAAGTCGCTGTCTCCTGATCACGCCGACGGGCGCAAACAGGAGCCCGGCATTCGTCTTGGTAAGCAATTCATATGCGGGCCTCCTTTCGCATCCCGGTTCCTTGGTCGGCTTAATTACCTACCGCCTTTGTGTGTTTTGAATAGTACGAGCATTGTTTTGCTCGGTCAATCACTTAAAAGCGCTAACTTGTTATCGGTTTTTTAGATAGCTATCGAAAGGATGGGCGCCGATGACCCTCCAGCAACTTCGTTTTTTGATCGCCGTGGCAGAGTCCGGATCGATCAACGCCGCAGCCCAGCGCCTTTATACGGCACAGTCCAACATCTCAAACGCTGTCAAAAGCCTGGAACAGGAGCTCCATCTGGAGATCTTTACGCGCTCCAGCCGCGGCGTCACGCTCACCAACGACGGCACCGAGCTATTGGGCTATGCGCGCCAGGTCGTAGAGCAGGCCGACATGCTCGAGGCACGCTACGAGGACGGCGGCACACCCCAGGCGCGCCTTGCCGTCTCGGCCCAGCACTACGCTTTTTCGGTCAAGGCCTTTGTCAACGTCGTCGAGCGCTGCCGCGACAGTAAGTTTGAGTTCATCATGCGCGAGACCACCACCTCGCAGATCATCGACGACGTCCGCGCATTTCGCAGCGATATCGGCATTCTGTACCTGGATGACTTTAACGCCCGCGTTCTGCAGAAGGCCTTCGCCGATGCCCGCGCAAGCTTCCATCCCCTCTTCGACGCGACGGTCCACGTCTTCGTTAGCGAACGCCACCCGCTCGCACGCCGCCCTCAGCTGTCCCTTGCCGACCTCACGCCCTATACGCGCTACAGCTTTGAGCAGGGAACCTCAAACTCCTTCTATTACGCCGAGGAACCTTTTAGCTATATCCCTTGCGACCGCAACATACGAATCTCGGACCGCGGAACACTTACTAACTTACTTATCACGTCGAACGGTTACACCCTGTCGACCGGTGTCCTTTCCAATGAAATGCAGTGGGGTATGGCATCGATCCCGTTAGCAGACGCCCCAACGATGCACGTAGGATATATCATGCACGACGAGCGCAAGCCCTCTCCTCTCTTGCGGCAATACCTCGACGAGCTCAACCGCATCATCCATGCCAACTAACTGTCGGAAGACGGGATAGAAATCGTAAATTGCTAGCCCCCGGCAGGCATGGCGCTACAATGGTCACTCACACGAAGCGTACCCAACGAAAGGAACCATGTGAAGGTCATCATCTATACCGACGGCTCGGCCCGATCAAATCCGGGACGCGGCGGCTACGGCGCCGTGCTCAAGTACACCAACCCCGCCGGCAAGACCTTCACCTCCGAGCTTTCGCGTGGCTACGCCAAGACCACTAACAACCGCATGGAGCTCATGGCGGTCATCGTGGCGCTCGAGGCACTTAACCGCCCCTGCGAGGTCGAGGTCCATTCCGATTCGCAATACGTCGTCAACGCCTTCAACAAACACTGGATCGACGGCTGGAAAAAGCGCGGGTGGAAAACTGCCAACAAGCAGCCCGTCAAGAACCGCGACCTGTGGGAGCGCCTGCTTGCCGCAAAGAGCAAGCATAAGGTGGAGTTCATCTGGGTTAAGGGGCATGCCGGCCACGAGCTCAATGAGCGCTGCGACGAGCTCGCCACCACCGCGGCCGACGGAGCCAACCTCGATATCGACACCGGCTTTAGCGAGAGCGACCTGTAACGGCGTTTTCGCACGCTTTTATGTCCTCCCGCGCTACACTCGTCCTGTAGGCCAAACAACGCAAGGGGGACACATGCTGCGCATCGCAACCATCGGCACATCCATGATCACCGACGACTTTATCCAGGTCGTCAATGCCAACGACCAGGCTACATTCGTAGGCACGCTCTCGCGCGACGCAGATCGTGGCGCCGCCTTTACCGCCGAACACGGCGGCGAACGCAACTTCACCGCACTTGACGAGCTTGCGTCCGCCGACGACGTCGACGCCGTCTACATCGGCAGCCCCAACGCGCTCCATCACGAGCAGGCGCTCGCCTGCATCGCCGGTGGCAAGCACGTCATCGTCGAGAAGCCCTTCTGCGCCACCGAAGCGCAGGCACTGGAAGTCTTCCGCGCTGCCGAGGCAGCAGGCGTCGTGGCCCTCGAGGCCATGCGCCCGCTTCACGACCCCGCCTTCCACGCCATTGAGGACGCTCTGGGCGAGATTGCGCCCATTCGCCGCGCCTCACTGCGCTTTGGCAAGTATTCCTCACGCTACAACGAAATCCTCGCTGGACGCGCCACCAATATCTTCGACTGCAATATGGCATCGGGTTCCCTCATGGACATTGGCGTCTACGCCGTCGAGCCCATGGTCGAGATTTTCGGCATGCCCTCTGGTCTCACCAGCATGACCACGCTGCTCGACCCCTCAACGCAAGAGCTCACCCATGGCCCCATCGACGGTTGCGGTTCCATTCTCGCCAGCTATGGCGGTGGCCGTATCTCCGTCGAGCTCGCGCACTCCAAAATTACGAATGACCTGCTGCCCTCGCAGATCGAAGGCGAGCGTGGCACTATCCAGATCGACCATCTGTCCACGCCCCGCAACGTCCGCATCGACTATCGCGGCGACGTCGTACGCGGCTCGGCGACCGAGGCACCGCGCGAACAGGACGACAACGGCCGCGCGCTCGACCTACCCAAATCGAGCAACACTATGGAATACGAACTCATAGACTTTGTCACCGCCATCGGTAACATCGATAACGTTAAGGAAGAGATCTGGGAGACCCCAGCGGGACGCCACGAGCTCGGCCACTACCGCGATGTCACGCTCGTCTCGCTCCGCATCATGGATGCCGTGCGTCAGCAGGCCGGCATTACCTTCCCCGCCGATTCAGTCAAGCAGGCCTAGCGATGGGCCTCTTCGATACGTTCTTCTCCAGCGTCACCGGCAGCAGTCGAGAGCCTCAAAAACCATCAAACATCGAGCTCGAGCTGCGCCGCAGGCTTACTGTGCTCGCAAGCGACGAGGCCACTCAAGACACTCCGCAGCGCTATTTTCTGCGGTGGGAGGGCCAAGTCCAGGGCGTTGGTTTTCGCTTTACCAACACCAACCTCGCGCAGGCACGCGCACTCACCGGCTGGGTGCGTAACATGGAAGACGGCTCCGTCGAGATGGAGATACAGGGGGCTCCGGCAAACATCCTATCTCATCTCGAGGCGCTTCATGCCTCCTACGAGCGCATGGGAACGCGTTTTCGCCTCGCAGACGCCCAGGCCCGAGCCCCACTTACCAATGAAGACGGTTTCAGTCCTCGTTATTAGTATTGTGTGCTAAATACGGTATCATTTACCTACGACCGTTGACAGAAAAGAGGCGAGGCGCATGGCGGTGCAAAGAAGAAACACCAAGCAGCGGAAGCTGGTTCTTGACGCCGTGCGCCAAAGCTATAACCACCCCACCGCCGATGAGATCTACAACGCCGTGCGCGCGCAGGATGACAAAATCAGCCGCGGTACGGTCTACCGCAATCTCAATCTCTTGGCCGACGCCGGGGAGATCCTCTCCATCAAGACACCGGGCGGCAGCCGCTTCGATCGCACCATCGAGCCGCATGCGCATATCATCTGCACCTCGTGCAGCCGCGTCATCGACGTACCGCTCCCCTTCGATGCCCAACTCGACGCCAAGGCGTCCGAGCAAATCGGCTGGAACGTCACCTCGCACTACACCATCTTCGAGGGCCTCTGCCCCAACTGTAGGTAGATTTTGGGACATGCCTACTCAGCAAGTAGACGACGCAGCTCTTCTTCAACCGCGCGCACGTAGCGGACACGGTCATTGACACCGCGCATGCTGGGATTGCAGTCCTCCATCAGATAGGGATGGCCCACCACGTTGAGCATGTCGCGATCGTTTTCGTTATCGCCAAACGCCATCATTTCGTTAAGTGAGATCCCCAGCGCGCAACCATAATCGGCAAGCGCGGACCCTTTGCCCGAATCAAAGCCGATAAAATCGGTCCATTCGGTTCCCGACGTCATCACGTCGACACGGTCGCTAAAGAGGCGCTCGAAATACTCCAGCGCCGCCGGCTGCTCTGTCTCGGGCGTTTGAAACGCAATCTTAATGACATCCTCGTCAATGTCCTCGGGACGGTCGACCACCGCCACATCGCAGTGGACCTCATAGCGCAGGTGGTCAACAAACGCATCGTTGCCGCTTATGGTGTAGAGGTGCCCCTCGCACGAAAGTGTCACGTCGGCATGGGGATAGGCGACCACGGCATTCGCGATATCCATCGCCAGGTCACGCCCCATAGAGCGCTTGACGACAGCACGCCCCTCGCTCATGACCAGGGCGCCGTTTTCGCATACATAGGCGAGCTCATCGGCCACCGGGGCAAACAGATAGCGCAAGCTCGCATATTGACGGCCACTCGCCGGCATAAACACGATACCGCGACGATGCAGCTCATCAATGAGTTCAAAGGCCTCGGAACGCGGCTCGCGCTCCCCCGGATGCAGCAACGTGCCGTCCAAATCGCATGCAATCAGCCTGATTCCTTCAAGACCCATATGCTTTCCCCCACAGCATTTCATCAACAGCAAGACGGACTTTGAATAGTTGCCTCTCAAAGTCCGTCTTACGCATACGCACGTTAACCGCGCGCCTTCTTTACGATCGTAAAGTCTGGAGCCATACTCACAACAACATCCGCCGCGCTCGATGCAAAGCGTCGACTGGCATCGAGCTCGCGTGTGACCACCGAGAGTCGAACGCCCCCAATACCCCGGAGCATGCGACCCAAAACCGGTTGCACCGGCGTATACATGCGCACGGTATAATCATCCGAGTCACCCCGGAAGAGCGGCGCATGCATGTTGCCGATCTCCCAGCACGCATGTGCGAGCACAATCGGATCCATGCGGTCGACTTCGACCAAATAGACCTCGGCGCTGCGCAGGCGTACGACAACCGCTACGGGCACCGTGCCCGTGCGGTCGACAGCGAGCACGTCACCGTCGGCAAGACGCTCGCCATCAGTGGCATCCAGCCGGGCATTCACCGTGCGCCCCAGCTCCGTCACGCCCACAAACAGGCGCGCATCAGCCTGGTCCCAATCGAGTAGCAGCTCGTCAACCTCAAAGACGCCACCCAGCTCCCGACGAAGCAGGAGTTCATAGGACGGGTCGTTGAGATTTCCCAAGCGCTCCGTAGCCACCAGGTCCACGGACATCAACTAGTCCTCGACCTCAACGAGCTCGATATCAAAGTTGAGATCCTTGCCGGCAAGCTCGTGGTTGGCATCGAGCGTCACGGCCTCGGACGTCACATCGATGACGACAGCGGGGACAGGCATGCCGCTCGGCGTGGACAGGAAGAGCTTCATGCCCTTCTCGATCTGCTCGATGTTGGGAACCTGCTCGGCCGGGAAGGTCAGGACCATCTCGGGGTTGTGCTCGCCGTAGGCATCGGCAGCAGGAATGTGCACGGACTTCTTCTCGCCCACCTGCATATCGATAACGGCGGCGTCGAAGCCCTTGATCATCTGACCGGCACCGCAGGTGAACTCCAGCGGCTCACCGCGATCGTAGGAGCTATCGAACTGCGTGCCGTCATCGAGCGTGCCACGATAATGGGTCTTGACCTTCTTGCCCTGGTTGGACATGGTAACCTCCGTGATAAGGGCGGCGCACAACGCGGGCCGCCGTGAACATATGGCGCTAACTATACCCTAGTCATACAATTCATTGACAGTTTGCAAAGAAACGCTGCAACCGGAGGAACCATGGCATATCCCGTATTTGACCTACACTGCGACACCGCCGACCGTATCGGCTGGGCCACACTCGATCTTGACCTGCGCTTTACCGCCGGCACCGACGGTTATTTCCCCGGCGACGAAACGCATCCGCAGGATTTCGACCTTATTGAGGGCAACGCCTGCGCCATCTCGCTCGCAAAGATCGGCAACACGCCGTGGGCGCAGTGCTTCGCTACGTTTGTCCCCGACGAGATTCCCACCGCCCACGCCGCGCGCTTCCAGGCGCAGATCATGGCGCATATGAGCGGCCAGGCAATGCTCAACCACGACCGCATGGTCAACGTGCGCAGCGCCGCTGATATTCGCCCTGCGCTCAAAGACGGCAAGGTCGCCTGCATCCACACCATCGAAAACGCCACGTTCTTTGCCGAGGACCCCGCGCTGATCGAGGTGCTCAAGAGCTTGGGCGTGCTTATGTCGTCACTCAGCTGGAACGCGCAGGGACCGCTCGCGAGCGGCCACGACACCCACGCCGGCCTCACCGCCGCCGGCATCGAGGCACTTACGCAGATGGAGCACGCCGGCATGGTACTCGACGTCTCCCACCTCAACGATGAGTGCTTTGACGAGGTTGTCGCCCACGCCACGCGCCCCTTCGTCGCAAGCCACTCCAACTCCCGTGCGGTTTGCGGCGTCAAGCGCAACCTCACCGACGACCAGTTCCGCACCATTCGCGACATGGGCGGTATCGTCGGCCTCAACTACTGCAGCAAGTTCCTTTCCAACGACGCAACCGACGAGACCGCCGCAGACGTCACCTTCGACCAGCTGGCGGCACATATCGAGCACTGGCTCGACCTGGGCGGCGAAGATGCCATCGCGCTCGGCGGCGACTGGGACGGTGCCACGGTACCCGCTTTCCTCTCCGATGCCAGCAAGATGCCCAAGTTCCAGAACATGCTCTCCAAGCATTTTGGCAAGACCGTGATGCAAAAGCTCTGCAGCGACAACGCGCTTGCCTTCTTTGAGCGTTATTAATTTCACATCCCTTGAGCGGGCCGGCATGCCGAACGGTCGACATGCCGGCCCGTCCCCAATCTGAAGGACCGCTTTTGACGCAGCAGTTTACGATTTCCGTATCCCGACCGGATGGGACGCCCATCCCCGTCGTCGTTACCAAAAAGCGCGTCAAGAACCTCAACTTACGCGTCACATCGAGCGGTGAGGTCCACGCCAGCGCACCGCTCGGCGCCAGCCGCGAGCGTATCGAAGCGTTTGTGAAGCGCAACAACGCCTGGATTATCGGCCGACTTGCCCAGCGTGAGCAACGTCAGGCAACGTCACGAGAGCCACTCAGCCCCTCGTCCATCATTGCGCTTTGGGGCATGCCCATCACGGTACAGGACGCACTCGACCACAACTTTGCGTCACCCGCACCGCGACCCCAGCAGGCCACCTTCGCAAGTTTTATGGGTGCCGACAAGTCGAACGAACGCCCACAGGCCAAGCGGCTCGCAATCCTCGACGGTCTAACGTCCGACGAGCTCCAAGCCCACATCGACCAGCTCTATACGTCCGAGGTCACATCGGCGCTGCGCGATATTTTGCACGCGTACGAAATCGCAATGGGCGTCTCCGTTTCCCGCGTTTCCGTACGCAGCATGAAAACGCGTTGGGGCTCGTGCACGCCCAAATCCGGCGCCATTCGCATCGCACGAGAACTTGCCGGCTACCCCGTCGAATGCCTCGACATGGTTGTCGCCCACGAGCTCGTCCACTTGCTCGAGCCAAGCCACAATCAGCGGTTTCACGCCCTGCTCGACACGTACTGCCCCAACAATAGAGCTCTGTCGCAGCGACTCAAAAAACCGCCCGCCAACGAGCTTTAGCGTCAGCTAGCGCACGCGCTCGATCTCGACGCCACAGCTTGCCAGGGGAAGACCGACGGGCGCCCAAGGCTTATCGAGCTTAACACGCACGCCAAGCAGCAAGGGATAACGACGTAGCAGCATCTGGGCCACACCCTCGGCTGCAGCCTCGATGAGCTTAAACGTATGCTCGCGCAGATAGCCGTCGACATCGTGGCACACCGAGCCGTAATCAATCGAGGCATCAAGGTTATCGTGCTCCCCTGCCGTGCGCAGGTCGGCATAGAGCACCAAGGACACGACAAACTTCTGCCCCAGGGCGTTCTCCTCGGGATACACGCCGTGGTTGGCAAAGACCTCGAGACCGTCGATAGTAATGCGGTCGGCATGGCGCAGGTCGTCATAGCTCACATGAGGCACCGCCGTTGCGGCGGAAATCTCGCCCCTGCCACGACGGGCGAGCTCGGCACCCTCGGTCTTGGTTGCATTCTCGGGCAGCTTTTTGTTAGTCATCGCGATCGTCTCCTTCGTTCAGAACCCCGACCGCGCATACCGACTACACGCGAATCGACAGGTTCTTTTTATCATCGCTCCAGTTGCAAGCATTGCGCGCGGGGCATGCAAAGCAGGCGCGCGACGCTTTGTCAGCTGCATAGAGCAGGCGCTCAAGCGGTTGGCTGTTCACGCGCAGCTTTCGATGGCCCAGAATGGCCGTCTTAATGGCTGCGGCATCGACCGGCTCAAACGCCACGTCATCGGGCATGCCGCCGAGAATCGCATCAGCGACGCGTTCGCTTGCAACATCATGGGATATACCCGATTCATACTGTTCATCTTTGCCGATATCGTGGAGAAGTGCCGTGGCATAGATGACCTCGCGGTCAAATTCGAGCTGTTCCTCAAGATTCTTAATCCACATAATGCGCGCGACATCCAGCAGATGGTCAATACCGTGGCGGCAAAAGATGCGCCCCGATTCCAACTGTGCAATGTTGCCCAGGTGCCGCCGGAACAGCCCGTTGGCACAAATGTAATCAATGCGAGGCATGGCGCCAAAGGGAGTCAGGCCCGAAGCCATAAAGCCGCGACGCGACGTCCCCTCATCGGTCTTCGATGCAAAGTCGTTGACGACCCTCATGTTAGCAGCCCAGCATCCTAAAGAATCGCTCCTCGAGCGATGGATCGGTCTCAAAGACACCGCGGCGAGCGAGCGTCACGGTCTTGGTACCGGGCTTTTGCACGCCGCGCATGGTCATGCACATATGCTCGGCTTCCATCAGCACGATTGCCCCTTGGGGGGCAAGATATTCCATGAGGGCATCGGCAACCTGTGCACACAGCTGCTCCTGCAGCTGCAGGCGACGGGCATAGACCTCAACCGTGCGAGCGAGCTTAGACAGACCCGCCACGCGACCGTTAGGGATATAGCCGATCGCAGCCTTGCCGTAAAACGGCAGCAAATGGTGTTCGCACAGCGAGTAAAACGTGATGTCGCGCTCGATAACCAAATCGTTCGAAGCGACAGCAAAAGTTTTGGACAGGTGCTCCTCGGCGCTCTGGTCCATGCCGCCGGCAATCTCGCCATACATACGGGCGACGCGTGCCGGCGTCTCCAGCAGGCCCTCACGAGTTGGGTCCTCGCCTATGCCCTCAAGCAACAGCTTAATGGCGGCCTCGACTTTTTCCTGATCGACCATCTGGGCCTCACTTTTCCGATTTCACGTTCGCGCTATGGTACCACGCCCTCCGGCATCGACCACAAGCTACATAGTATGGGTCGAATAGACCGGATCATCGCGCCAAAGTTCAACCGCATCACAAAGCGCAACGCCCTCGCGCTCAGCACGGGCGCGCGTAGCGTTCATATCGATCACGCGCTGGTTGCTCGAGCCCCTAAAGCGCAGCGTGATATCGTACAGGTCCTGAACAAACGGGCCGTCCACCAACATGTCGAGGCAGGCAAAGATGCGGTCCGTCACCTCGGTATGATGACGACCACCCGGCATAAGCTCCTCGAGCACGTCACCGGTAAAGCACCAAATGGTCTTCCCCGACCCCACTGGATAGGCCGCGCGAACACGCTCGACAAACTCAACGAGCCCCGCCTGATTCTCGGGCTCCATGGGCTCGCCGCCCAGAATCGTCAGACCATCGATAAAGGGATGATCGAGACTCTTGATAATCTTGTCCTCGACGGCACGATCGAACGGCTCACCCGCAGCAAAGTCCCACGCAACAGAGTTAAAGCAATTCTTGCACCCACGACGGCACCCGCTTACAAACAGAGAAGTACGAACGCCTTCTCCATCAGCAATGTCGAAATACTTAATGTTCGCGTAGTTCATAGGTAACTCTCCCGGGAGGCCGGGACATATCATCCCGTCCTCAAACATTCTCGGCCTGCGGCCTGCGAAACTGCGGGCGGGACGATATGTCCCGGCCTCATGCAAAGGGTAACTCAATGAACGAAGCGAACATCGAGCATAGGGTTCGAGGTCCAATAAAAACTGGGTTGCGGCTCAACCACCATCGCAAGTAAATCGCAGCTGCAACTCGACTTATTTCCGCTAAGAACTTCGAGGAGTGAGCAGACTGCGCGCTGCATCTCAGCTACATCAACTTGGCTGCCCTGTAGCGAGGCCCCGGACCTTTGCTCGATATGAGTTCCGCACGAACAGGAGGCGCCAGTGGCGCCTCCGTCGTGAGCCAGGACTGTCCGAAA
>CABRZC010000060.1 GCA_902475375.1 uncultured Collinsella sp. | reverse complement strand
GAATGGGTCGTATGCCACAAAACGGGCCTATCTACTACGTTTAATTGGATACTCTCAATCATGCCGGGAAAACGAAAAATAAAACCGCAGGTAAAAGGCCTGTCGATTTTCAAAAAAGGCAGGTATGGTCGGCTCTCTCGAGTTAAACGTAGTAAATAGGCCCTTTTCTTGGCGCGTGGTCAGCTCAATGCTAATCTCCGTGCCGGAACTGGCCCAGTTGTTTGTAAGTTGCGGTGATATAGGGACTGTTTGGCGCTTTGGAGCCTCAAAACAGTCCCTATATCACCGCAACTTGGAAGGGGCGGGCGGTGTCGGATGAGTGGCGCTGGCTGGTTGGGGCGGTTTAGGCCTGTTTGCGGCACTTCCATTGTTTGCGACACCAGCGCATGAGCGCCTTTACGATGGGAATCGTGATGAGGATGATCCATGCAGGATGGGGCTGTCCCAAACAGAGCCACATGTAGAGGAACCAAGCGATGGCGGCTGCTGGATAGACGCATTCAGTGAGCTTTGACAAATGGCGTCGATCGATAAAGTCACCAATCGCGTAGTAGACGGGAACCAAAAAGACGAGGAAAAGCCCCATGCCCCATGTGCCGTAGACAATGCCGAGCACCAGATAGGCGAGAGTGACAAGTGCGGGGAAGGGGAATTTGTTCCATGCACGTCCGACCTTGGTGTGGAAATGCTTGCCATGACGGTCGAGCTTGTCGTGTGCTTCCTTCCAGCTGGAAAACGTCTCGCCGTCGATGGTGACGGTGCCGTCGTCATTGGTACGCACGCTATGTCCATCGTCCTCAAGCGTATCGATATGCACGCCGCCCGGCCCCACATGCACCTCTTCGCCCTTGCGCTCGTTGGTCACATGGATGCCGCTCCAACCAACATGGACTTCCTCGCCTTTATTGGGATCAATGACGTGGATACCGCGCGCGAGGGAAATATCGACAAGTGGTTTGTCACCGCAATCGGCGTGCTCGGCAGAATCCTCAGCCTCGTCAGCCACATCCGCCGTCTCGGTGTCGGCGCTACCGTCCTCCGGGCCGTCGGCATCGTTGGCCGCCTCCCCATATAGCAGCTTGTCCAACGACACGCCATACAGCGCGGCGAGCGCAATGAGGTTATCGGTATCGGGTGAGGACTCGCTGCGCTCCCATTTACTAACAGCCTGGCGGCTTACGCCCAGCTGGGCAGCAAGCGCCTCCTGAGAAAGCCCGGCAGCTTTACGGCGATCGACGAGGCGCTGTGCCATCGCAAGATCCATGGTGGTTCCTTTCGTTTGATGGTCGAATCGAATGAGCCGAGTATGCCGAGAACAACCGGTAGCGACCACCATTTCTAGTTAGAATCTGCTCAAACCCTACCGCAACTACCGGTAGCAACCCCTAACGACCAGCCATTTTAGGACAAATGTCAATGCAAGTAGCAGCCAAGAGCTCCCACTCAGTAAATTGCGGTGGAATAGTTCCTAAATTCAGCCATTTGCGGGCTAAGCAGGAACTATTTCACCGCAACTGAATTTCAGGTCAGGCACCCGCAGCAAGAAGACGAATAGCCTCGGCCTCCCTAGTTACCGCAGGAGGCCCCAGGGCTTACCTCCCAAATCTTTCCGCAGGACGGAAGGACCCCGCCGCGCGAAGCGCACGGCGGGGTCCTGACATGTCCGAGGACGATTTGGGAGGTAAGCCCTGGGACCTCCGATGAGAGCAGTTTCGGCTGAGGCTATTCGTCACCGAAGCTGATGCCCAACGCCTTGGCCTCGCGCACCAGATCACTCTGGGGGTCGACAAACTTGAGCTTGCCGGCGACATCCTCGAGCGGCATGTGGCACATTTTGCCGTCGCGCAGGGCAATCATGTAGCCAAACTCGCCACGCAGGCAGCCAAGCGCGGCCTCGACGCCGCACTGGGTCGCAAAGATGCGGTCCTGAGCGTCGGGCTGGCCACCGCGCTGCGTGTGACCGGGGATGGCGACGCGGGTCTCGCGACCGGTCTTGGCTTCGATCTCCTTGGCGATGTCGTACACGATTGACGGGCTCGTGCGCTCGGCGAGCTTCTTCTTGTACTCCTTCTTGGACAGTGCCGCGTCCTCTTTGGAGATGGCGCCCTCGGCGACGGCCACGATGGTAAAGCGGCTGCCGGTCTCCATGCGATGCTCAATGGTCTTGATGACGTTATCCATGTCGTAGGGAATCTCGGGAATCAAGATGACATCTGCGCCGCCCGCGACGCCGGCATACAGCGGGATCCAGCCAACCTTGTGGCCCATGATCTCGATAACGAACACGCGCCCGTGACTCGACGCGGTGGTGTGGATGTCGTCGATGCACTTGGTAGCGACGTCGATGGCGCTCGTAAAGCCAAACGTCAACTCGGTGCCCCAGGTGTCGTTATCGATGGTTTTGGGTAGGGCGATAACGTTGAGGCCCTCTTCGCGCAGGCGGTTGGCGGTCTTGGTGGATCCGTTGCCGCCCAGCATAAACAGGCAGTCGAGCTGCAGCTTGTGATAGGTGTGGACCATCGCGGGCACCTTCTCGACGCCATCGGCTTCGGGAATGTCCAAGCGCTTGAACGGCGTGCGGCTCGTGCCCAGGATGGTGCCGCCGCGGGTGAGGATGCCGCTAAAATCGGCGGGCGTCATGACACGGAATCTGCTGTAGATAAGGCCCTGGTAGCCATCCTCAAAACCATAGATCTCGATAGATTCTTCGCTATTGGTCATAAGCGTTTTAACGATGCCGCGCATGGTGGCGTTGAGTGCCTGGCAGTCGCCGCCACTGGTAAGAAGACCGATCCTAAGCATGATGAATCCTTCCGGGCAAGTTATAACATGCGCATAAGTTTACCCCCGCACACTGTTGATACGGGGGTAAAACGTGTTAGCTCAAGCGTATGGAAATGTAAACAACGTCAGGCGAGCGTAAGGCCGACGGGTCTGGCTCCTTACAGTGCGAAGGCGTCGACGTCGCCCCAGTGGCGGCGCAGCGTAATAGCGGCGGCGGGTTCGGTATTGTCAAAGACGACCGACCATTGCGTATTGCTGGTGATGTCTTCCGGATTGGGTTCTTGCGCTGCGGCGCGCAGGGCTTCCCAGACAATCGTTTCGTCCTGGGCACCGACATGGGCGTCAAGGACATCGGCGATCGCGACGGCGCGCTCTTTGCCATGGCCCAGCTCGCCATTCTTTTGGTTGGGCAGCACTTCGTCGCCATAGCAGGCGTAGAAGTTCGTAACCTGGCGTACGGGAGTCGCTTTGAAAGCGCGGTCCGGATCGCGCGGATCCCACTCTACTACGTGCGCGTCACCGGCGGCGTCGTTGATAAAGAAGTGGTAATCGCGTCCTGCCATGGCGTGCATGTCGTAGGCGAAAAGCAGGTCGACAGCTTCTTGCGTGGTGGCGGCACGGTCGAGCACCAGACGGATGGCGAGCGAGGTGTTGATGACGGGCCGTTGCGTGTCCTGGTCACAGGGCTTGGAATCCAGGGTGAGTACGGCAATGGACACGCCGCATTCGTTAACACCGTCGAGCTGGGCAAACGGGCCCATGAGTGCCGCGGCGCGTCCGGCGACGGAGTCAAGTGGAGTGTTATCGCCCAGGTTGTTAAGGGCGGCAAGCCCGATGGAAGCATAGCCGCCGCGTGGGTGATTGCGCACCAGCAGCGCCGAGGTGTCGTCCTTAAAGTCGTAATTGCGACCGGTGCGCACGCGGCCTTCGGCATCTACGGCGACAAAAGCGCTGCAGGCAAACTGGGGCGCCTGGACATGTGCCGGCACACCGGGCAGCACCTGCGCCACCACGGCATCGATGTAGGCCTGGTCGTCGCGCACGCCAGCGGCGATGATGCGATCGAGATCGTAGTCGTAGGCGATGTCGATTGCGTACAGGTCATAGCCATCCGCGTAGCCGGTCAAGCGTTTGAGCGACGCGGCGGACTTGATTTGCTTGTGATAAACGATACCGGTGGCAGCGGCAAGGCCGACGGCGACTCCCGCGACACCGCAGGTGATGGCAATGTTACGTGGCTTCATGACGGCTCCTCTCGTCCTGTTAGCGCAATTGTCGCAAAAGGAGCGCGGGCATGATGGCTCAACTTGGTGAGTGGCGCGGAATTAAGCACGGAATGAAGAGTGCGGCGCTGGCGTGGCGGGGTATGCTGGAGGGGACCATCAACCCAGCGAAAGGGGAGAGCATGACGGATCAGGAAACGCCCGAGCGCGCGCATGTGACGGCCGATGATATCGAGGCCGCCAACGACCTTATCGACTTTATCGAGGCATGCCCCAGCATGTTCCATACGGCGGCGACCATTATGGCCGAGCTCGACGAGGCGGGCTTTACCTACCTGCCCGAGAATGCGGCGTGGGACATCGAGCCGGGCGGGCGTTATTACACGCAGCGCAACACCTCGAGCGTTGTTGCCTTTAAGGTGGGCGAGGACCTGGCCGCGACGTGGGGCGAGGACGGTGTTGCCGGTGACTATCATTTTCAGCTCACGGCGTCGCACAGCGATTCTCCGACGTTTAAGGTCAAGGCCGTGCCCGAACTTGACGGTGCGGGCGAGACGCTGCGTCTGAACATCGAGGCCTACGGCGGCATGATCGACTACACTTGGTTCGATCGCCCGCTGGCGCTCGCGGGCCGCGTACTGGTGCGCGAGGGCGACCGTATCGAGAGCCGCCTGCTTGCTACCGAGCGCGAGGTCGCTATCATTCCGAGCCTTGCCATCCACATGAACCGCGGCGTTAACGAGGGCTTTGCTCCCAACCGAGCCGTCGACCTGTGCCCGCTCATCAGCGCCGGCGAGCTTAAACAGGGAGATTTTGACGCACTGATCGCTGACGAACTGGACGTTGAGCCCGAGCAGATTCTGGGTCGCGATCTGTTCCTGGTCAATCGTCAGGATGCGCGCATTTGGGGCTGGGCCGACGAGTTTATCTCGACGCCCAAGCTCGACGACCTGGCCTGCGCCTACACCTCGCTGCAGGCATTTTTGGGTGCCGAGAATGCGCATGACGTCTCGGTCTTCTGCTGCTTTGATAACGAGGAGGTTGGCTCCGAGACCAAGCAGGGCGCCATGTCGACGTTCTTGGCGGACGCGTTGCGCCGCATCAACGGATCGTTGGGCTTTGACGACGAGTCGTACCATCGCGCCCTTGCCGCCTCGATGCTTGTGAGCTGCGACAACGCGCATGCCGTGCACCCCAACCACGCCGAGAAGTGCGATGCCCGCAACCAAGTGGTGCTTAACGGCGGTATTGTCATCAAGGAAGCCGCCAACCAGCACTATTGCACCGATGCCTTTAGCCGCGCGGTGTTCCAGGCTATCTGCGATGACGCCGATGTGCCCACGCAGGCCTTCGCCAACAAGAGCGATATGGCCGGCGGCTCCACGCTCGGCAATCTGTCCAATATGCAGGCGAGCATGCATGCCGTGGACGTGGGCCTGCCGCAGCTTGCCATGCACTCGAGCTGCGAGACCGGCGGCGTGCGCGACGTGATGTACGCCATCCGCGCCCTCACGGCCTTCTACGAGCGCAACCTAACCATCAACGGAGCCGAAAGCGTGGAGCTCTAAAACCTGCCAAAAAGGGATGTTAATTTTGGCAGGTTTTATCTGGGCGAATGCAAAGGGTGAAACCGAGCTAGATCTGTGATACGTGGCCGCCGAGGTGCAGTGTGCCTCGGCGGCTTTTTGTGTACAGAGTACGGCTAATGCTTATAAATGCTATACATGCTTTACGTATCTACCATAGAGTTTTATGATAGTTTTGAAGTATTAAGGAGGGGTCATGACCACAACAGCCGCTCAGATCAACGTGCGTCTCGATGCCGATCTTAAAAGGAGTGGGGACGCCGCTCTCTCCAGGGCCGGTATGACGCCGAGCCAAGCGGTGCGTGCGCTCTGGCAACTTGCGGCATCTCTGGCTGATCGGCCCGGCGCGCTCGAGGATATCCTGCTGCCCAGTCGTGCCCGGGCGGAACAGCGCGAGCGCGAAAAGGCCGCCAAACGTAAGCTCGAGCTCATGGATCAGGGGTCGAAGCTGTTCGCTGCCGCTTGCCGTGAGTCGGGAATCGATATGGTCAGGGCTCAGCCATCGGACGACGAAGAGCTCAAACGGAATGCCTATGCGGATCGCTATGGCGAGGAGATGAGCTGGCTCTATGAGTGAGGCTCCAAGGCGTATCTTGGTTGACACCAACGTGTGGCTCGATTACTTCATTCCCTCACGACGTGGTCGTTCGGTGGCGATTGAGTTTTTACGCGATGCATGCACGGCGCAGGTGGATTTGCTGTATGCGGCGACATCGTCCAAAGATCTGTTCTATTTGATTTCAAGCGAACATAAGGCATGGTATCGGCGCGAGCATGGCTCACTATCCCAAGATGCCGCCGTGGCGGCGACATCACTTGCATGGGATTGCCTCGACGTGTTGTCGCAACTTGCTACGCCCGTGCCCTGCGACCTGAGCGACATGTGGATGGCGAGTAAGCAGCGTAAGCTCCATAGCGATTACGAAGACGATTTAATCATCGCGGCAGCGATGCGCTCCCAAGCAGATTTACTGGTCACCAACGATGTCAAACTCTGTTCACACGCGCCTGTCGCAGCAATGAGCGTAGAAGACGCAAAGAATTACTTAGCAACGCTCTAACAATTTGAAGACCCCACAGGTTGAGCAAAAGTCAGCGAGAGTCTGCCGTTTGAGCTAAGGTGCCGTGAAATGAAAAGGCGCTGACCTTCTGGTCGCGCCTTTGAAATTGAACGGCAGATTGGCCAAACGGCGGGCTCGCAGCGTCGACCGGTCCGCCGTTCGTTAGAACGGCGGAACCCATGGGGCTCGCAGCGTCGAGGGGTTCCGGCGTTTGGTAAAACGCCGGAACAATCTAATGCTCGATCCAGCAGCGCAGGGTCTCGCCGGCCTGCAGGTGACGCAGATTCTCCGCGGCAATGTCGACGACGTTGTTGAGGGTGGCGGCTAGATGGAACCAGCCAGAGACGTGCGGTGTGATGAGCATGTTGGGCGCATCCCACAGCGGGCTTGTCGCGGGCAGGGGCTCGGGGTCGGTGACGTCGACCGCGGCGCCGGCGAGATGTCCCGACTCCAAGGCGGCGACCAAGTCGTCGGCGACCACAAGGTCGCCGCGGCCGCCGTTGGCAAAGAAGGCGCCCGGCTTCATCGCGGCGAAGAACTCGGCGTTCGCCAGGCCGCGGGTCTCGGGTGTGCTTGGCATAAAGGATGCGACGATGTCGGCCTCCGCCAAGCGCTCAGGTAGGGCGTCCATGCCGTCCATGTCCTCAAACACAATGGGGTAGACGAGCGGATGGTGCTTGATGCCGCGGACGTGCGCACCCATGCTGCGGCAGAGCGTGGCAAAGTGGCCGCCAATGTCGCCCGCGCCCAGCACCAGCACGTTGGCATTTTTGAGCGAGGTAACCGGCCCCAAATCCTCCCAGCGATGCTCGCGCTGCAAGTCGTGATAGCCGGGCAGGCGCTTCATCATGGAAAGGACCATGGCAAACATGTGCTCGCTCACGGCCTGACCGTAGGCGCCGATCGAGCAAGACAGCTTAGCTTCAGCCGGCACGGTGCCAGCGGCCAAGTAATCGTCATAGCCGGCGGTCTGCAATTGCAACAGCTGGAGATGCTTGCATGCGGTAAGCAAAGCAGGGTCTATGTTGCCCAAGATCACGTCGGCGTTGGCGACCTGCTCACGCGTGATGGCGTCGGAGCTCGTGTAGATAAAGTCCTCGCCCGGAGCGCTCGACTCAAGAATTGCGTGATGGCGGTCATTGACGGGCAGCAAAACCAGGATGTTCACAAGCAGTCCTCTCCGCTCAGCCTGCAAAAAAGGGACGGGTTTGTTTTGGCAGGTTGTATCAGGCAAAACGTTCAAATAAAACGCCGGATGCAAGACGGGCGTGCCCGTCAGCATCCGGCGCTCGTACGGCTACCAGCTGAGCAGCTCGTAGCCGTCCTCGGTCACCACGAGCTGTACCTCGCACTGGGCCGAGTCGCTGCCGTCCTTGGTGCGCACGCACCAGCCGTCGCCCTTGCTAATCTTAATGTCGGGCGCCCCGGCGTTGACCATGGGCTCGATGGTAAAGACCATGCCCGGAGCCATGATGGTGTCCACATCGGGCGCCTCGGTGGTAAAGCCCACAAACGGGTCCTCGTGGAACTCCTTGCCAATGCCGTGTCCGCCGTACTCGCGCACCACGCTAAAGCCGGCGTCCTCGACCGTCTTTTGCACGGCTTCGGCCATAACGGAGAGCGGCAACCATGGCTTGACGGCTGCCAAGCCCGCTTCCACGCTGGCGCGGGTGACCTCGACCAGGCGCTGGCGCTCGGCAGAGACCTCACCGATGCAGAACATGCGGCTCGAATCACTAAAGTAGCCGTCCAGGATCGTGGAGCAGTCGACGTTGATGATGTCGCCCTCGTGCAGCACGTCCGTATCGCAGGGGATACCGTGACAGACCACGTCGTTGATCGAGGTGCATACGCTCTTGGGGTAGCCCTCGTAGTTGAGGTCGGCCGGCGTGCCGCCGTGCTCGACGGTGTAGTCGTAGATCATCTGGTCGATCTGGTTGGTGGTCATGCCCGCGGCGATGTGCTCGCCTACGTAATCGAGCACGCCCACGTTGATGGCGGCCGAGCGCTTGATGCCCTCGATATCGGCGGGCGTCTTGTAGAGCGTGCGGGGCAGAACCTCCCAGCCCTCTTCCCACAAGCGCTCGAGGCGCTCATCAAAGGTGCTATGGCATTTCTTATATTTTTTGCCGCTGCCGCACCAGCAAGCATCGTTGCGGCCGGGCACGGGTCCTTTGTCAAACATGGCTAACTTCCTTTCATCCGCAGCTAGTATAGCCCACCCACGCGTCTATAAAAGTTGCGGTGATATAGTTCCGATTTAAGCGGTTTAACAGCACAAATAGGAACTATATCACCGCAACTGATGGGGCGGGATGGCGGGCACTGGCTGCTGCGTGGTTTTGCTAGTAGCTCACCTGGCAGGGGATGCCGAGGGCGCGCACGCGTGCAGCAATCTTGTCGAGCACCTCGGGCGCCGCTTTAGCAAGGCCGGCGACCGGTGTTTCGCGCGCCACCGTGTAAATGGTCGCCTCCTGTGGGCGAATGCGCTCGAGCGCCGAGAGCCAAGGGCCAACGTACTCCTCGCCGGTGTTATCGAGAGACTTGCCCCGGTACTCACCGCTCAAAAACATCGTCTGGATAATGACATGACCGTTAAAGTTTGCGAACGTCTCTATCTGGTGCTCTACATCGTAGGGGCCAACGGGCTGGTCGAGCAGCTGGATAAATGCCGGGTCGACCGTATCGAGCTTGAGGATGTTGTCGTCGACCATCATGAGTGCATCGTGCACCTGGGGACGGTCGGCGCGCGTGCCGTTGGAGAGCACGGCGATCTTGGAGTTTGGGGCTAGCTGGTCGCGCAGCACAACGGCGCCGGCGATGGCCTGCGGAAATTCGGGTGCGGCGGTGGGCTCGCCGTTGCCTGCGAAGGTGATCACATCGGGGAGCTCGCCCTCGGCTGCCATCTCGCGCAGCTTTGCCTCGAGCGCGTCGAGTACCACGGCAGCTGTGTTGTACGGCTCGTGGCAGGGGCGCTCGGCGTTGAGACCGTTCTCGCAGTAGATGCAGTCGAACGTGCAGATCTTGCCACTCGCCGGCATCATGTTGACACCGAGCGAAAGGCCCAGGCGACGGCTGCGGACGGGCCCAAAGATGGGGCTGGCATTTAAAAACGTAGACATAGGCATATGCTCCTTGGGACAGTTGAGCTTAAGCATAGCATCGGCTCCAACGTATGGTCCGGGCTTGTGCTTTGCAGGTTTCGTTTTTTAACTCTGCCTTCGATGCCGCGTCATGAAAGGTATCGGGTCGGGTACAGTTAATCTGTTAACAAAGCACAAGACGATGGGGCACAACATGGAATTTACGGTCGAGAATGCGGGCACCACGATCGCCTGCCGTGAGTATGCCGGCCCGGATGTATCGTCCGATACACCCGCCTTGGTGTGCGTGCACGGTGCGTGCGTCGACGGCGTCTTTTTTGACGGTATCGCCCGCGAGCTCGCCCGTGACTATCGCGTCATCGCCTACGATCGCCGCGGTTGCGGCGAGAGCGGCGACGCTGCGGACGGACGCTACGACCTCGCCGCCCAGGCCGCCGACCTGCAGGCCGTTATCGAGCGTATTGGCGCTCCGACAAACGTGCTCGCGCACAGTGCCGGTACGCTGGTGACGCTGGAGCTTCTCCGTGCAAACCCCACCATAATCTCGCGTGCGATCCTGCATGAACCCGCCGTGACGGATGAGGGTGCCGGTCTGGGCGCGGCCCCGGTTTTGCTAGAGATGATCGCCGCGGGAAAGGTCTCCAGGGCATTACGGGCCTTCCTGGGCGCCATCGGCGATTCGGACCCTGAGGCCCCCAAGTTAACCGAGGCAGAAGCCAAGCATGCCCTGCGCAACGGCCGCAGTTTCATGGCAAACGAATACGGGATTACTATGACCTGCGTTCCCGATTGGGATAGCGTTCGCGCGTCAAGAACGGTGGCCGCCGTGCTCCTGGGTGAGCTCTCGATTGGCACGCCCCGCGAGGCGGGCACGAGGGTGGCGGCTGAGCTTTTGGACTGTCCACTCGTAACGGTTCCCGGCGCGCACAACGGCCTGCGCGATCGCCCGGCAGCGGCTGCCCGGGCCGTCCGTGGCATCCTGGGGCTCTAGTGCCCGCAATAGCCAAAGCAGGCTTCATCCGCAAACGTTTCGGCCGTGTTAACAAATGTGCTCAAAACCTCACGTCTGCGGCTTCAATCGCGCCGTCTGCCAACTCATAAAAATGTAACAGCATTTACGTGCTTACCTGCATCGGCAAGGTGTTACCCTTGTAACATTTGGAACCCACCGCTACCATGCGAAACTATCGAAAGGGCCCCATATGCTCAATAATCACGAGGTCAATCTAACCGACGAGGAGGCTGCCGCCGAGGTCGCCCGTGTCGCGAAGACCTACCCCGTGGTACGTTTGCTGTCGGCCGATCAGATTAAGAGCGAGCCTAACTGCCTGCTCGTCGGCGATCGCTGCCCTTGTCTGCGCCAGGCAAGTCTTGAGGCCTTGACAGATTCCGATGAGGTGTCGGAGCAACTGCTCAACGATGGCGTTGAGTACCGCGCCCGCCTGCGCCCCCTGAAGGTAGAGGGCGAGCCTCGCGTCCTGCTGATGGTGCGTCCGATCGATGAGCAAGAGGCTGCAGAAGAGGACCTTGTCTACACCGACGTGCTGACGAGTGTGCGCAATCGCCGATATTACGAGGAAAAGCTTCGTGGCGCCCGCATGAATGCCGGCGTTGCGATGATTGACCTTGATGATTTTAGGGTCTTCAACGATACGTGTGGCCGTCATGCCGGCGACCTTGCGCTCGGTGCTGTGGCGACAGCCATGCGCAGCGGAATCCGTTCGACTGACGAGCTTGTGCGCTATGGCTGCGACAAGTTTGTGGTTGTCATGCCCAATATTCCCTCCGATGACTTCACCCGTCGCCTGCATCAGGTGTCCGATGCCGTTCGTTCCACGATTATTCCGGGCCATGAGTACGTGAGCTTGACGGCATGTGTTGGTGGCGTTCGCATTCATGGTGAGACGGTCGATGAGGGCGTTGGCCGTGCTGTCCAGTTACTGAGCCGCGCTAAGGCAAAAGCCGGTACGGTCGTGACCGATGCCGATTCCATCGAGGCCTTCCAAAGCGAAAAACCTTCGGTGCTAATTGTCGATGACTCCGAGATGAACCGAGCCATTCTCAACGAGATGCTCAAGGACGAGTATTGCATCCTCGAGGCCGATAACGGTCGTGCGGCGCTCGACATGGTCGACCGCTATAGCGATGAGCTGTCGCTCGTGCTGCTGGATATTGTCATGCCGGGCATAAGCGGCTTTGAAGTGCTGGCCGGTCTGTCGCGCCGATCGGTTAGTGACAATCTGCCTGTCATCATGATTTCGAGCGAAGATTCCGATGATATGGTTCTGCGCGCGTACGAGCTGGGCGCCTCAGACTATATCAACCGCCCGTTTGACTCCCGTGTCGTGCGCCGCCGTGTAAGCAACACCATCCGCCTATATGCCAAACAGCGCCGCCTGACGAACCTGCTGTCCCAGCAGTACAACGAGCGCGTCAAGAACAGTCGCATGCTCATCGACATCATGGCCGGCGTCATGGAGCTTCGCAACGGCGAGAGCGGCAGGCACGTTACGAACATCGAAAAGCTGACCGAGCTGCTGCTTGGCTGTCTGGTCCAGCGTAGCGGCGCGATCTCCCTCGACAATGAGGAGCGCTCCACGATTGCCCTGGCTTCGGCGCTGCACGATATCGGCAAGATGTCGATTGACGATGCGATTCTCAACAAACCCGGGCGCCTTACGACCGAGGAGTTCGAGATTATGAAGACGCATACCACGATCGGTGCCGACATGTTGCTTGAGCTGGGCCGCCATCACGTCGGCAATGCGCTTATGGAATATGCGTACCAGATTGCGCGTTGGCATCACGAGCGCTGGGACGGCAAGGGTTATCCCGATGGCCTTAAGGGCGACGAGATCCCTATTGCCGCGCAGGTGGTCTCGGTGGCCGACGTGTACGATGCTCTGACGAGCGTGCGCGTGTACAAGGACGCTATCCCGCACGAGGAAGCGATCCAGATGATTCTGGACGGTAAGTGCGGCACCTTTAACCCGCTGCTGCTCGATTGCCTGCTCGAGGTGCAAGACCGTATTGCCGAGACGTTGGCGCGTCCCGCCGACGTTGTCGCGTTTCCCACGATTTAGTTTGACCAAAGGAGTTTTAATCCATGATTTCGATCGCGTCGAAAATGTTGGTGTAAGGGCGGCGCCCTAGCGCCCGTTTAACGAAG